>JAAYCU010000063.1 GCA_012729595.1 Phycisphaerales bacterium
AAAGCCGACCTGCAACGCGCGGTCTGGCGAGAGGCGGTGAACGATGTGGTCAAAGTCAGTCATGAACGTCCGGTACTCCGCCGCCTGGAAAAGCTCCTGGCGGCATGAAATCGGTCAGTTTGAGTAACTAGCGAGTGGAGTGTCTGGGGTTGGACGGTCTACCATTGGCGCAGCACGAAAGTCCTGATCGGGGGAGTAGAGCATTGTGAAAACACCCCAGATTATGCTTCGCCAACATCTTGGCCTGGGTCAATTTCAATTACCAGAACCGAAACGTTTTCGGTCACGGTGCCGGACATTGCACCTGGTGCCCATGATTTGGTCGTTCGTGCGCATGCAGAGGATGTTTGCGGGGGGTCTTACGCATCATATTCCCTGCCGATCACGGTATTCGATTGCCTGGAAGCGGCCGATTGTGACGACGACGGCGATCCGTGTACCGACGCAGCTTGTGAGGCCAATGTTTGTGTTCATAATCTCAAGGATTGTGGCGATGGCTTCTGCAAGCCTGATACGGGCGAATGCGTCGAGTGCCTGGAGGAGGACAATTGCGGCGAAGAAAACCCGTTCTGCGTCGATAACGTGTGCGTCGAGTGCATCGAGGACGCCAACTGCGACGATGATGATCTATGCACGAACGATGCCTGCGTGGACAATGCCTGCGTCAATGAGCCCGTGGATTGCGGCGACGGCGTCTGTGATCCGGAGAACGGCGAGTGTGTCGAGTGTCTGGTGAATGATGACTGTCCGCGCTGGAAGATCTGCACCGAGGAGAACGAGTGTATCTGGTACTGGGAGACCGGCGGCGGGCCTGCCCCCATCATTCCCGGCGGCGGTGACGATGACGACGACGACGAAGCCGTGGAATGCGTCGAGGATGCCGATTGCGAGGATGGCGATCTGTGTACCATCAACATCTGCGCCGATGACGCGTGCGTGACCCTGCCCGTCGAGTGCGCGGAGGACGAAATCTGCGATCCGGATACGGGCGAATGCTTCACCGATCCCGATTCAGGCCAGCCCATCCCCGAGCCCGGCGATGACGACGACGATGATGCCGATGACGATGACGACGACGACGATGCCCCGGCCGGTAAGTGTGGCCTTCTGGGCTTCGGCCAAATGGGTATGATGCTGACCGGCCTGACCCTGATGCGGGTTTCCCGACGGCGACGTAACCGGTAAGTTATCACCACACGCCTCTTGATTCGACCATGCTGGCGGTCAGAGGCATATAACCAGGGATGTATCTTAAACCGGGCCGCCCGCGAATAAGTGGGTGGCCCGTTTTTTGCGCAGGCGCCGAGCCTCAGGTCCGACGGATAGGGTGTTTACCTGTTACCACCGAGCCCGATAAGAGGTCCGGTATGGTGAACAGTTCTTAAGACAATGTTCGTACCGTAGGGAAGAATCCCCATTATGTTCGCGAGGTTTAGTCCCGTGTTGACTTAAGCTGAAATTAGCTTCACGGACTGCCGATTATCAGTATGTCCCTACCGGGTCATGATTTGTTAAAGGCCGCGACACAAGCGCGATGTCCCAGCCATGGTTTACCCGTAGATCGTAGAGTGCCGCGGCCGGTATAAATTTGTGCATCGGGCTATCATAGAAGTCGTACCTAGTTCGACGTGTTATCCATGCCTTACCCGGTTCTCGGTTGGGTGTGCGGTGAATACGCGTCGTTTCGTATAGATGGATACAACCGTGGCGACCACGATTCTGATCGCGAACCCCTGTGATGCGGAGCGGAAACTGCTCGGCCAGGTACTCGATGAGGGGGAATTTACGGTTATCGAGGCCGCCTCGATTCGCGAGGTGCTCGAGCAAGCCGGCAGCCATAGCCCCGCGTTGATCGTACTGGACGGCCTGCTCTGGCAGGGGCAGGCCCTCGAAGCCCTTCGCCAACTGAAAAAACTACCCGCGATCCAGACCATACCGGTAATGATCTTCGCCAACCCAGGCCGGGAGGAGGAGGTATACGATGCCATTCAGGCCGGGGCCTCGGCCTGGTTTCTGCGCAAGGGCTTTGAGATCGATAAGTTCCTGGACAAGGTACGCACCACCCAGGGCCGCCACGAGGTTCGCGGCGAGCCCGGGGGCTCGAACTCCGCCAGCAGTACGTCAGGCCTACCGACCGGTCTGGAAAAACTGAGCGAGGAGCAAGTACTCGCGGCCATGCGAAACATGGAATACCCCCCTGCCTTTACCTTCAGCATCAACGAGGCGGTTACCACCCCCTGCGCCCGCGATCAGGAGGCCAGGCATATCGCGGAAATCGCCGTGCGCGATCCGATGATGATGACCGCCGTTCTCAGCCGGGCCGCCCGCATGAATCTCGATAAAAGTATCGACGGCCTGGCCGATGTGCATGAGGCGGCCGAAGTACTCGGCATGCGCGAATTCGCCAAAATGGCCGAGTCGCTCTGGCCCCTGGAATACAATCTCGCCGGCCTGTGGGATCCCGGATGTTTCTGGATGCATAGCGTGGCTACCGCCCGTATCGCCGGCCACCTGTCCAAGATGCTGGGCTTGAAAAAGCCGGGGCAGGCGATCAGCGCCGCCCTGCTCCACGATTTCGGATACTACATACTGGCCACCCTGTTTCCCAAGCATTACGGAGCCCTTTTCTCCGCTTCCGGCTCGATCGACTCGATTCATCCGGTCTGGGAAAAACGCCTGATCGGCACGCATCACGGCGAGGTGGCCGACTGGGCCTTGCGCCATTTCAATCTGCCGGAACTGCTCCGGAGCGTCGCTAACGTACATCATGTGCCGGGCATCATGGGCCAACCCCTGAGCGGCTCGGCCCGTGTTCTGTCCCTCATCGTCCAGGCCGCCGACCAGATAGCCGATGCCCTCTTCCCCGGCGATCCGCCGTTGACCTGCCTGACCACGTTGGCCCAGGAATTCATCGCGGCCTTCGAGCGGGCCAATCTGTCGGCCGACAAGCTGATGGGCGAGGCCCGCAAGATCATGGCCGAATTGACCACCGAACTGGTCTATCTCTTCCCTCAGTCCGCGTCGCGATCCTATGTGTATAAGCAGCGACCACTGGGCCCAGCGCTTTACTTTGCCCCGCATGGCCCGGAATTGGATATCATAAAAACTTATTGTAACGTGCGAGCTGAGGAGCTGGTCATCATGGAACGGGTCGGCCGAGCCGAGTATCCGGTGAATATGCCCATGGTGTTGAACCTGATTCATGTGGATGAGCCGGCCGCGCAGGTCGAAACCCTGAGCACGATAGTGGCCTCCGGCCTGACTCGGGGACGCAAGGGAGTGGTCCTGTTGGGCGGGCCGATAGATAAGTCCTACCCGAGCCTGGTCGGCGAGATGTGGCAATTGCATACCGTGCCGACCCAGCCGGCGACCTGGTTGCGCATGCTTACCGCGGTCGATACCGAGCCGATGGAAATGTCGGCGGCCTGTGCCGCTGAATAACCGGGCTACGCGTGGGTGGGACTCGTCGCCTGATTCTGCTCGGTTTGCCATTGGTTGACGACGCTCTGGTCATGCATCCCCAGGCCTATGCCTCTCTGATGGTTTACGGAACTGTCTGGAAAACTTGCCCCGGCAGGCCGTTAATGTTGAAATAGTGGAGGGCAACTTGCGGATGAGGTGGATCATGCACGTGCGACGGACATATCCTTACGTTATGCTGGGGCTGATGATGGGAAGCGTGTACATGCCGGGTTGTTCCGGTGATGGGGAGCCGTCCGAGTCAACGGACTTCCTGGCGGCCGGCGAACCAGCGCCAGCCAGCCGACCGGCGACCGATACGGCGCCGGCCACACAACCGGCCGAACCATGGTTTCCTCCATCTCCGCCGGCGTCCGCCGATTTCGTTAACGAGCGGCACCACATGGTCGAAACCCAGATCGCCCGTCCGCGCGACGGACGTACCCCGGTCACCGACAAAGCCGTACTCGAAGCGATGCGTAGCGCTCCCCGCCATGTGTTTGTTCCGCCGGAGCGAGTTGGTCAGGCATATTTTGACCACCCCCTGCCCATTGGCCACGAGCAGACCATCTCGCAGCCTTATATTGTGGCCCTGATGACGGAATTGATGAAAATAACCCCGGAATCCAAGGTATTGGAGGTGGGCACGGGTTCAGGGTACCAGGCCGCGGTCCTCGGCCAGCTTACCCCGCATGTGTATACCGTGGAAATCATCGCCCCCCTGGCCGAGCAGGCCGCCGGGATTCTGCGGGAACAGGGGTATACGAATGTGCGGGTTCGCCGCTCTGACGGCTTCTGGGGCTGGCCGGAGGAAGCCCCCTTCGATGCCATCATGGTCACCTTCGCCCCCGAGGAACTGCCTGAGGCCCTTTGGGAACAACTCAAGACGGGCGGCCGAATCGTTGCCCCTATCGGCCCCGCCCGACAGACTCAACACCTTATGGTCATCACCAAGACCCCCGAGGGTAAACGCGAAACCACCCATGTTATCCCGGTCCGTTTCGTGCCCATGCTCCGTGATTGATGGGTAATGACGCTGAGTGATAAGAAAGTAAGCCCGCCCCACCCGCACAGCGCATAATGAAGCCGAAGCGAATGGGCCATTGTTGCGTTTCCGGGGAACCCGGATTCCGCGAGATTTGAAGGTTTGTGCCCTCAAGCTCGGGCGGCATAGCCCTCGCGAGAGCAGGATACCCGTTCGCTTCGGCTGTACACCATAATTATATAACATTTTTACCCCCGTGGGGGGGAATTTTCATCGAAAATCAGTTTACATATTACGGCAAGAGTTATTATCTGCGACGGGAGCCCTGCAATGCACCACTACGAGGTAGGCGAGAAAGCCATGACACTTCCTCACGGGGTATTTTTACCCCATTTAAGGGCTTCCAGTAAACGGGTAAGCCGGGCTTGTGGGCCGTTTGACGGGTCCGATGCTTGACGGAAGGTCGTAGGTTTATTAAAGTTCCGCCTTTCCGTAACGAACATTGGTTCTACGTGAGTGAGGATACACCTTGGCGTACCATAGCATTGTTTGTGTGAAGCAGGTGCCGGACACGGCCAATATCACCGGCCAGGCCATGAAGGACGATGGTACGGTCAACCGGGCGGCTCTGCCGACCGTCTTTAATCCGGAAGACCTCAACGCCCTGGAAGCAGCCTTGGAGTTGCGCGCAAGGTTTGGCGGGACGGTTACGGTCCTTACCATGGGGCCGCTCAATGCCTGTGAGGTTCTGCGCGAATGTCTGTATCGCGGAGCCGACCGTGCTATTCTGATAAATGACCGCAGAGCGGCCGGTAGTGATACTCTGGCGACCAGCTACATCCTAAGCCAGGCCGTCAAAAAAATCGGGGAATACGATTTCGTCTTCTGTGGAAGACAAGCCATCGACGGGGACACGGCCCAGGTTGGCCCGCAGATGGCGGAAAAACTCGGCATTCACCAGATTACCTATTTTGAGCAGATTGTTGATCTCGATGGCAAGACCGCCCGTTTACGGCGTAATGTTGGTAACGGATGGGAAGTCTTACAGGCCCGGCTGCCGGTACTGCTGACGGTCATCGACACCGCCAACGAGCCGCGCCCGTCGGGTGCCCGAAAGATCATGCGCTATAAGCGAGCCCGGGTAGTCGATGAAGTCGCGAAGGACGTAACCGCCGGGATGCCTGAAGCCGGCGAAAAAGCCCAGATGGAAGAACGTACCCGCCGGGTCGAGGCCCTCAAGGCCGATGGCCTGCTTATGGAGCACTGGACGATGGATGACCTGCAGGCCGATATGGCCTGGTGTGGCGTGTCCGGCTCGCCGACCAAAGTACATCGCATTCAGTCCATAGTGTTGAAGAAGGAAGGGTTTTCGGAAATCCCGCCCACGGAAGAGGGTGTCAAACGCATGATCCACGAATTGATCGTGGACCATACGCTCGGATAAGCGGTCAGCATTCAGCTATCAGCAATCGGACCTTGGTATGCAGCCCGATGAGGGTTGTTCCTGGTCGCTGATAACTGATAACTGATCGCTGATAACTGAAAGCTGATTGCTGACCACTGAAAGCTGAGAGCTACTCAATGATCGAACCCAATCGTCAAGGTGAAGTCTGGGTATTCGCCGAGCAGGAAGACGAGAGCCTCAACGAGGTTTCTCTGGAACTGTGCGGCAAGGCCCGCGAACTGGCCGACCGGCTCGGCGTGGGAATGTCCGCCGTTCTGGCCGGCTGGAACGTGCGCGAGTTGGCCTATCGCCTGATCGCCCACGGGGCGGACAAGGTGTATCACGTCCACGATACCCAACTGGAATTTTATCGTACCGGCCCCTACGCCCGGCTTATGTGCCAACTGATTGCCAAGCACAAACCGCAGATCGTGATCTACGGGGCCACGCCTCTCGGTCGCGATCTAGCCCCGCGGGTGGCGTCAGAGATGAAGGCCGGTCTGACCGCCGATTGCACCGATCTGGAAATCGGCGATTATACGGACCCCAAAAGCAAACAGATCCACAAGAACCTGCTATTGCAGATTCGCCCGGCTTTCGGCGGCAACATCATCGCCACGATTATCAATTACGACCGCTGGCCGCAGATGGCAACCGTCCGTGAAGGCGTCATGCGTCTCGGCGAGGGCGACCCCAAGCGCACCGGCGAGATCATCGACGAAAAAATCGCCTTCAACGATTTCGACGCGGCCGTCAAACTCATCGAGCGGCACCGTGAGGAGCGCAAGGTGAATCTTAAGGCCGCCCGGACCATCGTGGCCGGTGGTGGCGGGGTAGGCGACAAAGCTTCGTTCCAGTTGATTCATGACCTGGCCGGGGCGATCGGCGGGGCCGTGGGAGCTTCCCGGGCCGCGGTGGACGCCGGCTTTATCAGCAAGGACCACCAAGTCGGGCAGACCGGTACTACGGTACGCCCGGCTCTGTATATCGCCTGCGGAATCAGCGGAGCGGTGCAGCATAGGGCGGGCATGGAGGAGTCGGCCAAAATCGTGGCCATCAACTGGGACAAGGACGCGCCGATCTTCGGCGTCGCCCATTACGGGATCGTCGGCGACCTGCAAAAGGTCATCCCCCTGATGATCAAGGCGATCAAGGAACGAGCGAAGTAAAGCCGCGGCCGTCTTCCACGACCCGCGGGCAGCGCGAGGCGTTGGGTAAGGCCGATTACTCTGGAAAACGATTATGGCGAATTTCTTCAACGACAACGAGGATATCCAGTTCCTTTTCGAGCATATGAACCTCGCCGAGGTGGCCGCCGCTCAGGAGGACAACTTCACGCGAACCGCCGGCGCGGGCAACGAATACGCCCCGTGCGACGCGGCCGATGCGATCGACAACTATCGGCGGATCATGACGATCGTCGGCGACGTGGCCGGTAACCATATCGCCCCTCGCGCTGAAGAAGTCGATCTGGAAGGCAATACCCTCAATGAGGATGGCACCGTCCGACTCAGCGAAGGGGTGGCTAAGAACCTCAAGGTGCTTGCCCAGGCCGACCTGATGGGTTTCACTCTTCCCCGCGAGTACGGCGGGCTGAATTGCCCCAATCTGATTTACACGATGGCCATCGAGATCATCAGCCGGGCCGACGCTTCCCTGATGAACCTTTTCGGGTTGCAAGGCGTGGCCGAGACCATCTACGCCTTCGCCAGCGATGAGATCAAGAAGGAATATCTGCCCAAGTTCGCCGTGGACGGATCCACCGGGGCCATGGCCCTGACCGAGCCGGACGCCGGCAGCGATCTGCAGGCCGTGGGTCTGCGGGCCTGGCAGGATACCGACGGGCAATGGCGGCTTACGGGCGTCAAACGCTTCATCACCAACGGATGCGGCGATATTCTGTTGACCCTGGCCCGTAGCGAACCGGAGATCAAGGACGGACGCGGCCTGAGCCTGTTCCTCTGCGAGCGTGGTCCGCGCATTCGCGTGCGTCACCTGGAACACAAGCTGGGCATTCACGGCTCGCCGACCTGCGAACTGGTATACGACGACACGCCGGCCAAGCTGATCGGCGAGCGCCAGCGAGGCCTGATAACCTATGTCATGAGCCTGATGAACGGTGCTCGGGTGGGCATTGCCGGCCAGTCGCTGGGCATCGCCGAGGCCGCCTATCGCGTGGCCCGACAGTACGCCCATACCCGCAAGCAATTCGGGATGGCCATCGAGCGCCTGCCGGCCGTCGCCGAGCTGCTCGTGGATATGAAAGTCGCCATCGAAGCCGCCCGGGCGCTGACCTACGAAACCAGCCGGATTTGCGACCTGGAAAACAACAACCTGCGGGTCATGGAATTCAACAAGCCGACCGATCCGGAGGAACTGAAAGAACGCCGGGCCAATTCAAGAACCTGGAAACGCCTGAACGGTATGCTCACGCCGATGAGCAAATACTATGCCTCGGAAATGTCCGTGCGGGTGACCAACGAGGCCTTGCAGGTACTTGGCGGGTCGGGCTATATGACCGATTACCCGGTTGAGCGCTATCTGCGCGACGCCCGAATCACCACGATTTACGAAGGCACCAGCCAGTTGCAGGTCGTGGCCGCCGTCCGCGGGGTCTGTTCCGGGGCCTTCGAAAAATATGTTATCGATTTCGAGCAGATCAACTACGACAATCCGGAATTGCAGTCTCTCAAGCAACAATTGGTCGAGGGCCGGGAACTGGTTCTCAAGGGTATCGCTTTTATCAAACAGCAGGGCGCCGAATACATGGATCTGGCTGGCCGCAAACTGGTTGATGCCGCTATCCTTGTCCTGGTCGGCCACCTGTTCCTGCAACAGGCCGTAGCCAACGAACGCAAGGCGCGTGTGGCTCATCGCTTCATCAATGTGAATATGCCCACCCTGCGGCGGGACATCGAGCTGGTCTGTAGCGGAGACGTCAGCGCTACTCAGCAATTCGATACCATCGCCGGCCCCCCCCCGTCGGGATTCTGATACAGTATCAGAGTCCTCTATCCGTAACGCGACCAAGCCTGTGAAATTTCTAAATTTCACAGCGATGGTCGGAGTGTTAAAAAGGCGTGCGGCACCCCGTACAGATTGGCGCGGTCAAGGGTGCCGCAGCGAGTGGAAGATCTTTTTTGATCCAAGGTTGTGTCGGTCACGAATGCTGTTAAAAACCCCGGACCCTTACATTATATCTCTTCGGTTGCCAAGGTCTATCATTTAACTTGTTTTCGCTATTGTTTTGGTGTCCAGGGGTTCCCCCACAAGTCCAGGTCGCCTTGATGAACTCTATTGGCCTGGTCGGCCTGGCCGTTACAGAGTGTTACAGGTTGTCTGAAGATACTCATGTCAATATAGCGCCACAGCAACTTCTATTCGTATAAGAATATATATATAAAGAACTTATGGATGATAAGGCTTGGCTACTGGGTTTGCACATGCGGAATATGTCGTTATTAATTCATTTTTTAGGCTATGCACGGCATATAGTCTTGCGATTCTGTATCCCCGAGCCTGGCCGGTCCTTGTAAGCAATCTTATCGAAATCTTTATCATACTTAACCCTCAGAAAGTAGAATCAGCTGAATTACCCCATTTTTTCCTTGACAGTAACACCGGTCACTTATCAGACTGTTATTCAAGGGGGGCCTCTCTTTCAGGAAAGGGCCTATCATGAAAATGCGGATAACCCGTGAAGATGTTTGGGCGACTTCCCTTGTTGATCGTCCTGGCGGGCTGGCGGAAAAGCTGGAAACGCTGGCTACAAGCAAGGTCAACTTACACTTTGTGATCGCCCGTCGCGAAGCCAGCAAACCGGGAACCGGCGTGGTTTTTGTCACTCCGATTGAAGGGGCGGTGCGTATTAGAGCCGCTCGCAAAGCCGGCTTTGCCAAGACTTCCTCTCTACATTCGCTACGTCTGGAATGTGCCGACCGGCCCGGTCTGGGAGCTCGATTGACCCGAGTTCTGGCCGACGCGGGCGTGAATTTGCGGGGCTTATCGGCGGCGGCCATGGGGCGGCGGTGCGTGGTCCATATGGCCTTCGACCGAACAACCGACGCTAACAAGGCCATGCGGGTCTTGAAAGCGATGGCCTGAAGCATTGCCTCGGTGCCGGCTACCGCAGAGCAGATAGTTGCCGACCAGCAACTCGGCAGGTTCATGAAGACCCTGACGAGTTGATAGCCAAGAGCGTCAATAATTCGTGCAGTCGCCGGACAACATGGTGGGCCTGGTCCGCATAGGCGGGCATTGGCGCATCGCCGACCATAAGCACGGTTGTGGCACCGGCTTGGCGGCCGGCCTGCACGTCGAAAAGGTAGTCGCCGACCATCCAAGAAGCGGTGGGGGAGGCGCCGAATTGTCGGCATATTACTTGTATCGGCACCGGCGAGGGCTTTATTGGTCCGTCCTCGCGGGCATAAATGCAGTCGAAACGCAAACCGTGTCGATCGAGTACGATCTCCACGCAACGTCGGCTGTTACACGTCAACAGGCCAAGCGGGATCGATGCCCGACGCAAGGTGGACAGCACCTCGCAAGCCCCATCTTGAAGCTCGCTGGCCAGAGCGGCCTCGGTTTCATACTGATCCAGAATGTTTTCGGCCCGGGCTCGCTGAACGGCCGTCATGTTCGTCAGGGCTTCCAGAACCGGGGTGCGCGGTTCATTCGGCAACCCAATTTCCGCACGGATCAAATCGAAGTCGAGGTATGGCCGGGTCAAAGTCCCGTCCATATCGAAAATTACCGCCCCGATTGCTGGTGGCTGTTGTCGGCCGTCTGGTTTCCGCCAATTCATAAGCTCCGGTTTATTATAACCCTTACTTTGGGTCAAGCCGCATCGGCTTAGCTTCCTCAACGAGATATCGCCAAGTATCGTGGCGCGAAGCTGGCCGAGCGGTGAACCCTCTGGAAGAAATAGGTCATTCCGAGTACAAACAGACCGTCATTGTTGTGCCGTATTAGCCGTATTATAGGGAGTACGCATGCGTCAACCGATTATCCTCGCCTCTCAGTCGCCGCGGCGGGCCAAGCTGCTGGCGGAGGCGGGCATCGTTTTTGAGGTCGTCCCCTCGCAACACGAGGAGCCGGTAGCGAGTGCCTGGCCGTTCGGTCCGGCGGAGTACGCCCTGGCAGCCAGTTATTATAAGGCCCGCGCCGTGGCCGACCTGCGGCCTGATCGGGTGATCCTGGCGGCCGATACGATCGTCGCTCTGGACGGTCGTATCTACGGGAAACCGATGGATGTCGACGATGCCCGACGGATATTACGGACCCTGACCGGCACAACCCATGAAGTAATTACCGGGGTGTCATTGCTTGATCAATCGGGAGAGCGCCGACGCATTGACCATGCGGTTACCCGAATAACCATGCGACGTATGACCGACATTGAATTGGATGCATACTTGGCTGGCGGCGAGTGGCAGGGCAAGGCCGGGGCCTACGCGATCCAGGAGTCGGCCGACATGTTCGTAACCCGCATCGAGGGCAGTCGGACCAACGTGGTTGGTCTGCCGATGGAATTGGTTTTGCGCGTCCTGTCCGAATTTGGGTTGGTGCAGCGCTAGTCATGCAACGCCCAACGAACATCCCCGGCGGCCTCCGAGAGATTAAAACATCGTTCCACCCTCGCAAGTTTCGTCCGGACAGGTCGGGCGGACTCGTGAAGGGGGGCGACGCTATTTTTGTTGCGAACTGTCCCTGATATCGGTTATAAAACGCGGTACACAAAGACGGCTTAATAAGGAGCAACACATGAGCGTTAAAAACACGACCATCGGTAGGCGACAGTTTCTGGGGCAAAGCGCGGCGGCGGCAGCGGCTTTCTCCATCGTGCGAGCACGGGCGGTCGCCGGAACCGCGGCCAACTCGAAAATTGAAATCGGGATTGTCGGGACCGGCCGCCGAGCAAACTGGATCAGCAGGTTGTTCAATGATCATGGTGGCTATCAAATCGTTTCCTTGGCGGACGTATTCGCGGACCAGCTCAAAAGCGGTCAGGAAAATCTAAGGGTGGACCCCAAGCGGTGTTACCTCGGGCTGGAATCCTACAAAGAATTGGTCGCCTCGAATCTTGACGCAGTGGTTATCGAGAGCCCGCCGTATTGCCACCCGGAGCAGTCCATGGCCGCCGTGGAGGCGGGAAAGCATGTTTTTCTGGCCAAGCCGGTGGCTACGGATGTGCCCGGTTGTCGGACTATTCTGGCGGCCGGCGAGAAAGCCAAGGGCAAGTTGAGCTTTCTGGTCGACTTTCAAACGCGGGCTATGCCGCTATTCCAAGAGGCCGCGAAGCGCGTGTCCGACGGAGAGATCGGACGTTCCATTTGCGGGCATGTCAATTATGATGCTGATATGTTGCCCATATCCGCGGACCCCAAGAACCCGACCAAGGAGACTCGGCTGCGGAACTGGCTGTTCGACGTTGGTTTATCCGGGGACATTATTGTGGAGCAAAACGTCCACGTTCTGGACGTAGCCAACTGGCTGCTGCAATCCCACCCGGTGAAAGCCTGGGGTGATGGCGGACAAAAGTCCCGCAAAGGGTTGGGCGATACTTGGGATCACTACGTGGTGGCCTATACTTATCCCAACGACATATTGGTTAGTTTCTACTCGACACAATTCATTAAGAGCAGAGGCGAATTGCACACGCGCATTTATGGCGACAAGGGAACGGTGTTCACCAATTACACCGGCATCGTGCACATCGAGGGCGAGCAACCCTGGCCGGGCGGGAAAGAGTCTGACACCTTCGCGCAGGGCGCCCGGAATAACATCAAAGCCTTTGCCGAGAGCCTGCATAGCGGCGAATACCTGAACAACGCGGAGGTTAGTACGATCTCCACTTTGACCGGGGTGCTCGGCCGAACGGCCGCCTATAAAGGTCGGGTGGTTACCTGGGATGAGATGATGACGGAAAATGCAAAACTTGAGTCGCGCGTTGAAGAATGTTTGTAACACCAAAGGGTTTCGACGGTCTCTGGTGTGGTATGTCGTTTGGACAGTCGCGTATTGTCACAACGGATCGATACGTCTACCATGGAGCCCAAGTGGGCGATTCTGAATAAGGGTGTTTTTAGAGCGGAAGGTGATCCATGACTCATAAAATACTTGCCCTGGCCATCACGGCATATTTGGGCGTCGGCATGCTGGGTTATTCCATGGCTATCGGCGACGAACGGGGTTTCGTGCCCATTTTTAATAATACGCTGGATGGTTGGGATGGAAATCCGGCCTATTGGAAAGCCGATGACTGTACGATCATCGGAGAAACCACCGAGGACGGCCCACCGCTTGAAAACAACCAGTTTCTGATCTGGCGGCATGGCGAAGTTGACGATTTCGCGCTACGGTTCAGTTACCGGATGTTCAGCGGCAACAGCGGCATGCAGTACCGTAGCTTCGAGAACCCCGAGGAGTGGGGCCGTTGGGTTATCGGCGGATATCAGGCGGATTTCGACGCGGCCGAACGATACTCCGGGTCGCTTTTCGGCGAACGTTACCGTGTCATGCTCGCGTGGCGCGGACAAAAGACGGTCATCGGTGCTGGTCTTCAACCCCAGGAGGTTGGCCGGGTCGGCGACAATGATGAGCTCGGTGCTCTGATTAACAAAAATGACTGGAACGATTACGAAATCATCGTTCGCGGCTATCGTATTATCCACAAGATCAACGGACATGTCATGATCGACGCCGAGGACCAGGACCAGGAGATGCGGCGACGCAGCGGCTTGCTGGCTATCCAACTCCACAAGGGGCCGCCGATGAAGGTTCAGGTCCGGGATATTCGCCTGAAGCGCTTACCCATGGAAGATAAGAAGAAAATCGTTTTCGTGGCCGGGGCGGGAAGCCACGGATACATGGCCCATGCCCATGGTGCCGCCTGCGTCATGCTGGCCAATATGATCAACGAGAACGTCCCGGGTACTCATGCGGTGGTGTATCTCGGCGGTTACCCCAAGGATCCGACCGCGTTCGATAACGCCGATACCGTTGTGGTATTATCCGATGGCGCCGCCGGGCATCCCTTTCATGCCCATCTCGATACGTTGGAGAAGCTTATTCAACGGGGTACGGGCATCGTCATGCTGCATTATGCCGTCGAGGCACTGAAAGGCCGGCCAGGCGGACTGCTGACCGATGCAATCGGCGGATATTTCGAGACTTGGTATTCGGTTAATCCGTTCTGGACCGCACAGTTCAATGCATTTCCGGATCACCCGATCGCCCGTGGTCTCCAGCCTTTCGCCATCGAGGATGAATGGTACTACCACATGCGTTTCCCATCCGATATGAAAGGAGTCACCCCGATCCTGACGGCCATCCCACCGGACGAAACCCGCATGGTCGATGAGCACTGTCGTAGTGGTACGGCGGCGGTCAAGGCGAACATGGGGCAACCGGAACACATGAGCTGGGCATACGTGCGACCGGACGGAGGCCGGGGGTTTGGGTTTACCGGCGGGCACTGGCATTATAACTGGGCCAACGACAACTTCCGTAAGGTTGTGCTCAATGCGATTACATGGGTTGCCGGTTTGGAGGTGCCCGAAAACGGCGTCCCATCGCGATCGCCAACCTGTGAGGAACTGAACGAAAAT
Organism: Phycisphaerales bacterium; assembly: GCA_012729595.1. Classification (GTDB taxonomy): domain Bacteria; phylum Planctomycetota; class Phycisphaerae; order UBA1845; family PWPN01; genus JAAYCU01. The sequence goes on from JAAYCU010000063.1 coordinate 14,498, forward strand.
CAGGATACCCCTCGTCCCAATGACTACGACGAGGCAAAGGTACGTCAACTCCTGGAACAGTGGAAGCAGGAGTCTGGCGGATCGTGATTCCTGCCAAAACGCCGACCAGCGTTGTCGCATCGCCTGACGATTGCGTTTTATCAACGGAGCGGTACAGTTTGGCCATTGCCCGGGATAGGGTAAGTTGGGCGATCCCTGCTCCGTGATTTCATGGATCTCGGTATACCATTCGACCGATCCCCAGGTCGAATGGTGGTGGTTTCGGTAACAAACTTCTCGGGCCCTTACCAGCTTGTCCATATAACTCGCATGCCTGCCATCGCTTGCTATCTTCATTGTTAATAGAGTGTTACATTAGTAGTAGCTGGTGTTGTGGCTCACTACATGTCCCGCGTAGCCGTGACTCCATCACGATATAAAGTGTATTATAAACATTGGCCTGCTTGTGGCTTTATGGTATTATTAGATGGAGATCATATAAATGCTGGTATTCGGGTTATTGTGAATCGTGGGATGGGTTCTGCCTGGTGGGGAGGGTCGGGAGACCGATTCGCGCATATTCGATCAGGTACCGAGTCCGGCGGCAGCATATAATTGGTGGAGGTTTCACGGCCATCGCGGTGTATCGCATAGTGTCACTTAGCAGGTTCGCCGGGGGCCGTGAGGGAGAGCTGGAATGTTTCTTCGTTCACTATGTCCCGTCGTCGTATTCCTGGTTGTTCAGCCGTCCTTTGGTTCTGTCCCGGTTGTGGATGCCTCTACTCTCCACGGCAAGGTAGTTACGGGTTATCAGGGCTGGTTCGGTGCTCCCGGTGATGGCAATGATCCACAAGTCGGCTGGTTTCACTGGAGCAAGACTTCGGACAATATCGGTCCTGGGCTTTATAATGTGGATATGTGGCCGGACATGTCCGGGTTCGACGAGGATGAGTTATACCTTGCGCCTAACGTCCAATTGACCGACGGCAGCCCGGCGGTCCTGTTCAGTTCGCGCAACCCGAAAACCGTAGCCCGGCATTTCAAATGGATGAAGGATGCGGGTATCGACGGAATCTTTCTTCAGAGATTTGTCAACGAATTGAGCAGCCCGGCCCGTTTGGCGCATCGCAACGCGGTCTTGGAGAATGTTCGAGCGGCCGCCAATACGTATGGGCGGATTTTCGCGATTGAGTATGACGTGAGCGGGGCGACGGAGTCGACCATGGCTTCGGTGATCGCCGCGGACTGGCAATACCTGGTCGAGACGCTGGATATCCTCAACGACCCGTGCTACCTATATCATGACGGTAAACCAGTGGTAATTGTGTGGGGGCTGGGTTTGCAAGGTAATCCCGGCACACCGGCGATCGCTACGCAGATTATTGATTTCCTGAAAAACTACGGTGGCGGGCAGACCTTAATCGGGGGGGTGGACCGCGGATGGCGAACGTTAACCATCGGCTCCAAGACCGATCCGGCTTGGGCGAGCGTGTATCGCAGCTTTGACATCATCACTCCGTGGACGGTGGGGGCCTATCGGACCACCGCTGAGATCAACTCCTATCGAACCAACTTCATAGTTCCGGATATGAACGAATGCAACAGCCTCGGCATAGGTTATCTGCCCGTGGTTTGGCCGGGTTTCAGTTGGGATAACCTGATGGAATTGCCACCGGGCACGTCAAATTTTTCGCGGCGTAACGGCAGTCATCTCTGGGATCAGGTATATTCCACCAAGCTGGCCGGGGCGACTATGCTGTTCTTGGCCATGTTCGACGAGGTGGACGAAAGCACCGCTATTTTCAAGGTTTCCGAGGTTCATCCGGTAACCGATCATTGGGTTACATACGAAGGGTTGCCAGGCGATTGGTATTTGCGACTTGCCGGAGCTGCCCAGCGTATGCTTAATGGGGCCATCCCCCTAAGTTCGACCATCCCCATCT
>JAAYCU010000064.1 GCA_012729595.1 Phycisphaerales bacterium
ACGCCGCTGCCGTTTGAAATGCTGTCCAAAAGCTCGGCCTGCCGGTCAAGCATCCGTTGTTTTTCAAATATGGGCGAGATGAGCAGCCATGCGCCCGCGCAAAAAGCCCCCGCCATCAACATGGCGAAGGCCGCGGCCTTGCTTCTTTTTGCCGTCACTCTGTGTCCTCCGAGCCGGTCAGGTCGTCCTCTTCCGGGGAGAGATAACCTTCCTCATTGGCGGGGGTTTCGTAATCATCCTCAAACTCCATACGCTGATCTTTGGCGTCACCCTCAAAATCGGGGAAGGGATTCTTGCCCTTAATGCCGGAATACTTGGCAGCAGTGGACTTTTGGCGAGCATTTTGATCCGCTGCGCCGGATGCGTAGGGCGGGTCGGTGAGGATGCCGCCGAATAATCCATCCGGGAAATGCGGCAGGATGTGGAGCAGATCGCCGTGGATGATGGTGGCGCTTGTAAAATTGGGATCGATAGGGTTCATGTAGGTTTCCTCCTTCAAAAGTGAAAGCTGAAGCATTACCGCTCCGGCTCGGATTTATGGGACTTAGGGGCTCTGTTCTCCTCATCGAGCTGAGATTTTCCAGCTCGGATTTTCCCCAAGACCGACTCCCGTGGGGCAGGCTCCCGCAGCTTAGCGAGCTTTTCTTTTGCCCAATCGGGAAGCGCATTCTCTTCGACCACACCGAGTATGTCGGAACGGCTCCAGCGGTTTTCTTCTCCGGAATAGAGGTTTTTGGCAAAGACCGACTGCCCTCGGGCGTTCGGTGAACAGCCAAAGCCGCCCGTCGCCAGCATGAGCTGATGAGAGCAAGCCCGGTATTCGGGCGAAAGAACCTCCGTTTTGACCGCCACCACCTTGCCCGTAAGGTCGGCGTCCATGCCACCCGGAACGCAGTCCTCCGCACTGAGCGGATAATCCACAAGGGGCGAGCCGCGATAGATACGATCAAGGCCCAAATTGTCTAATGCACCATTGATTCTGCGGGTGAACTCCCGCATGGCTTTCAGATAATCGCTGTTCTCAAAAACTGTTGTATACTCTTCAATGCCGAGAATGGACACCCGTTCCCCGCGATACAGCCGGTAGTGGCTGTCCTTTTCGGCCACGATTTGCTCTGCGCCGTCAATCCGGATGGCATGCAGAACGGCATATCCGTCAATTGTGCGTTTCTCGTCCATTACCGCTCCTCCCTTGCATTGGATTTTTCGGTATCCCGCTCCGGCGCAGGCTTCACAGCGGCCTCAACAATGCGATTCGCCCAGCGGTCAAGACCGGAAGCGTCCTCTCTTCTGATGGCAAACTCCCGATACTGCTGATACCACAGCCCACCGCGGCCCTGCATGGCGTCGAGGGGTGAAAGCTGCTTTGCACCCTCCGGCAACAGACGAAACACCGCCGCATCACTGTTTGCCAGCATATCCCGTGCGGTGACAAGAGGGATGCGGAGCATGCCCGGCTGTGGATTTTCCGCACTCTCCATGTAGGCAGCGTTCATGGCAAAAAGCAGCTCCTCCGGCGCGACCGCCTTGCCGGACTGTTCGTGTTCATCCCTGACGGTATCCAAATGCCGTAGAACTGTGCTGTATGCCCACGGTTCAAAGCGGCGCGTCCAGCTTCGAATTTGGTCACGATCGATGGTCTCCAGACCATTCCATTGCTCCGGCGTGAAGGACACCTCCTGTCCGGATTTCTGCACAGCATCAATGTGGGTGGGATAGATACAGTGCCGGAGAATATCTTCCCGAAGCGCCTGCACATCCACCTCCACGGCATCGCCCATCACATGGGGCTGGTGCACATCCGTAACGTGTAGGGCGAAGCCTCCTCAAAATCGCCGTCATATTCATCCAGAGGGTGAATCCCGCAGCCGCACAGGAAGTCATACAGAAACAGCCGCCCCTTCTGTGTCCAGTAGGTGTGAACGATGCCGATGCCGTCGGGAATACAGAACGTACGGGATTTGGTGTAACCCTTATTTTGATAACGGCTGTAAAGCAGCCACGCTCCGCCGAGTTTGAATTGGATGCCGAGATGGTGCAACAGACGATTGAACTCCATTGCACTCATGCCATAATCCTTGGCGATGATGCTGACCGGTACCACGCCGCCGCTCATGAGAACGGTGTCGCAGTAGCGAGCCTTGGGTACAAGAGCCTCCACCTGTTCCAGCAGGGCAGCGGTTTTGCCCTTTTCGACCTGCAGCTTGCACAGAAGCTCGAAAGCGAACTCCTGACTTTTGATGGCATCCTCCAGCACAGCGTCTGTAAGATAGGCTCCGTGCTTGCGGATAGTGGGGAGCACTTCGGAAGTGACCCAGCGCTTAAACCGTTTGGCAGAGGGGAGTTTGCTGGAAAGAATCAGGGCGTACAGGCCGGATTCACTGATGATGGTAATGCCGCGGTTATTGATTTCGGAAGTACCGTTTCGGTAGTTCCGGCGATCCTCGGCATCCACATGGCGGTTGATATCCCGGCTGCCGTTGCCGTAGCCTAAAATGTCGGTTACATCCTTGCCCACGAACAACGGCTGGCCATCAATCTCCAGTACACGGACTTTCCCGAATTCC
>JAAYCU010000065.1 GCA_012729595.1 Phycisphaerales bacterium
ACATTCCCGCATATGCATGAAGTGAATCAATACACAGCCGAACGCCCGCACCAGGACCGACAAACGCGACAACCCCCTCAACACAGTAGCCATCCCGCCACAAACCCACCGCCGCAGCGGACGCTACACGTTTGAACCACCACCCTCTGCACTTCTACACCGCCGCGCAAAGGAAGCCTGATTTTTCGCGGCTCAAAAGGACGGAGGGATACTTACCCTGTGAGGTTCAAGGGATTGGGCAGATAGGAGAATAGTCGGAAGAATTCTGGCAAGAGAACGCGACGGCTCAGGACGAGCCCATCGAGTTCTTGCTCACGATACGGCTCCGACGGGAAAAGGCTTTGCCCTCAACCTGTGCACTTAGTATTCGAATCCGGGAGCTCGCTCCAGGGATTCCTTGGAAGCGTTTGAGATACTTCAAGTCTCATACCAAGCATCACGAATAGCGAATCCGTGCCCACGGACGCGCTTCACGAGACTATCCCTTCGCTGCCAACCATGATGCAGCTTGTCGATATCAAAAGACAACACACAGCCGCAGGCGGTTGGCCTGCTGTGCCAACTCACCGCAGTGACTTGCACCTACAACTCGGAAAACTTGGAACAAAGAACAAAGAGTCTCTCTTGATTCCGATACATTTCCCTTATTCCTTGATTTCTTGCGCCCTCAACTAGCCAATTCGGGAAAGGGCAAGTGCCCGTTTCGGGCCGAACAGGCCAAAGTGCAAAGGGCGGAATAGCGCAACGAAATCTGACTGCTGGCAAAAAACGCAATGTGGGTTATCTGAGGCGCGACAGGGCCAAGAACAACTTGGCATGGAAGTTGCCCGCTAAGACAGCTCTTTGAAAGTTGAATCCGGTGCGTCGGAAGCCCAACCGGCGGTGGCCTTATAGGTCATGCGGACTTCGAGTCCCCACCAAACGCGCATTTTCCAAGACAGCCGAATCATCGCGCGAGTCTCGGCGTAGAAGTGCGCGCGCGCACCTGGGTTGCTTCAACAGCTAGGAGTACTCAAGAAGGTGAAGGAACAAGTCGTGAATGAACAAGTCGTGGAGATGTTTTTCACCTTGGGCGATTCGAGCGCCAAGGAAATTATGGATCAGATTATTGCGGGGACCGGAGTCATGGTACCGGAACCCGAAATTCGGATTTTTGCCTCTTGGAGGTTCAAATTTTGCGACGTGGCACCGGATGTTTGGGAACGAATCCAGCCCGTCATATATGAGCGCATCGCAAATTTGCATGACAAAGGCAAGGTTCGCTTTCGGATGCTGGATCCTTTCCAGCAAAGGAGATGGTCTCTATGAGAAACAGAAACGCAACTTGTATCGCAGCGATTTGCTTCATTCTCGCGGGATGCCCGGCCGGGATAGACATTCCAAGTCCCGATATGCTTCCCAATGATTGCATGGAAGTCGCGATCGGGCCCGTTGAGGTTGTGAGCACCAACGATATTGACAGCGAATCAAACGAGAATACCTTCGAGAATGTCGCAGAAGACGTTTGGACAGTCGCCGGGGAAATCCCAGTACTACCCCAGGACGTCGAGGGCAACCAGATCCTGGTGGCTGCCGGCGGACGACTTCTGACGGTATTTGAAAAATCCAGCGGGGGCCAACTCCTGTCCCTGCAGTTTGAGACCGACATCGACAATGTTTTGGATGTCGAACAAGGCATCGTCCTAATTCGCTTACTGGATAAGGATGGTTATCCAGACGGGCGCCTGCACTTGCTCGACTTGGTCTCTGGTCAATATTGTGTGCTAAATGGCGTCCAACTTTTCGGCGCCCGACTATCACCGTTACTGGACGAAATCGCGGCAGTTCGCTGGGGCGATCTCCATACGATAACGCTCGGGATGCCTTGGGAGGACCGTCCCTTGGTCTCGACGGGTGTCCGGGGGATGTCCAGCTCGGTAGCATGGACCCCTACAGGCGACCTGATATTCGCCCTTGACCAAGAGAACACCGACGAGCTCCCAGAAGTGGTGTCTGTAGCAGCGGACCGAAAGTCCCATTTCCTGCTTGACGATGCTTTGTCTGTGGGAGAGGTCCTGCAGGATGATGCACTCATTGGCGCCGGGTCTGCCTTCGAAGCGCTAATGACGCACCTGGAATACCGCGATGCGGAGCATATCGCTTTCGACCAAACGAAAGCCGTATCGGTAATGCTCAAACTGCCATACCCTGCAAATCAATCATGGACCGTTACACAAGGTTACGCAGGAGGCTATACCCATAAGATCGGGACCCCGGACGAGTTTGCGCTGGATTTTACAGGAGCCGGTTGTGACGCATGGCGGCAACCCATCCTTGCTTGCGCGGCCGGCACGGTGGCCTATGTTGGCGGGACGCGGGAAAACACCTGCGGACGGGGCGGTTACGGTCTGCAGGTACAAGTTGACCATGGGGGGGGCTATGTCTCCCTTTACGGCCACCTCGACGAGATCTCTGTGGCGAGCGGGCAGGTCACTCCTCAAGGGACGCAAGTGGGCCTTTGTGGGAATTCAGGATGGGCCTGTGGCAAATACTGCAGCGCGCACGAAGGGACTCACCTGCATTTCCGACTTACCAAAAACGGGATGGCTGTCAAGCCGGAGCCGATGGATGGTTACCCGACTTTTGCTCTGAACGGATGGTACACAAGCACAAACGCCCTCGCTGCAGCATGGCCCCCCACAGAAGGGTCGTTCTTCAAAAGGAGCGGCGATAATGCTGTTTACTATTATTGCAGAGGTCATGTTTTCGAATTGTTAGCAGAACGCTGGTTTTTCATTTTGCATTCCGGTTCGTTGACGGGAACCTGGCCCGTAATCCAGGAATTTACCACCCAACAAATCGACAAACTCGATTTTGGGGGCTATGTGTTTCAAGCGGGCACGGTCTTTCGAGGCACATCAGTGGGGTATGGTGCATATCCCGCGTCGTGTATCTATCATTGCGGAAACGACGGCGATTCTTCCACTGGTTGGCAAAGCTGGACGGCCCGTCCTTTCGAGAACTGGGAGGCATTCTGTGAGCACTTTCGAGAGGTGCACGGGTTAACCTCCGACGAAGCAGCTGCGCTCGTGGTGTGGGTCCCTGACCATGCCCTCGCTCCTTTGATTGAGGCGATCGGGGGCCTGGGGTCCCAGATTGGGACCGCGCCGAGGGTCGTCGCGCCTGTGGCGTCTTTTACTGCCTCACCTGCCGCCGGGATAGCCCCTCTATCGGTTGTTTTCAGCGACACCTCGACGGCGGGCACCGCCCCTATCGGCGCCTGGCTCTGGGAGTTCGGCGATGGAAGTACCAGTACGCAACGGAAACCGGCGCATGTCTTCAGCTCCGCCGGCACATACACAGTCTGCTTGAGGGTGACAACGTCCGTCGGCAGCGATACCGCAACTACGACTGTGACGGTAATGCCGCCGCTTGTACGGCCTGTTGCTTCTTACACAGCCAGTCCGACCAGCGGAAGCGCGCCTTTGACGGTGAGTTTTACGGACACTTCGACCCCGGGCTCCGCGGCCATCACGGATTGGCGGTGGGACTTTGGTGATGGCATTACCAGCACCGATCGGAATCCCAGTCACGTTTACTGGGCGGCGGGTACATATGCTGTCGGATTAACCGTGACAACCGAAGTGGGCAGCCATACCGCCTCCGGCAGTATTATAGTCGGCGCCCCCGATGTACCGTCGAATACATCCCCAACGGCGGTTTTCGAGTGTGATTCCACCTCGCTGAGGTTGCGGGTGTGCCGTGGATCTTCGAACTGGTCTGACCTGTTCTTCGGCCTCCCCGGCGGGGCTATCCGCAAGATTGGTTGGCGTACCTTCCGGTCTGCGGGGCCGCCGTGGGCCATTGACGACGTCGTGGATATCCTGCCCGATGCTTCCTTCGCGCAGCTGGAAATCACGGGTTGCGAGAGCCCCTCGACCCGAGGCACGCTGATCGCCCAGGATGGAACTGGCCGAGTTTATTGGGGCGACCTTTCGCGGTTTGAGGCTGAGCAAAA
>JAAYCU010000066.1 GCA_012729595.1 Phycisphaerales bacterium
AAAAGGGAGGATTATGGCCTGAATGCTGTACCGAGTTGAAATCGAAAAAACGCAATTCTCAGCCTAACCTACTGAAACATAAAGGATTACGTCATATTCAAAAACCGTTAACCGGACACCAATGATAGAAGATGATAGAAAATTGGCCGGTTTTAACCCGCCCGGCGACACGATTAACTATTGACCTCTCCACGTCAAACTATTAAGTTATGCGGAACTTCTCCTCCCGGTCAGGGCTATCGGGAGCCGGTAATCTTGCTAATGGGAACGACCATGGGGCATGTGTCGCACGTCATGCAGCGCTATGTCCGACGGCGGGTGAGCGGATACAGCCTGATCGAATTATTAGTGGTATTGGTTATTGTTGTCGTCTTGCTGGCCCTGCTACTGGCCAGTTTGAAGGCGGCACGCGAACGCGCCCGTGAGGTGGTCTGTGCCGCGACTTTACGGCAGATCGGGATGGCGGCTTTATTGTACGTGGAAGAATCTAAAGGCTGGTTAGTCGGATCGCCCAATACCAGCGGAAACGGGGCACGGCCGGGATTCGCGGCCGGCGATTATACTGATACCGTGAATCCGCAGCATTATCCAGCGCTTCATATTTTCGACTGGGCCTCGCCCCTGCTGCCCAAAATGGGAATCAAGCCACCGGCCGATACCAAGGACCGCTATCGTGCGGCCGTGGAAGGGGCGATGCAATGCCCCAGCAATCTACGGCTCACCGGTCCGGTCGATTTTCCGGCTATGAAAAAAGTGGTTCCGGATAACGTATTGGCGCCGAGTTATGCGACATCAAGGTTTTTTCTTTATGTCAGCGAAGCCAATCGTACCGGCTCTACTCGCGGCACCTTATGGTGGTGGGAACGCTGTATTCCCGGTTATTACCTGCCACGCATGGATCGACTCCGCCGCCCTGCGAGCAAGGTTATGTTGGCCGATGCTCATGTGGTTTCCAAAACCCAAGGCCAAATTGCCAATGCCAACTGGGGTTTCGCATCCCAAGGGGCTTGGCGCTGCGATGAGAAGGATCCAGGGCCAGTGGTGTATCGTGGCACTTTCCTTCGCGAGGAGATCTGGCGGCACCGTGGGGCTATTAATATCCTGGCTTATGACGGTCATGTGGAAAAACAACGCGAATCCAGGGACCAGGATGGTCTGGAAAGGTTCTCTGCTCTGGGAACGGATGCGCGTATGGCCACCTGGTGGTTCCCGTCCGGTACCAATACAAAAGATCTGCCCAGCCGTCGCGCTAGCAGTGAGCCGGCCATGGTGGTGCCATGATAAATCAATATATCATGTATTATTGATCGATATGATTATGATTACATCCTGGACCGATGCAGGTTTTCATCCGATTGTATACACATGGACATGATTCAGGGAATAATGGGTCTAAGGAACGCGGAAAACACGCAAAAAATCCAGATGGCCATCGCCGTAAAATCATTTCAGGTCGGTCGTGAGCAAGGGCAGGCGGCAATACATCTTCTCGAATCAGCCGTTGAGAACTTTGAGGATACGATCCGTAACTCTTCCATGAGTGCTGACAACGGGCTCGACATCCTAGTCTAGTCTAATGATGCCAGGTAAATCAATTAAGCACACGATATCAATTCAACGATTAGTGAACAGTGGGCTTGGGTGTTTATCAGGTTCTACATGCTTGGGCACTTCCAGGCCAAGGAACGATAGAAACTGAGTGCGGGTCAGGATCGGAACGGAGGTTATTGTGGCCTCTGAATAAACCTGATTGTAAACCTCAATAGCCTTCGTACGCTGTTGGTTCCTTTTGGTCACGGCCTCTTCGTCTACACCGGGCCTAATTTCCTCAGGAGCGGGCGGTTCCTGGCCCAGAACCACGAAGTCGGTGGCGGGGCTGACATGATCGACTACATTGCCGCCAGACTCGACAATCAGTTGCCGAATCGTTCGGCCATCCGGATCATCGACGACTCCGTCAAAAGTCAGGTCGAAATCGCCAGCTACCACAAAGTTGTACCGGCGATTGCGATCAAAAACCGGATTCGCGACCAAGTCGCCGCGCAGGATCGGGTCAGCGGGCGTACGCCGGGTAATTCGACCCTCGGCGGTATTCTCGAAAACGTGGCTTACCTTAATGGAGGCCTTTCCCCGACCGTCAGCCGGTATCGGTTGGTACTTAGAGTAAACCTCGAAGGTTAAGCCTGGCTTAAGTCCGTCTTTTCGCCCAAGGCTGATATAGACGAAATCCTCTCCGGCCGGAGCTTGTACGATGGTTCCATCGGCCTTGCGCAGCGAAGCGAATTCATCGGCGACCGGTTCGAGGCTGGCCATGCGTTGACGTAGCGTTCGGATATCTTCACCGGCTTGTTCCAGGCGGGCCTGGCCCTCGGCGAGGGCTTGTTGTTTTTCGGCGGTAAGCCTGTTAATACGTGTCGTGGCCGCCGAAAGCTGCTCTTTTAATTTGTCGACCTCCGTCTCCCAGGCTGCCCGGTTGGCCGTGCTGGTGGCCTGCATCTGCTCATATTGTTCACTGAGTTGTTCGATCCGAGAGTCGAATTCCTTTTGCTTCCGGGTGGCGGATTCGTTTAAAACCGTCATTTGCCCGCTTTGCTGCTGGAATTGTACTTTCAGATCGGCCAGCTCGCTGGTTTGGGTAGAGAAAAGCTGATACAGACTGTTCAGAAGAGGCACCAGGCCCAAGGTTGTTTCCGGGGTTAGCCCCGATGACTGAACAATCGGATCGGCGAAAATTGAGGCTCGGGCTTGGCGGATTTCCTGCTCAAGCTTGGCCGAGTCCGGATTTTGGTTCCCGCCAGCCCCCAGGATCTGCCCGACCATACCGGCTATTTCCTGTTGCGCTTCCCGTTGCTGTTGATTGGCCCGCTGGGCCGTCTCCTGGGCGCGTTTGGCGGTGTCTTTCAGCTCTTCCTGTTGAGTATACAGATAGATCGTGAACCCAATCGAAGCCAAGGTCAAAACCACGAAGGTAATCAGAGCGGCCTTCAGTCCGGTCGACTCAGGTGTTTTTTGCTGTGGTCGGGCAACGGCCATTATTGGTACTCCAAGCGGTTCAATCGTTTAGGGTAAGTACACTGGTGTATTCGGCTATGTTACGGCGGTCCTAGCCTACTAACGCCCGCCATCCAAGGGCTAGACTCAGGTTGCATTGTTGCCGCCGATGCAGGGGATGTCAACATTAGCGACGGATCAGGCCATCCGGCGGGATGAATGCCCCGTGCCTTGGGGGTGGTGGTAAGATTCCGGTTATACCTCAGTTGCGGGGATCCCCCCCAGGGACATGACACGGCAAATATCTCGTATGACGGCTGGGCGAGATCCGCCTTGCAATTGAAACTGACTGGTCCGTATTAGTGCGGCTGTCCTTAAAGGGGGGGCGGGTTTGAGTGAGGATACCACAGCGTTACTCTTCGGCTTGCAACGCTGTTTAAGGATTACGATGGGGTAGCCGGGCTGTAACAGCTTATCAGGGCATGGTACGGACGAATATGTAATAGGCATACCTCTATATTATCGCAAAGACAATGATTTTCTTATTCATTAATCACACCTTGCAGGAAACGATGCTGCGTTAGCCGCTTATGGATGTAATTTCTTTAATTGCAAGATGTTGTAGAGTTGGGTGTTTGTTTTTGATCATTGCGTAAGAATATTTCTTTTATAGGGCTTGCAGATACACACGCAAACGAACCGTTTGTCGAATGCATAAAGGCGGTCGCCATACGCAAATGACGGCCGCCTTTGCGTTACGCGTATTGGTCAATCCTGTCATTACTATATGCTTCCCTTTGCCTTTCAATCCAGATGATGCTCGAAGGCTTCCAATGGGCAACCGGCACAGCGGGCCCGGGGCCGGCAGTGGTGCTTGCCTACCTGAACGAGCAGGGCGTGGTATTCGTTGAACAGGGGAACATTTTCGGGCAGGTTGTATTCAAAAAGTTCCTTTATTTCCTCGTAGTCGGCCGAGTCGTCGATCAATCCATGGCGGTAGAGAATCCTGGCCGTGTAAGCGTCGACCACGAAACTGGGGAGGTTTCCCGCGTAGAGCAGAATCGCATCGGCCGTCTCGCGGCCGATGCCCGGGACACGCAGCAGTTCCTCGCGCAGCGATCGTACCGGCACGGCGAACATCCTCTCCAGGTCTGCGTCATAACGCCGCCAGAACCACTCGACAAAGGCTTTCAGGCGTCGGGTTTTCACGTTGAACGTGCCCGCTGGCCGAATCAGCGCCGCCAGTTCCTCGGCGGGCAGGTCGCGAAGCCGTGCCCAGTCCAAGGCCCCGGCCTGTCTGAGATTCTCGATCGCCCGCTCCACGTTACGCCAGGCCGTGTTCTGGGTAAGGATCGCTCCAACGATCACCTCGGTCGGTGTTTGGGCGGGCCACCAATGCTGTGGGCCACAGGCCTTCAGCATCGCCTCATAAAATAGTTTTAGCTGTTCCGCGGTATTCATTATTTGTAAGACTATTTGGCCGGATCGCCTGTATGTTTTCGCCAAAGGGTAAGGCGTCTCTTGAGCACATCGACAATACCTCGGTACTGCGGCTCCTTGAACACGTTTCGCCGCTCGCCCGGGTCGCGCAGCAGATCGAAAAGCAGATCGTCGTCCCGGAGGTAGTCGATAAACTTATATCCCACACCCACTACTCCACGGGCCGGATAGTCGCTCTGATCTAATTTCTGATTCACGAGGAAAGCTTCGTCCGCATACCGGGCGGTCGGCACGTTTTCTACTAGCGGCAGCAGCGAGCGTCCGTGCATATTTATTGGCGCCTCCAGGTTGGCCATGGCACACAAGGTCGGGGCAATATCCACCGTGCTGACCACCCTCTCGATACGCGACCCGTTCGGCGTTCTTATAGGGCAGCGGATCAACAGGGGGACGCGCACCAGGGTGTCGACAAAGAACGGCCCCTTGCCGAACAACTGATGCTCGCCCAGGCAGAAACCCCCGTTCGAGACGAAAACCACGATCGTCCTATCGCTTAAGGCCAGTTCGTCCAATCGCTGCAATAGTTGGCCGATATTCTCATCCATACGTGTTATTTGTGCGTAGTACGCCGAACGCAGCCGCCCCAACTCTCCTTGCCGGGCCTGGAATTGAGTGACGGCTAGCGCATTATGCAATTGCTTAGGCAAATTTTCGATAGGTGGATCGTCGGGCAATTGAATGGTGTCCAACGGGTAAAGCTCCTCGTCGCCCGGTGGGTATTCGAAAGGTTCGTGCGGAGCCCGGAAGCTGACCCAGAGCAGAAAAGGCCGGTCGTGAAAACGTTCGACAAAAGCCATGGCCTGCTCGCCCTGCCAGTCGCTAAGGTATCCCCTAGCCTCGATCCGCTCGCCATCCGCCCAGACCGGTCCGTCGAGCCATTGCCATTGTGGATCGTCAATCGTCGTGAAATCCTCCAGCCCATGGCCGGGCCGTCCTGGTGACGTGCATGGCAGGTTCCACGCGCCTACCAGCCCACAGGTGTATCCGGCCATCTTGAACGCCGCAGGAAACGAGGGGACGAATCGCTTGAAGGCTCCAGCGTCCGTGGTAATCCCGTGACCGTGTGGATACTGTCCGGTTAAGAGACTGCCCTGGCTCGGTCCATCCTCGGCGGTAGGCGTATAGCATCGCGAGAAATACGCGCTCTCGGCCGCCAGTTTGTCCAAGTGGGGCGTCTTGACGTGCGGATGTCCAGCAAACCCGACCATTGTCCCGGCCAGATCGTTGGCCTGAATCAGAATAACATTCGGCTGTTCAGGTACGGCCGCGGTCGTGATTGAGACAACGCCCATAATCGCAGCAAGCCACCCGAGGGTTACGATACTCTCCAGAGTTGTTGTACCGACCGAACGCATAACGTGTCTGCTCCCGTAGCTGGAACCTAACGTCCAGGGTTCCGTATATCCTTATAAAACCATTGACCAATCTCGTTGCGATTCGATCCGAAAATCCGTCGAAGTCACCGGCCGTCCTGTTTGAAATACCTTCTATTTCTTGCGGCCGGTGTTGAGGCGAATGAATACATTGCCCGGCAACTGTCGCACGAGTCCTTTAAGCTGTAAAGCGATCAACGTGGCCGCCACCTTGGCGGTCGGCAACCCCGATGATTCGGCGATCGTCTCGAAAGCGGTCTCCTCGTGGTCGAGACTGTCGATGATCCGCCGCTCGTCTTCGTTTAATACCGCCCGCAACTGTGGCTCCTCTTGTGCATTGTCAGTTTTGGCCGCCGTGCCACTCTGCAACGCCTTCCCCACCTCTCCCAGTTCGTCCAGAATATCGTCGGCGTTCATGACCAGCTTGGCATGCTGGTCTCGAATCAAAGCGTTGGGTCCGTTGGATTGGGCATTGTCCAGGCGTCCGGGAATGGCGAAGACCTCGCGATTATATTCGCTCGCCCGGGCGGCCGTCGAAAGCGATCCGCTGCGCCAGGCGGCCTCCACCACCAGTACTCCCAACGACATGCCCGCGATCAGCCGGTTGCGTGGCAGAAAATTTTCCGCTCGTGGCTCGATCCGCAACGGCAATTCGCTGATGACCGCTCCCTGCCGGCAAATCCGCTCGGCGAGCTCGCGATTTTCTGGTGGATAAATGTCGGCCAGGCCGTTACCGAGTACCGCCAAGGTTCGGCCACCGGCCGCGATGGCCCCTTTATGCCCTTCACTGTCCACCCCGCGAGCCAGACCGGAGATTATCGTCACTCCGCGAGTGGCTAGCTGATAGGCGAACCTATGGGCCTGCTCTCGGCCGTACAGCGAACAACGCCGCGCGCCGACGATGGCTACCGCGACCGCGTCCTCCGCTTCCAGTCGGCCGCGTAGATAAAGACAGATGGGCGGGTCAGGAATATGTCGCAGGCCCGGTGGATATTCGTCATCATCCCGACAGATAATACGCACGCCGAGTTGTTCCGCACGCTCTATTTCCGGAGCGATTTCCACTGAGTCGCGCGACCGGACAATGGTCTCCGCAGTGGCCGAGCCGACCCCTTCCACTGATTCCAGTTGGTGTACACCGACCCCGAGGGCCTGTTGTGCGGAGCCGAACCGCTCGATGATGCGGCCGAATAGGATTGGCCCTACCTGAGCGGTTAGGGCCCAGCGTAAATGTTCGATTGCCGCGGACGAAGCCACCGGGTTCGCCTCTGCGCTCATGCCTTGTCCCTTTCGCGAGGTGCGTCCATAAACCGAAGACTGACCGGCAGATTACCCGCGTCGCTTGCCGGGGACAAGCCGATACGCCGTCGGGCTTTGGATTTTATATATATTTTCACCATGGCGAGGGCAGATTTTCGGGCTTTCCAATCGACGGTATCTTGCGAGCGGTGCGTCAGGGGAGTCTAATGGGCACGGCGGCGCAGCCTCGGGCGGCGCGGGCAGTTGTGGTTAAAGGAGAAGATAATGACCAAGGGCAAGAGTGGATTGGTAATTGTGGTTGTAGCGGCGCTGGTATGGGGTTTGGCGGCGGGCTTGAATCATGCTCAGAGTGTCGGCGGTACCAAGAGCGGCAACCAGGTGGCGACGGTGAACCTTGTTTACGTATTTGACAATTTCGAGCGAACCCGAGTCTTGAATCAGAAACGGCTCGAAAGTCTGCAACAGCTCAAGGATACCGAAGATCAGAAGACGGAGGCGTTGGATGCAGAGCGGCAGACATTGGAGGCCTTGGCTCCGGATAGTGCGGAATTCTTCCGCCGTAAGACGAATTTTGACCGTTTGAGCATCGAGTACCGGGTCTGGCAAATGTACGAGCGAGAACAGATCACCCGGGCTCACCTGCATTGGGTACAGCAGACCTATCAGATGGTGATCGATGAGGTTGCGGCGGTGGCTAAAAAGCGGGGGATTGCCTTGGTGGTCACCCAGGAAGATTTGGATGTTGGCAAGATTGACAACACGGAATCGCTGTTGCAACGGATCCTGATTCGTAAGGTAGTCTATTGCGATCCGGCCATAGACATGACCGACGAAGTGCTGGTTAACCTGAACACGAATTTCGAAAAAGCCGGCGGCGCATCCTCGGTGCGGTTTTCATTAACGCAATAGGCCCGGCAGCAGGGTCGATGGCCAGGGTTATTGCGGCCGGTTTCGGCGAGGGCATTGATGAGCAAGAGTTATACACTGGCGGAAATTGCAAAGTGGGTGGGTGGGGTAGTCCGGGGCGACGCGGGCCGGCGGATCACGGGCGTATCATGCATTGCCGAGGCCTCGCCGACCGAGATCACCTGGCTGGCCCACGACAAGTACATCCCGGAACTACGGTCCAGCCGGGCCGCGGCGGTCGTGGTGCATGAGCGTTTCGGAGAGACGCCCATGCCGGCCATTCTGGTGGCGGACCCTGAGTTGGCGATGACTGGTGTGCTGGACCATTTCGCCGAGCCGGTTCCTCGTCCGCCGATGGGGGTGCATCCGACCGCTTGCGTGGCGGCGACGGCCAGCCTGGGGCCGCGGGTGGCGGTGGGCCCCTATGCGGTGATCGGCGAGAATGTCCGGATTGGCGAGCAGAGCGTGATCCACGCCCACGTGGTGATTGGCGAGCAAGCGACTATCGGACGGACATGCGAATTGTGGCCGGGGGTGGTGGTCCGTGAGCGTTGCCGGCTTGGCGACCGGGTGATTGTCCACGCGAATACGACGATCGGAGCGGATGGGTTTGGCTATCGGTTTACCGGAACCGCCCATGCCAAGGTACCGCAGATCGGGATTGTGGAGATCGGCGATGATGTTGAAATTGGGGCGAATTGCTGCATCGACCGGGCCAAGTTCGGGAGTACGCGAGTCGGGTCTGGGACCAAGATTGATAACCTCGTGCAAATTGCCCATAATGTGCGCATCGGGGAATCGTGCCTGATCGTGGCCCAATGCGGGATCGCGGGGAGTACGCACCTCGGGCGAGGAGTGGTGCTTGGCGGGCAGGTCGGCGTACGGGACCATGTTCATCTGCACGATGGAGTGCAGGCGGCGGCTTGTTGTTGTATCTCCAAGGATGTGCCTGCTCGGACGGTGGTAAACGGCATACCGGCTATCGACAATCGGCAATACCTGCGCGAGCAAGCCACGGTACGAAAATTGCCCCAGATGGCCGATCAGATCAAGGATCTGATTAAACGGATCGAACAGCTTGAATCCACAACAGACCATTAAACAACCTGTAGAATTGAGCGGCCGTGGTCTGTTCACCGGCGAGGCAGGGGTGCTGCGCTTCCAGCCCGCCGCGGCGGATACGGGGGTGGTCTTTGTCCGAGAGGACCAGAGACCGCCGGTATCAATCCCTGGAAGGGTGGACAACGTAGCCAAGCGGCTACGGCGGACCAGTATACGTAACGGGACCATTCAGATAGAAACCATCGAGCACTGCATGTCCGCCCTGGCAGGAATGCAGATCGACAACATTATTATTTCACTCAATGCCGGCGAAATTCCCTCGTTTGACGGGAGTTGCCTACCCTTTGTCGCAAAATTGAAAGAGGCAGGCATAGTCGCTCTAGATAAGTCTCGGGAGGTATTTCGTATTCCCGAAACGGTGCGGGTAACGGAGGGGGATTCGTATGTCATGGCCGCGCCGCCAACGGATGATAACGAAAAACTGGAGATAGTGTTCGATTTGGATTATGGGGCGCGCGGGGCGATTGGTGAACAGATATTCAAGATACAGCTTACACCGGAGACCTTCGAGCGGCAGGTTGCCCCAGCCCGCACCTTCGTTCCCCAGAGCGAGGCCGAGCAGTTCCGGGCGGCCGGGTTGGGCAAGCATCTGACTTACTCGGATATCCTGGTTTTCGGCGAGTATGGTCCGATCGAAAACGATTTACGTTTTCCTGATGAATGCGTACGGCACAAGGTGCTGGACCTGATCGGCGATCTGTACCTGTTCGGCAAACCGCTGACCGGGCAGATTTTCGCTCGGCAATCGGGTCACGCTCTGAACCATGAACTGGTCCGCCGCCTGCGCGAACTGGAGCAGGCCGACTCTCTGCAAAGGAAGATGCGATCCGAGCCGGTGTTTGACATCCGTAAAATTCAGCGGATACTTCCGCACCGTTATCCGTTTTTGATGGTCGATCGGGTAATCGAGCTGGAAGCCGGTCAGCATGCGGTGGGAATCAAGAACGTCACCGCCAACGAGGAGTTTTTCAACGGGCATTATCCCGGTCAGCCGATCATGCCGGGGGTACTGGTCATCGAGGCCATGGCCCAGTTGGGCGGGCTGCTGCTTTCGCGGGAACTGGAGCACACCGGCAAGGTGGCGGTTCTGCTCAGCCTGGATAAGGTCAAATTCCGTCGGCCGGTAATGCCGGGCGACCAGTTGATATTGGAGGCGACGGCCCGAAGGGTTAAATCCCGTACCGGGCACGTGTCTTGCCGGGCTCGGGTCGGGAACGATCTGGTGGCCGAGGCGGATATTAAATTCATGATGGTCGACGCCGACCCGTTGTGATCGGGCGGAGTGATTTACCACGGACATGGAGACCCGGGGACAATATTCCAGAACCCCTAACGCGAGCGAGGGGCATGCGCGTACCATCGCTATGAGCCGCGCGGCTCCGACCCGACGCTGGCATTCCGGGTTCCGATGTTCTTTGTATCTCCGTGTAAGCCTCCGAGGTTCATAGGGGTGGGTGTGGTGAATATCGAAGAGGTTTCGCGAAGAGGTACGGAATTGAGTCAGATACATCCGAGTGCGTATGTGGATTCCAAGGCCGAGATCGGCCGTAACGTGGTCATCGGGCCGCATTGTTACGTCGGGGCGGGTGCCGTCCTAGGCGATGACTGTTTATTGCACAACAATGTTACGATCGCTGATCGTACTATCTGCGGGCGGGCCAATGTCTTTTTTCCCCAGACGGTCGTCGGGGTGGCGCCGCAGGATCTCAAATACCGCGGCGAGCCGACCCGCCTGGAAATGGGCGACGACAATGTATTTCGTGAAAACGTCACGGTACACGCCGGCACCGAGGTTGCCGGGGGTCTCACCCGTATCGGCAGCCACAATCGGTTTCTAGTCGGGGTGCACATTGCCCACGACGCGGTGATCGGCAACGATTGCATTCTTTCCAATTATGTGCAGCTTGCCGGCCATGTTTGTCTTGAGGACAAGGTTACCATGTCTGCCCTTATCGGGGTACACCATTTTACGACGATCGGGACGCTGGCCTATGTTGGAGGGCTGACCCGGATCGTCGCCGACGTGCCCCCGTTCATGATCGTCGAGGGTAACCCATCGCGAGTCCGCGGATATAACGAGACTGGCCTGCGTCGCTGGGGCTATGCCGACGTGCAGATCAGAAGTGTACGCGAGGCTTATCGGATGTTGTTCAGTTCGCGGGCGGAGAGTTTCGGATCGTCAATGCTCGAACGGATCGCCAGCTTGGAGAGTCGGCCGGAAGTTAACGGGGAGGTTCGTTATCTCTGCGAGTCTGTCCGCCGCAGTCTGCACGAAGGCGTGTTTGGTAGACAACTGGAGAGCCACCGCCGCGACACCGAGGCGGATAGGCGGACGTTCTATCGCCGTGAAGGAGAAAACCGTGATTGAGCCTATTCGCGTGGGTGTGGTGGGTACCGGACGTATGGGCCGTCACCATGTTCGTATTTATCATGAATTGCCCGAATCCGAATTGGTCGGCATCGTCGATTCCAATCCAGACAAGGCTGCCGGCTTGGCCGCCGAATACAAGACCCAGGCATTCGCTTCGGTAGAGCCCTTGATTGGCAAGGTCCAGGCGGTCAGCATCGCCGTACCGACTACCGAGCACATGGCCGTTGCCGCCCCGTTGATTGAAGCAGGCATCGCCGTGTTGATCGAGAAGCCCCTGGCTCCCGACTCAGCCACCGCCAGATCCTTGCTTGACCTGGCCCGCAAGCACAACACGCTTTTGCAAGTCGGGCATACCGAACGTTTCAACCCCGTGGTCCGGGCCGTGCAGAAGATGGGCGTTCGGCCCCGTTTCATCGAAACCCATCGGATAAGTCCTTTTACGTTTCGTTCGGCCGATATCAGCGTAGTCATGGACATGATGATCCACGATATTGATATCGTACTGCATCTGGTACGCGCCAGGCCGTCGCGGGTGGAATCGGTGGGGGTGAGCGTTCTGGCTCATTGCGAGGACATCGCTAATGCCCGGGTGATTTTCGAGGATGGTTGCGTGGCCAATATGACCGCTTCGCGGCTGGCCCTCAAGACGGAGCGTAAGCTGCGGGTATTCAGCGACCAAGCCTACCTTTCGCTGGATTACCAGAAAAAAAGCGGTATCGCGATCAAGAAGGACGCAAATCTCGATCTGCTGAAACTGGCTCGGGAGAAACATGCCAAGGATCTATCGCAATTAGCCGGAGTAGACTGGGGTTCGCTGGTTAAGGTAGAGCCGCTGATTATTGATGATGTCGAACCTTTGCGGGCCGAGCTCCAATCTTTCCTGAACAGCTTGCGTACCGGAGAACCGCCGGCGGTAAGCGCCGAGGATGGCGCGGCGGCCGTCGAGTTGGCGGAACAGATCGAAACCGCCTGCAAGCAGCATTGCTGGTCGGGTTTAGAAGCGTAATCCGAGCTATCAGGAGGCTGGCTGTGTCCGGTTGGGTGACGCCCGCGCGAATAAAGTCGCCTGCGTCATTTCCGAACGCGGTGCGGCGTATAGGCTCGCCCCATACATCGGGCTGCGCGCAGACCAAGCTTATCCTTACGCGTTACTGGATAATGGATTCCAGAGCATTCCTTATGTGTTCAAGATAAGGCCAATCGGTTATCGGACGTTCGGCGTTCCTTCCGGACCGTTGTTATTAACTTAAACTGACCGATTTCATGCCGCCAGGAGCTTTTCCAGGCGGCGGAGTACCGGACGTTCATGACTGACTTTGACCACATCGTTCACCGCCTCTCGCCAGACCGCGCGTTGCAGGTCGGCTT
>JAAYCU010000067.1 GCA_012729595.1 Phycisphaerales bacterium
GTTATTTCAGCCGTCGGGACGGGAGAAAACTCGAAAACGGGGTAGGCGCAACGGGGGGCGCTGGTACAATAACAGAACACGGCCCGGCGGCATTGCCGGGCGAGGTCAAATGGGAAATCTCGGGTAAACATAACAGGGACGCGCCACTTACGAGGCGCGTCCCTGTTTCATACTCATATTCCACGCTATCAGAATCTCGGCCAACCGCCGCCAGGCATCCAGCAGTCCGCCCGGGGTCAGCATGGTCCGCAGATGATATGGCGGAACTCTTACCGCACCTAATACGGGGTTAATGCCGCTCCTGCGGGCCAGCGATTGCGCCGAGGGCACAGATCGGCCAAGTTTTTACAAGCGCTACGCGCCCATCAGGAGCCGCCCTGTCGACTACGGTCAAGAGTCTTGAAAACACCATTCCGCCAGCCCTGTTCGACATCAACCAGAAACGATTTCAGCCCCGCAGTTCGACAAAGCGTTTATAGGGCGCGTTCCAGGCTGCGGTGTTTTGCGGTTCGTAGTTGACCACGTCGAACGAACGGCGTACCAGTTCGCGGGCGGCCCAGATGTCGGGTAGAAGTCGTGTGGCGACGGCCTGGACGGCAATATTCCCTATGGCCGTGGCTTCAACCGGCCCGGCAACAACCTTGCGCCCGGTGGCATCGGCGGTCATCTGACACAGCAGCTTGTTCTGCGTTCCTCCACCAACTACATGGATCACCTCGACCCGCTCCTTCGTGCATGCCTCAACCTGCTCCAGCGTCAGGCGGTAGGTCATGGCCAGCCCCTCGAGACAGACGCGGATCACCTGCCCCGGGTCTTGCGGAGGCGTTTGCTTGCTATTGGTGCAATACTCGCGGATGCGGGCAGGCATATCTCCCGGCTGGAAAAATCCCGCGTTATCGGGATCGATGACGGCGGCGAAGGGTTTGGCGTTGCCGGCCATCTCAGCCAACTGACCGAAGCTGTATTCCTGTCCCGCCTGTTGCCAGACGCGGCGGCATTCCTGGACCAGCCAGAGCCCCATGATATTCTTCAGAAACCGGAAGGTTCCGTTAACCCCACCCTCGTTGGTGAAGTTATATTTGAGACTGTCCGCATTTATAATGGGATGGTCAACCTCGACGCCCATCAGCGACCATGTTCCGGAGCTGATATACGCCCAGGGCTTGTCTTTGGAAGCAGGTACAGCGGCGACAGCCGAACCGGTGTCGTGGGTAGCCGGAGCGATTAACGGTACGTCAGGACCGACCTTGAGTTCCTCGGCGACATGATCGAGCAGCGGGCCCAGCACTGTTCCAGAGGGAACGATCTTCGGGAATATTTTACCAGGCAAATTAAACTTCTCGATCAACTTGGTGGACCATCCTCCGGCCCGCGGATCGTAAAGTTGAGTGGTTGTGGCGTTGGAGAATTCGACCACCTTCTGGCCGGTGAACCAGAAGTTGAACAGGTCGGGGATCATCAGAAAAGTTTCCGCCCAGTCCAGCAGTGGAGAACCGTCCAGCTTCATGGCGACCAGTTGGAATATCGAATTCAATTGCATGAACTGGATGCCGCTGTTCTCGAAGATTTCCTCACGGGAAACAATCGGAAAGGCCCGCTCGTAAATTCCGTTGGTGCGAGGGTCGCGGTAATTGAAGGGCGCCCCTAGCAGGATATCGCCCTTACCGAGCAGGGCAAAATCGACGCCCCAGGTATCGAGACCAATACCGGAGAGGTTTCCTTCGACCTGGCGGGCGGCCTGCAGAACACCCTGCTTCATCTCGTGCCAGAGGTACAGGATTGGCCAGTGCAACTCGTCGATAATCCGGACGGCTCCGTTGTAGAAACGATTGGCCTCGGCCAGGGTTAACTTGTCATCGGCGATGGTACCGAGCAGCACGCGACCACTGGAAGCACCCAAGTCCACGGCGGCGAAATGAGCAGGTTTATTCATGGTTATTCCTCACTTGGCAAAACTGTCTGGTTGGCGATAGACGCATGGGCGTGATTATGGGCGGTTTTCCCATATCTTTCAACGCCCTGCCGCCCCTTTAAATTTTCCGTATCCCCGGATCACCTCACGGCCGGAAAGTGACCGCAATGGTCTGGACGGTATTGCCTGCCTATCATTTAACAGGTGGGGTGCGATACCGGGTCGAGGGCTGGTCGTTAAGCCCTTATGCACTCGGAAGGTGGGTAGATGAGCAGGTTCGGGATTGTCATTTGTGGCGTTCTCTCGATAGCCGCCGGGGGTATGTTCTCGTTCGGTATCGATGATCCCGCAAGGACGACTACGCAACCAACCCAGCCTCCGGTTCTTAACCGGGAAAAGAGGTCCGCCTTGGATTCTCCGGTACAATACGATCTGACACCGCTGTCCCCCGAACGTATCGCGGGGCTGGTACATGATCTCAACCCTAACGAACGGGCCATTATACTGAACAAGAACACCGAGCCGGCGTTTTGCGGCCTGCTTCTGGATAACCATGAAACGGGGCTATATACCTGTCGGCTATGCGGGTTGCCGTTGTTCTCCTCTAACGCCAAGTTCAATTCGGGCACCGGCTGGCCCAGTTTTTTTCAGCCATTCGACCCTGCCCATGTTCAAGAACGAATCGACACCAGCCATGGCATGGTCCGCACCGAAATCCTCTGCGCGCGTTGCGGGGGCCATCTTGGTCACATGTTCAACGACGGGCCGCCACCGACAGGCGTGCGATATTGTCTCAACTCCGCCGCCCTGCGCTTCTATCGCGACGATGAGGATCTTCCTCCCGAATCGCGGCCCATTGAGACCCAGATAGCCTATTTCGCCGGGGGATGTTTCTGGGGCATCGAAGATCGTTTCCAACAATTGCCCGGTGTACTCGAGGCCACCTCGGGTTACCAAGGCGGCAAAACCCGCAATCCGACTTATAAGCAGGTGTGTACCGGCCGTACAGGCCATGCTGAAACCGTGCGGGTGACCTTTGACCCTAAAAGCATCACTTATCGCCGTCTTCTGGAATGGTTCTTCAGGTTTCACGATCCGACTCAGATAAATCGGCAGGGCCCGGACGTGGGCTCGCAATACCGCTCGGCGATTTTCACAATCGATAATCAACAACGTGAGCAGGCTATCACCTACATCAAGGAATTGTCCGATACCCCGCGTTTTCTGGGGCGTCGAATAGTCACCATCGTGGAACCGGCTGGACCCTTCTACCCGGCGGAGGCATACCACCAGGACTATCACCGCAAGCATGGCGGATCCTGCCCCTTACCTCAATATTGAGATAGGCTGCATGACCTAGTGGTGTAGCCCCTGATCCACGCCCCCTCAGATACCAGGATTCGCACCAAGTCGTAAACCACACGGGCTGGCCCTGGCATTCCGTAACCTGGCCTTGTCCATGTTTTCCAGATATCTATGGAACCTCCAGCCGTGTGCCTCCCTGTCGAAAAGTGGCGACGATCGTACCTTCGGCATCGAAGCGCACGGCGGCCAGCTCGGCATCGGTGGCAACCTGATCATAGCCAATCTCGCCTTCTTCGGTCGCGCGGAGCAGAACCAGAATCTTGCCATCGGCCAGCCTGGCGTTCAGGGCGTAACCGCCGTCTATACCCTGAAGACGAAGGTCGTCGGGCGGTTGAGTGTCGGTCTTGTAGGGGCAGAGAACGGTGACGAAGTCCGCCTTGCGATCCGGGCTTTTCGTCGCGGCGGTCAAATGGTATTCGGTCAGCTTGACCCGCTCCCGAGGCGGCGGGTCGAACTGGTCGGTCTGACTGATAGTCAGATTGAGGGGGTGGAGGAAATCCACCCGGCAATTTGCCTGGTTGTTCCGGGCCATGACTCGCTGCCCTTCGATCCGCATCTCGTTGGGGGAATGCAGCCACCACTCGAAAATGGCCGGATCTTTTGCAATCAACTGGTCGTGAATAACGATGATTTCCGGCTTGACGAACAGCACGCGACGGGTAAAGCGTTCGAGCAAATCTCCATAGGCGGCCCCGGCCTCGCCGGAGACGTAATCGAAATGCGCGGTGCTGCTGAAGTCGAGGATCTTGCCCCGGGCGGCAGGGGTTCGCTTGCCCTGACTTTCACCGTTGACCGTGATGCAGTTGGTGCTCTTGGTGTGCCACATCCACTCGGAGTGGTGCGGGCTGCCATAGATATCTCGCCAGCCGCTACTTATAAAAAGAGGTTGCCCGAAGGCGTAGAGGATGAAGGCATTGTTGGCGTCATAGCCGTGACTCTGGGTACCGAACGGGCTGGCCTTGAACAGGAAGCTTACATTGTCCTTGGCATCGAGAAGGTTGGTGTTGAGGACAGCCTGGCCGATGCCTCTGAAGCATCGGGAAGTCGGCAAGTCAGTGGGCGGGCGGGCAACAACCTCGGGCAACGATCCGCGCAGAAACCCGACGTACCCCCCCTCCGGAGGACGTGGCTTGTGGGCTTGAACGTACCATTGCCAATATGGGTTTCCGGCCTGAGTGGCGAAAATACTCATCAAGGCAACATTGTACTCGGATTTACGCCGGCCGGATAAGTCACCGAAGCCCCCACCGTACGAACCTGGCGGCTGGAGGTACAAGGGGTAGTAGCCGATCTGCGCGAAGTAGGGTTTACGGTAAGCGTCGATGTCCATGGCGGCCCGCATAATATCGGCCCACCAGGAGAATCTACTAATATAGCTGTTCCAGTAGCCCATACCTTCGTGCCAACCGCCATCGGAATCGCTCCAGACGGGGTAGACGTTGAAGAATACGTTCATGGCAAACCAGACCCAATCAGCGGCCTCGGGTATCTCATCGAAAAATGCGATACCGATCTCACCAAGAAAGTGCCAGGCGCGGTTGGCGTGGCTGGCATAGGGGCGCCAGAGGTGTCGCTGGGCCAGATGTCCATACATTTCCTGCCCGCGAACGCGCATGACCTGGCGGCAGACGACCCGGTCGTCCTCGCTGAGGTAGTCGTGTAGGAAAGTGTATGTTCGGGAGAATAAATAGGCGAAGGGCATGCCCGCCTCGTCGTTGTAGCGATAGCCGGTTGCGCCTTTGGGATCCCATTTTGCGGCGTCGAGCAATAACCGACGAGCGAGTTGTCCGTACTCTTCGTTACCGGTAAGCAGCCAAGTGAAAGCCAAATCCGCGGCCGCGTCGAGTACGGTGATAGTGTACAGGCGGTTACCCCGCCAAATCGTGCGCCACTCCTCGCTCAGTTTCACGGTATCGAGCGGATACTGAGGCGGCTCTGCGGTCGGTGGCGGCGTTTTGAGCAGCTCATCGCACCGACGGATCAGTCTATTGAGGTTTTGTTCCTGGGCGCTCCCCGCGAGCTGCCGAAGGGTTTCGACCTGCTCCGGGCGCATGAACAGTCGGGGGTGCCCCTTGGGAATACGCGCGAGCAAATCCTCACGAATCGGCATTGTTAGAACAGGGAGATCGGGCTTGACGGTAAAACTTCGCACGCTGCTCCAAGCGGATGGTTTACCCTTGTTATTGAATGCCCGAAAGCGCCAGTACCAAGTACCCGGCGAGAAGGTTCGCGGTGGGCAGTGACAATACAAGGTCAATCCTTGCACGTGATAGAGATCTTGGGAGAATTCGGCATTGGTAGCAACCTGGAGGTCATAGGTGGCCTTTGAGGCCTGCGGCCGCCAGACAAAAGAAGGGGGATTGACCTCGGCGGCGCTTTGGTCGGCCGGCGTAAAGCCCCATTCGCCTGGTTCGGCCGGTTTCTCGTCCAAGGCCCAGGGGGCTTCGGCAAAGACTGGTCCGGCAGTCGTAACGAGAAACATAAAGGAGCCCGCCAATAGCGCCATACTGCGCACTGAGCAAGGGAACAACCTCTTGAGTACGGTGATATGCAAGGGATTTTTGGGCCCAGGGCATGAATATTGAAAGTTGTTGGACCAAGGCGTTATCCGGCCCGGCATGGTTATACGCGATGACCCTGTCCCTAAGGGTGATCCGGAAGATAGCCCGTCAGCATATTGCATGGCGTTCGCCTCCTTCATAGTTGCGCCGTAATGATGCGGTCATGTATGTGAAGGCCATATTACAAGGAATGGTGTCCGTCGCAAAGTCGCCGGCCAAGAGATCCGGCCTATTATATCGTTTCGCTGACATGCAAACCTATTGCCTTATCCCGCTTATCTTCGTTCGTTGCCGATAGGTGCGGTTTTGGGCTATACTTGACGCAGTCGAACTAATCAGCGAGGTATACACATGAGCGTTCAGGGTAAGGACTTTACGAGCCGGGTAACAGTTGCAGACGGGGCATGGGGCACGGAGCTGGACAAGCTGGGCTGCCCGCCCGGTTATTGCCGAGAGGAATGGAATATCTCCCAACCCGATCGGGTCCGCCAGGTGGCCGAGGCCTACGTTGCCGCCGGCGCTCAGATTATCCTCACCAACACGTTCAGCGGAAACCGGATCACGCTGGCCAAGCACGGACACGGCGAGGAGGTTCGGGCTTTCAACCGGGCCGGGGCGGAAATAAGCAAACAGGCCGCCGCCGGCAAGGCCCTGGTGTTCGGTTCCATCGGGCCGACGGGCAAAATGGTGATGATGGGCGAGATCGGCGAGGACGAGCTATACGAGGTTTTCAAGGAACAGGCGACCGCCCTGGCCGAGGGTGGGGCCGACGCCCTGGTACTCGAGACCATGACCGAGCTGGCCGAGGTCTGCGCGGCGGTCCAGGCGGCCAAGGGGACGGGGCTGGCCGTCGCCGCCTCGATGACGTATGATTCGGGTAAGGACAAGACCTCGACGATGATGGGGGTGACACCTGAGCAGGCGGTAGAAGCCTTGCTCGCCGCCGGAGCGGACATCATCGGTTGCAACTGCGGCATCGGGATCGACAATTACATTCAGGTAGCGGCCAAGATGCGGGCAGTGACCGATCGGCCTATCTGGGTGAAGGCCAACGCGGGCCTGCCCGAAATCGAGGGGGACAAGATTGTCTATCGCATGACCCCGACGGAGTTCGCCCAGAAGGCCCAGCAATTGGTCACGGCCGGGGCCAATATCGTGGGCGGCTGCTGCGGGACCAGCCCGGAATTCATCGCTGCTTTGCGCGAAGCGGTATGCCGGTAGTCATCATCAAATGCTTCTTTCGCACGGAAGCAGGTTCTTGCTTATACATGGCGGGGCGCGAACGCGCTTACCGAACAAGGATGTGGATTAATGAGTGATATGAAGGTCGAGGGAACGCTCGAACTGGACGAGCGAGGTTTTGGGTTTTTGCGTCTGGCAAGTCGCAACTATTCAGTTAATGCCATGGACGCTTATATCAGTCGGGATTTGATCCGGAATTATGGTCTGCGCGGGGGCGAACACATCGAAGGAGTTGGCCAGCCGGGAGATACCCGCAAAGGTTCGGCGAAAGTCATACTAGCCAAGGTAGAAACCATCAATAAACTGTCGCCCGGCGAGTATGTGGAACTGACCCCTTTTAACGACCTGACGGTCATCGATCCGACGCGCCGTCTCCAGTTCGAGAAACCCGGCGGCTCGCCGAGCATGCGGGTGGTGGACCTGATGACCCCGATCGGCATGGGGCAGCGCGGGTTGATCGCCGCCCCCCCCCGCACCGGCAAGACGGTGCTCTTGCAGCAGATGGCCGCCGGCATCGCCGCTAATCATCCCGATCTGTACATGATGGTGTTGTTGATCGACGAGCGGCCGGAGGAGGTCACCGAGATGCGCCGCACGGTACACGGCGAGGTGGTCTCCTCCAGCAATGACCAGCATATCGAAAGCCATGTACGCATCGCCCGGTTGATGATCGCCAAGGCCAAGCGGCTGGTCGAGGCCGGCCAGCACGTACTTATTCTGCTCGATTCGCTGACCCGGCTGGGACGGGCCTTTAACGCTTTCGTCGGCTCGTCGGGGCGGACCATGAGCGGCGGGATGGACATCCGGGCCCTGATCGAGCCGAAGGCGGTTTTCGGATCAGCCAGAACCATCGAGCACGGCGGCTCGCTGACCATCCTGGCCTCCGCCCTGATCGAGACCGGCAGCCGTATGGATGATCTGATCTTCAATGAGTTCAAGGGCACCGGTAACATGGAGCTCATGCTCAGCCGCGAGATGGCCAACATGCGCATCTGGCCGGCGATCGACCTGAATCTCTCCGGGACGCGCAAGGAGGAGCTGCTGCTCGGCCGCGAGACGGTCGAGAAAATCTATCGCCTTCGCCGCCAGTTAAGCCCGATGCCACCGATCAAGGCCATGCCGACGCTGCTCGATATGCTGAGTAAGTATCCGAACAACGAGGCGTTTCTCAAGAGCATCGTCTGACCGTCGCTGCTGGCCGGCGTAACCATGATGGTTTTTCCGGCATACCGGGATCACATGGATCACGCCGAAACCCTGAATCCTTCGGTCACCCAACCAACATATCAGCAACATCGCTCTTTTGGGGCAGACCATGGGGCAGCTCATCCAGCGGAGTACCGATGGACCAGGGTTTCACGGAGACAGTGGTCCATTCTTGAATTGCCGAGACGGATAGGCCGTACGGAGCCCTGTGGTCGTTTCCGGGAAAGGAAGGAGGCGAATGCCGGGTCGGGGTCGGAAGTCGGGGGGGGTGAGAAGACCCGGCATTCGCCTTGGACACTGTAAAGAGGGATTTCGTTAAAACTGGTTCAGATTGTCCTCGTCACCGGACAAGTCCAAAAACTCGGCGTCCGGTTTCGTTTTGCCCGCGGCGGCGCCTACCGGCCGCGGTCGGGGTTTCTTGTTGCCCGTAGAACCGGTCTTGATATTCATCGGCCGGTGAGCTGTCTGATTCGTTCTTTTCGTGACCGTCGACGGTCCGGAACCAGCACCTCGGTTGCCCGCGCCGCCGACCATCGCGACCAATTCGCCGACCATGCCCTTGACGGCCTGGGACTGGGCGGCCAGCTCCTCGGCGGCCGAGGCCGATTCCTCGGCCCCGGCGGCGTTCTGCTGCGTCACCTTGTCCATCTGGGAGACGGCCGTGTTCACCTGATCCACGCCCTGGGCCTGTTCCTGGCTGGCCTGCGAGATTCCGCCTATCAGGTCGGAAACCTTCGCCACCTGCCCCACGATCGCGCTTAGCGATTTGCCCACCTCGGTCGCCACCTGGGTACCCTGCTGGGCTCGATGCACCGAGTCCTCGATCAGGCCGGTGGTTTCGCGGGCCGCCTGAGCACAACGCTGGGCCAGGTTGCGGACCTCGTCGGCCACAACGGCGAAACCCTTGCCGTGCTCGCCGGCTCGGGCCGCCTCGACCGCCGCGTTAAGGGCCAGAAGATTGGTCTGGAACGCGATCTCCTCGATCACCTTGATGATCTTGCTGATCTTGTCGGACGAATCGTTGATCCCGGTCATGGCCTCGTTGAGCTGGACCATGCTCTTGTCGCCCTCGTTGGCGGCCTGACGGGCCTGACCGGCCAGTTCGTTAGCCTGCTTGGAGTTCTCCGCGTTGGTGCGGGTCATCGCCGCCATCTGCTCCAAGGCACTGGAGGTCTCTTCCAAAGACGACGCCTGCTCGGAAGCGCCCTCGGCCAAGCTCTGGGAAGCGGACGAGACCTGGCCCGCCGCGTCGTTCACCTGGTCGGCGCCCTCGCCGAGTTGGGTGGCGATCCGGGTTAGGTTCCGGTTGATGCCCCGGGTAATCAGTACGCCGAGGCTCATGGCCGAGATCACACAGATGAACGCCGACACAAGCATGACCGTCCTGAACATCGCGGCCTGGGCTTGACTATCCCTTGCGGTCGCGGTCGCAACATCACGATTGATCTGTACGATCTGGTTCAGCAGCGACTCGGACGGGGCAAAGGACTTGGCATTCGTCACCAGGGCCTGCTCGGTCATCTTATGATACAGTTCGTTACCCTTGCGGTAGTCTTCCACGGTGGCGTCGTATTCTCGCGATAAAGCCACGAACGCCTCGTGGTCCGCCCTCCACTCATTCCATGCGGGAAGAAACTCCCGCCAGGCCACGACTTCCTCCGGTGTTTGCTCGAGTGGCTCGTATACCCTCCAGGCTGCTTCGATCCGCCCCCAACATTCGGCGATGCGCTCGTACGACGCCCGACGACTCGCCAAGTCGCCGCTGCGATCGAGCAATGCGTTCTCCGCGCCGTCCACACAGGTTTGCGCTTCGCTGATCACCATCAGCGAGTAAACGGTGAGAATATCCACCTTCTCGAACGATTCCTGGGTCTGCATCTTGACGTCGTATATGGCGATAACATTGTTCAGCAGTGCCTCAGCCTTGAGAAACGACGCCATATTTCGAGACAGCGCCTGTTGAGCCATCCGTCCATACAGGGCGTCGGCACGCTGCTGGCTCTCCACCGTTTTGTCGTACTCCCTGGACAGTACCACGTAAGCCTCGTGGTCCCTTTTCCAAGCCTCCCACGCGGGCACGAACCGGTTCCACAGGGCCTCCTCCTCGGCCGTCTGCGGTAGCGGCTCGTATACCTTCCAGGCCTCCTCGACTCGCTTCCAGGCCGCCGCGAAGTTGTCATACTTCTCCTGGCGGGCCTGGAGGTCTATATCCCGGCTGAGCAGCGCGTTCTCCGCGCTGTCCACCGCCGTCTGGGCCTCGCTGATAATCAAAAGCGAGTCCACGCTGGGCAGCCGTACCACACCCAACTCATCGATGGCCGCGCCACCGCGGTCCACAGCATAGTACCCCACTCCGCCGAGTATGGTCGTGATGGCGCTGACCAGCATGAACGAGGCCATCAGCTTACGCCCGATCGTCCAACCCGTGTGCGATTTCATCGTGTCGTTCTCCTTCCAATACTTTTCCGCCACGGCGTGAGGGAATCCTCCTGTACGAAATGCAATGTGTCATGGGATGGACTGTAACCCAATGCAAAACCAATTGCCCAAGAAGCAAACTGGCGAAAAAGCCCCACCTGTTGCTTCGACAAAACCTGCATCGGCGGACGAACCCAGCTACTCAATGGCCTGAACGGTCCATTTGTCCACCTGGGCGTAAAATTGTTTCCACAAGCTCATGACCGTGGGATTGCGACC
Organism: Phycisphaerales bacterium; assembly: GCA_012729595.1. Lineage (GTDB taxonomy): Bacteria > Planctomycetota > Phycisphaerae > UBA1845 > PWPN01 > JAAYCU01. The sequence goes on from JAAYCU010000067.1 coordinate 10,984, forward strand.
TGGACCGCCGACCGATCATGCGTGGAGCAAGAGCAAACAAGTTGCGATATCAGGAGAGGTTAGGCCTCCCAATGACAGTGCATGAATAGTCCTTGTCATAATGGGAAGAACTCTGAACAACCGAGGAGTGGGGTGTTTACCTTATGAATCTCGCCAGTCCGTCAGGGCCCGCCAAGAAACCCGAACATGGATGGCATACTTATGCCTCGGCCAGCCCCTCTCGGATGGCGAAGCGGGACAGCTCCACGCGGTTGTGGATGTCGAGCTTTTTCATCAGGCTGGTGCTATGGCGATGGACGGTGTGCTCGCTGAGCTTCATGGTCTCGGCCATCTGCTTCTGGGAAAGCCCCCGGGCAATATAGCGAAGAACCTCCGTCTCGCGATCGGAAAGGATCGATACCCGGGAAACGCAGACGGAGGCCAGACGCGGATGCCCCTGCTCGAAAAACAACCTTTGCTGAACCTCGGAGGAAAAGTAGGTCAGCCCCTTGCCTACATTACGGATCGCCTGAATCAAGGACTCTTCGGACTCGTTCTTAATAAGGTAACCCCATGCCCGAACAGCAAGGGCCCGCTCGATGTATCGATCGTTATGGAAAGCGCTTAAGAATATTGTCCGGGTTTCGGGACAACGGGACTTAATAATGCCCACCGCGTCAAAACAGCATAGCCCGGGCATATCTATATCCATGAGGATCACATCCGGTCGGGTACGGATCGATTCGGTGATCGCCTCGTCCGCATTGCTAACCGAGGCAACCACCGCCAAGTCCGACTCCTGTTGAAGGCGATGAATCAACGTCCCCCTGACGAGAGCATGGTCGTCAGCCAATAAGAGACTAATGTGTTCCGGCATGTTCTTTACCTTTAGCCTGCAGGTACCGTCAGGATTCGCGAAACCGCTCCGGCCAGATCGGTCATACAGAAAGGTTCCGATATGATTATCGTCCGCTTGTCGTTGGTTGCTTGAGCAAAGCCGTCCTTGCCGCAAAGAATGATGACCGGCACCCTCGGTTCATCGTCCAGAATTGCTTGGAGGTGGCTTGGGAACTCATCAGGGGAATCCGTGACACTAATAATCAGCAGACGGGTTTCCGGGCCACGCTTTCCCCATTGCGCAAGCACTGAATTTTCATCATCGCAGAGCAGTATTTGGTACTGCAAGGAATCGAGGTAGGCCGCGATGGTTCCTCGCAAATAGCGGCTACCGCCGGCCAACAGGATCAATTCCCCGTTACCCGAGGCCGGCGGCGGCTCCGCATCCTCCACTATCTGATGCGAGACAATCGGCAAGAGAATATGCACGGCGGTGCCATGGTGCACCCGTGACTCGATTTGAATCCGGCCATCGTGCTCATTTACGATCCCTTGGACGATCAGCAAACCCAAACCGGTTCCCCGATCGCGCGGCTTGGTGGAAAAGAACGGTTCAAATGCACGTTCGAGCGTTTCCGGAGACATTCCCGCTCCGGTATCCACGAAGGAAAGCCGGACATGGCCCGGCCCCGCGGGTGGCCCCCTATCATCCGGCCGGACTTCCAGAGCGTCTCCGCAAGTGACGGCCACCCGCAAGCGGCCTCCGTCGGGCATGGCATCGCGGGCGTTCAAGGCCAGGTTGAGCATCACCTGATGTATCTGGGCCCGATCCGCCATTACCGGTGGCAAGCTCTCGGACGGTAACTCGATATCCAACTTTATCCGGGCCGGCAGGCTATATCGCAGGATCGGCTCCGCTTCCCGGACTACCTCACCAAGGTTCACCGGCAACTTGTGCGTCGGTTCCGCCCGGCCGAACGTCCGCAAAGCCTCGATCATCGCTGTCGCCTGTTTCGCGGCCTGCTGGATCATGGCCAGGCCTTCGCGGGCCGGCTCGTCCAACCCGGCAGCGAGATTGACCCGCTCGATCTGACTTCGTATCACGGACAGCAGGTTAGCTAAATCGTGGGCAAACCCAGCCGCCAGCCGACCGGCCGCGTCCATCTTCTGAAGCTGGCGGAAGTGTTCTTCCAAACACCGGTGCTCTTCTTCCGCCCGTTTGTACTCGGTGATGTCGGCGAACATACCAAAGGAACCGGCAAAGCGGCCGGCATGATCCTTCAGGGCGACGGCCGATACGCTGGTCCAGATCTCCCGGCCGTCCTTGCCGCGAAACCGGCGTTCATAGCGCCCGGCCCGGCCCTGATATCGTTCGCGCATACGTTGGGTATGGTCGCCCAGATCTTCCGCATACATGAAATCCTCGACGGGCCTACCCAGCATCTCCTCGGGCGCGAATCCAAGCATCTCGGCCATGCGGGGGTTCACGAAGGTGGTCCGCCGCCGGGCATCCATCACCCAGATTCCTTCCTGAGCGGTATCCACGATTCGGCGGCACCGATCCTCGCTCTCCCGCAAGGCCATCTCCGCTCGCTTGCGCTCGGTGACATCGCGTCCCAGAACACAGTTGTATCGGACATTGCCGAATTCCTGGTTGTGGATGACCAGTTCCATGGGCAGAAGTTCGCCAATCTTGGTCCGGTGCTCGGTTTCCATCACCATGACTCCGCGCTGCTGAATCTCTTCCCAGTGTGACGGCCATTTTTCCGCGGGAAAATGTGGGTCGATATCCGCGACGCACATGGTCAGTAACTCCGCGCGGCTGTATCCAAGGTTTCGACAGGCCGCCTCGTTGACATCCATGACCGCCCCTTGTTCATTAATCCAAAACATCGAATCGGCCAGATGGTCAACGGAATAGCGCACTATGCGTAATGCTTCCTCTGCCCGCTTGCCCTCGCTGATGGCCTGAATGCTGGTCAGGAATGCGTTGAGCTGGGTGGCGTCCTCCGCCGTGTAATCGGCCGGCCGGTTCGCCACCGCCGCCACCGCCGTGATTTTACCATGAGCATAAAAGGGTACGACCAACAGATTCGTCAGAGCCACATGGCCCGGTGGCAATCCCTTTTTCGCCTCATGGACGGCGGCATAGTCGTTCACAATCAGCGTCTCTCTCCGCCGTATCGCCTCCGCCCAGATACCGGCCTTACAGACAGGGAAGACCTGCGGTTGATCCACCAGTGAACAATCCTGCATTGCCTCGCCCGACCAGGCGTGGATAGTCATGATCGATTCGTCGTCGTTAACGAAACCGTAGAAGCCGTACCGGCTTTGCGTCATGCGGACGATCGAGGCCAGAATGTGGTCGGCGACGTTTTTTATGTTCGCGTCCGACAACGAGGCGACGCTCCAGAGGGCCTGGAGTTTGCTGTAGGCGGAATTGAGGTTCCGCTCCGCCTGCAGGCGTTCGGCGAGATGGCAGGCCTCCGAATCGATCTTGTGCAGGGCGAAGGCCAGATCGCAGGCAACCTCCTGGAAAAGACGTTGTTCTTCATCATCATGGGCATACGCACCCGGCACGGAGACGACCAGGATCCCGAAAAGCCGGCCGTCAAAGGCCAGACGATGCGCCAACCCCGCACGGCCGCCGTATTCGCCGGCCACCGGGCAGCCGGTCGGAGGATCCTCGACGACCACCGGAGCATCCTGGGCCAAGGCCCGGCTCATGCAGGGGGGAAACTCGCCGCGTTCCAGTCCGCCGCGCAAGATATCGAACCCGCCGTCGAAGCCGGCGGCGGCTGTCCGCGTTACGGTCTTTCCCGATTCGTCCAGCAGAGCGATCCAGGCATTGAAGTACCCCATCGTCTCGGTCAATAGCGTACAGGCCCGCTCGATCAGTCGTTGTGGATCGTTCTCCTGTACGATGAGTTGGTTGACATTGCGAATCGCCAGCAAGACCTGCTTGATATGGGCTGCCCGCTCCTCGACCTCGGCCAGACGCAGGATGACGGTTCCCTCGTCGCCCTCCATGGTTTCCGTCCGGCCCGAGCGGATGGCTTCAAGCAGGGCTTCGGCCTTGCGGCACCGCCGCGCAAGCTCCTCGTAGCTGGGTGGGAAATGACTCATTTGGGGCCTCCGACATGACCTGCACGTATACAGGGAAGCGTGACGGCAAGGGCTTTCGCTCCGGTGGACCCCACACCTGCATCGCCACGCAAGGCCCGGCGTCCAGTTTCTAGACCGACCAACCAAGCCTGGACAGAATCATACCGGATATTTTGTCGTACCGAAATCACAAATCGCAGGGTCGGTCGCCTCGTCGCCTCGGGTCGCATTGGAGGCGAATTGCCAATAGAATACCAGCCTCCGGGGACTGGCAAGGAGCCTAAGGGAAGGTAACGTTGATGCGTAGTCCCGAAGAGCCAAACGGTACCATGGGGCAATTTAAGATATCATGGGTTCTGTCGGTCGGGGCCACCGCGGCGGTGGCGCTGATTTCTGTCGGTTGTGGCCAATTGACGCGACAACGGATAGACCCGCTGGCGGACGCAACTTCCGGTCATCCGGCTCCCGTCCTATGGGAATTACCCGACCCTTTGACCGACAATGTGGTGGTATCCGAGGTCGGGCAAAGTCCGGGAGATCGCCTACAAGAACCCTTCTACCTCGATCCGGACAACATCATTCGCCTCTTGTTCGAGAAAAGTCCTGTGATTATTGCCAGCCGGGAACGAATGATCGCCGCCAGGTACGGCCTGGAGGAGTTTCGGGCCAACCTGAGCCGGGCGGAGCCGTATGTGCGAGCCGATGCAATAATAGGCGACTTCCCCGAACGGGCCGGCGGGGCTCGCATCGAAAGCGGCACGGTAACGGCAGGAATGCGCAAAGAAACATTCGACGGCTCGGTTTACGAGGCGGATGCCGGTTGGCGTGGGACTCGAACCCGCTACGACGAGGTCGCCAAAGGCGCGGATGACACGGTTCGCGGGCAGGCGGGTACGGTTCATGGACGAATGGAGATACCCTTTGTCGGCTCACGAGCACGTACAGATCGGATCATCTCGGCGGCTTATCAGGAATCGACGGCGCGGGCCGCCAAGCTGAGGTATCTAACTCTATTTCAGGATTATGCGGCCTACCTTCTGCGGTATTACCGCTATACGTTACGACAGCTTGGTTCCCTTCGTATCTACAAGGCCCGTATAGAGGATCTTGAAAGTCTGCTGAGCGATACGCGGTTGCCTGAGGAGGACTACCAGCGTGTTCAGAACGCGCTTAACGCCGAAGTTATGGCGATGCAGACCCAGCATCGTAATTATCGCAGATATATACTTATTATCTTGCAGTGTCTGGGCTTGCGCCCCGGGGAGACCTATTTCCTCGTAGAGGAGCCACTGGACCGACCGGTGCGTTTTCTGGAACAGGCTCGTACTCCGGAAGGGATACAACAGATGCTCGAACAGGCCTATGCCAACACCCCCATGTTTCAGGTCTATCGTAACACTATACAGGACGCAGAGCTTAAACGCACACAAGCGATTATCGGCAAATACGATGTAACTGCCGCAGCAGCAGGGTCTTACCACGGATACGGCGATGAGGACTTCGACGATCGTCTGGATGGTGGACAGGCGGAATTCAGCCTGGCCGTCCGCCGTAACGATCCGCGCGTACAGGATGCCTCTCAATCCAAAGCGGAAGCTGAGATACGCCAACATGGGCATTTAATCGCCCAACAATACCGGACCATTCAGCGCAAGATTGCCGAAAAAGCCCATCTGTTAGTCATGCACCATGAGGCCCGGCCGGCAGCATTGGAAAATATCCGACAAGCCCAGGCCGAGTACGAATATCGAAAAAACGTTTATCTGAGTGGGGACTCCAAGGCTTTCACCATTGATGATGTTCTGAACGCCGGAAACGCCTTGCGTGACGCCCAAGGCAACCTGATCGTCAACATACATACTAGCTCGGATTGCGAAGATGAATTATTCATCGTCATGGGGGAAATCTATCGCTTGGTAGGACTGGGAATGGACGAGTTGCAAGGCCGACCCGACCCCGCCAGAGAAGCCGCATCCCAATAAGAGTTACCCAGCCATTCCCTAAGCGTGCGATCGAATAGCATCGATGAAAACGCCGTCGCGGATCGACTCGGCCTGCTTTACGAATAAAAACCGGCGAGCGATCTGGAAATCGCCCGCCGGTTATTTGTAATCATGATATCCACGAGCACCTTATCCCGACAAACCGGGACACATCCTGCTCGTCAAGTGCGACGAAAGTTACGGATAAATAAGCGAGTCCGTATTCGTCATAGGGGCCGCCAGAGCATTTAGATTATCACCTTGCAATCCAGCTGGAGCTACCCCCCGGATACGGTTGTTCCAGAGAGCATCAGTGCCGGTACCAGGATCCGCTAAATGCCATCGCGTATAAATATTGTCCCGGCCCACGCCGACAAGGGGGGTATTCTCGAAACGTGCACTACTGTCTGCAAATAGCACAACCTGTCCTTCGCCATTTTCGGCCCCGCCATGGTTAGGCGAATTATACGTCATCCATTCATCCGGACTGGAAGTACTAGTCAAACCGTTACCGGCCAAAGCGCCAAGTTTGGTTTGAAATAGTGTGGTTGCCGTTTCTCCACCGTCCCCCATCCTGCTGAAGGGGCCCTTGTCCGCAACCAGAGGCATATCGGAAGCTCGCATGGTTGCCGGTTGCCCATGCGTCCCGTGGGGCATCTGGTACCCGTAACTGCACTGCTGGTATCCTGAGTGCGGCTCCAGAGTCCCCTGATTATAACGTCCAAAGTCCCAGTAAAGATCAGGGTTGTCATCAGTGTTTTTGCTGTCACTGCTTGAGGGGCAAATAAACGAACCGGGTGAACAGCTCCCGTTACGCACCAGCATCCACAGGTTACGCGTGGTTGACAGGGAAGTATGGGGTTCCGTCATGAGAGCCCCAGTGTTCGACAACGTGGGATCACCGATATTTGGGTTGAAATTCGTATCAGTGGGTAGTCGTGAATCGCCTCTGGAGGGACCGTCGTTTCCGATTACACCCACGTAAGTTGTCAGCGTTATTCCTCTTTCAGTAGCTTTTTGATGCAATGCAATCGGAAACATCTCTTGATTTTCGTTGGCATAGGTGTATAGCCCTTTGCCGAGACCCGAAACGTTGGCGGCGCAGACCGTCCGCCGGGCCAATTCGCGAGCCCTCGCCAGCGAGGGCAGCAGGATCGAGATCAGCAGGGCGATGATAGCCACCACCACCAGCAACTCGATCAGCGTAAACGCCGCCCGGCTCCTTTTTGCCTGGGAACTACCTCTACATCTCATGACATACCTCCTGTGCTTTCGGCACGAATGCGCCGCTGGTTTCCTCACTTTACAGTGTGTCGGAAAACGCCGGGCGGACCAGAATGAGAAGGACGAAAAATACCGATAAGAGCCGGCCTCAGGAAGCGGACCCCGCTCCCAGACCAATATGCTCCGCCGCTGCGCCAACCGCCGCACGGTTCCGCTCTGGAATCCCGCGGACGCTCCCGCCGACACGTTCGTAACGTCTCGGCGGCAGGAAACTTCGAGGTTCTCGTCCGCATCAGCACGCACGGCCGATACCAACGAACGAGAAGACCTCTCTACTTATTCACTTTTTAATACGCCACGTGCTCAGTCGTCACCGCACACCTGTACCGCAGTGACAACAAGAACCGATCACAAGGCCTTGCCCTCGGAACAGTCCTCGCGAAATCTCGCACCGAACCACACCAAAGGCTCCACGCTCTCCATTATCCGATACAAAACCTCGTACCTGATGACGGATCACCTAAGACTAAGTTATACGGATACTCTGCGATGCATCGCGTACTATTTCCCGCGGATCCCTTCCGCAAGTTTTGGAGCGTGCATCTCGGCATGGCTACGGTCGGTATGAATTCTCTCGGACAATTATGAACAGAAACAAATAATAGCGAGTGACTCGAAGCCACGAAATATATATTTATGATAGCGACCGGCAAACAACGATAACTCGCCGAATAACCTATACCGTAACCTTCTAATCAATCTTAACTACGATCCAAGCGATATGTCAACCGTCCATTATAGTGGCCGCTAAGAAAAGCGAGGGGTATCTACCCGCTTTCAGCGATTTTAACAAGGTTGCCTTGGCCGATACCGGTCCCAGCATGATCGGTCCATCAAAAATCCATTCATAATTTAATGTTACTCTTTTGCGGCTCGTGCGTCTATTACGCTCTATATGTATATAAATTACATCCGCCATATGACGCGTAATATCTTATTAAGCAATATATTATATTCCATAAATCATGGGTTGACCGCCATATCCAGGCTACTTCATACACCAGAGGCATCACCCTCGATATGTAACTGGTCGCAAATAAGCAAGTACTGCCACATGGCTTATTCTGCATGATTGCGTGGATTAGCTTGATTGTCAGAGCGATAACCGCTAAGCTTGTTGGCCTGTATATGTATCCGGACTAAATGAAGTCTAACATTCTTACTTGCAGGAACTTACATGAGCACCGAATCTCGCGTTATTGAACTGGGAAAACAAGTCGTCCGCATGACCACAGCCGCCGGATCGGGGCACCCGTCCAGCGCGTTGTCTCTGGCCCACCTCGTGGCCGCCCTGATGTATGAGCAGATGCGTTACGATCCGACCGACCCGTGGAATCCGGGCAGCGATCGGCTGGTACTCAGCGAAGGCCATGCCGTACCCATCGTTTACGCGGCCTATGCGGATTTAGACGGGGTGGTGGGCAAGTCTCCGCAACAGAAACGTGCCCTGACCCTGGACGACCTCAAGACCCTTCGCGAGCTGGATAGTGTGCTCGACGGGCATCCCAACCCGGCCGAGGGCTTCCCGTTCTTCGACGCGGCCACCGGCTCGCTCGGGCAAGGGTTGAGCGTTGGGGCGGGCCTGGGGCTGGCCGCCCGAATGAACAAGATCGACAAGCGTGTTTTCGTGATCATCGGCGACGGCGAATCGCGCGAGGGGCAGGTCTGGGAGGCCCTGGACTTCATCATCGACCACAAGCTGACCCACGTCGTGCCTATTTTCAACTGCAACGGGCAGGGGCAGGCGGATTACGTTTCCAAACAGCAGTCCGCGGAAGTCCTGGCCGCCAAACTCAAGGCATACGGCTACGAAGTGGAAACGATCGACGGCCACGACCTGAAGGTCATCGGCAAGACGCTTGAAAAAGTCGGCAAGACGGACCAGTGCCTGGCGATCGTGGCCAAAACCCAGAAGGGCTGGGGTGTCGAGTCGCTGAAGGCCCACACCAACCACGGCAAGCCGCTGGGTGAGGCCGACATACCCGAGGCGGAAGCCAGCCTGGATCGGACGGCGGCGACATTAAAGATCACCATGGACAACAGTAAGCCACGACCGAAGGCCCCTCCGGCGGTTTCGCTGAAAAAGCATGAAGGGGCGATCACGGTCGAACCGTTCGCCGAGGCCATGGAGCGGGGCAAGATGGCCGACGCGGTGGCCAAGAACAAGTTGTCTACCCGCCGAGTATACGGGGCCGCGCTCCTGGCGTTAGGGCGGGCCGACGAGCGGATCGTGGCCGTCGACGGCGACGTAAGCAATTCGACGTTCGCCAACCTGTTCGCCAAGGAGTTCCCCGATCGGTTCTTCGAATGCAAAATCGCCGAGCAGAATATGCTTTCGGTGGCGGTCGGTCTGTCGGCCGGTGGGATGATTCCGTTTGCCAGCAGCTTCGCGAAGTTCCTGGCTCGCGGTTACGACCAGTTGGAGATGGCGGCCATCACCCGGGCCAACGTCAATCTGGTCGGCTCGCACTCGGGTATCTCGCTGGGGGCCGACGGCCCGAGCCAGATGAGTCTGCCGGACATGGCGTACTTCCGCAGTTACACGCACGCCGACGACGGACGCGGCGGGCGGGCGGCGACCTTGTTTCACCCCGCCGACGCGGTGGCGGCCTATCATCTGACCGTGCTGGCGGCGAACACGCCGAATATCGTTTATGTTCGTACCCATCGGCCGGATGTAGCCTTGCTGTACAAACCGGATGAAAAGTTCGAAATCGGCGGCTGCAAGCAACTGACCGAAGGCAACAAGCTAACGATCGTAGCCAGCGGATACATGGTCACCGTTGCTTTGCAGGCCGTCCGCGATCTGGAAAAGGCCGGCATCAAGTGCAACCTTTTCGACGCCTATTGCCTTCCACTTAATTGCGAACCGATCTTTGCCGCAGCCAAGAAGGCCGGCGGGCGAATTCTGGTCGTCGAAGACAATTTCACCGGCGGCGTTTATAGCGAGGTAGCCGAGGCCGCCGCCCGGTCGGGCGAGCTTCGCGTCGACGGGATACTCTGCCCGCGCATCCCGAAGTCGGGCAAGACCGGCGATATCATTCTCGAATCCCTCGGCCTTGGATCGGCGGATATCGCCGCCCGGGTCAAAACTCTGCTGGATTAAGCTTGGTATATCAACAGAACGATGGACGGGGTTCTTCCGGAACAGGAGGAACCCCGTTCACTTTATGGATGGGCACGTTACAATGGAGCCCCGTAGCCGGGAACGTATCCCGTGCACCGTTCGATGGAAGGCATGGTCGATATATAACACTTGAGGAGGATTGGTCATGAGCAGGTCGTGGATGATTGTATTCGCGATAGTGTTGGGTTGGGGCACATTGACAAACGCTCAATTTGGCCAGATCGAGAACCTGACCAAGAAAGCGATCAAAAAAACGGTGGAGAAAGACGATAAGCAAGCGGCGGAGGACCAGAAGACCGACGCGAGCAAGGCCGAAGAAAAAACCGCCGGCCAAGGCGAACGTGGGGCACGCCCCAAGGCCCGCAAGGATGCGGATCGAAAATTCGCGCCGGGCCTGAGTTTTTCAACCGTCCTCAACGGAGTCAAAATGCAGCCCAAGACGGGCGATTTTCGACTGCACCATATCCAGGCAACCTTTCTACCCGAGAACTGCGAAGGCGGATTTATCGTCCTGCGCACGGCCGAGCACAAGGAGCTTTGCCAATGGGACTGGACGCCGGATAACTTCGCCACGAAAAAACCTTATACTTTGTTGAGCATTAATAAGACCACCGACCTGCGTACCGGCGAGAGCATATCCGGCGGTTCCATCAGCCTGACCGAACCGGGTCAATACGTTCTGGATTTTTATCTGCCGGACGAGTTGTTCTACACCTTCCCATTCTCCGTGGAAAAAATCGCCGGCGACGATCCCTTCTCCGGCGGCGACGCTTATGTGCTGAACGGCGATTGGGAGAAATGCGGCTATCTGTTTTATTCCGAAGCCAATGCCGAACGGTCGCTTGCCTGGAAAATCTGGATTCGTCACAAGGCCATCGAGAAACTCCAAGCGAAGGTGCAAATCGAGATCAAGCGGGACGCCGATGGAGCCCTCGTCTGCACCAATCGGCCGGATACCAACTATACGTTCACCAACGAGTGGGTCCGTTACGAATTCGACATGATTTTCCCGCCCCAGGAAACCTCGGCTGGGGCCTATTTCAAGGCCAAGGATCTGCTGGCCACCGACGGCGACTACACGCTAATACGACAGCGCTATTATGGCTCAAGCTTTTGGGTCAGTCCATCCGATGGGTTTCCTGGTGATGATTTCGGGAGCGCGCTCTCCTGGACCAACTATCAGGAGACCTGACATGACTGCCGATCAA
>JAAYCU010000005.1 GCA_012729595.1 Phycisphaerales bacterium
ACCTCCATTTATGCCCGAGTTTGCATGACGTAAGCTATGGAGGGGGCTTTCGGGATACGCTTACCCGACAGGAGTAGCGACTCCTCGGTCTCGAATATTCAGCAAGCGGCTTTTTCAGGGACGACTATTTAACGCCTTGACGCGGGACGGCCATCATCGGGGCGACCGTATCCCGCCATTTCTGGTAGTGCACGGTCTCCTTGTGTAGGCCGGTGGCGGCCTCGTCACGATACACCTCGACCAGAATGAATCGGGTCGGGTCGTCATTTTGCTGAATCACGTCGAAGCGGGCGATGCCCGGCTCCTGAATGCTGTTACGGGCGTTCTCGATCGACGCTTGACGAAAGGCCTCGACCGAATCCGGCTTGACCTGAACATGGACAAGAACGATCAGCATGACACACGCCTCCTGCAAGGGAAACACAAAGCGACCGAACTACTAATCCAGCCCTGAGTTCACGCCGTTAGATTAGGCGTTGCCGTATTCCGGGGCAAGGTGTGGTGAGTAGGCCAAGGGCGGCAAGGGCAGAGCCTTCATCCCGCCTTTGCGGGTCCATGCCACACAATTAGGTCGCCAAGCGACCCAATTACTGCCGCAAATACTTGATTTGAGGCCTCTGCCCCGTTATACCGTTGTCGCGGTCGAAAGTATCGGCCGGACCAGCCAGAATTGCGTGTGAGAACGGTTTTTCAGACAAGGAGACAACCGATGGCTAAATACTGCAACGTCGCCCTGATCGGACAGGGTTTCATGGGGCGAACTCATAGTAACGCCTACTTGAAAGTCCACAAATTTTTCACCGACCTGCCTATGGCCCCGGTGATGCACACCAGTTTCGGGCAAAAAGAGGAAAACCCGGATGTCTTCGCCAATCGCTGGGGTTGGATTCATTGCTCACAAGATTGGAAATCGGTGGTGCGTAGCGAGGAGATCGACTTGGTCGATATCGTGACTCCCAACTTCATGCACATGCCGGTCGCCATGGAAGCCCTGGCCGCCGGTAAACCGGTGGCTACCGAGAAACCGCTGGCCGGCACCCTGAAAGACGCCCGGGCTATGGTCGCCGCCGCCAAAAAAGCCAAGGTCAAGACCTTCGTCTGGTACAACTACCGACGCTGTCCGGCCGTAGCTTTGGCCCATCAACTGGTCAAAACCGGCAAGATCGGCCGGATTTTCCACGTCCGTTGCGTTTACCTGCAGGATTGGGGCGGACCGGACACCCCGTTGCTGTGGCGGTTCCAGAAGAAACTGGCCGGCAGCGGCGCCCACGGTGACCTTAATGCCCACGTGATCGATATGGCCCGCTTCATTACCGGCGATGAAATCACGGAAATCAGCGGGGCGATTGCCGAAACTTTCGTCAAAGAACGCACCATTCCGACGGCCGGCGCCGCCGGGGGGATCGCCGCCGGCTCACGCGGCAGCCGCAAGAAAGGCAAGGTCGATGTTGACGACGCCGTGCTGTTCCTGGCCCGCTTCGCCAAGGGCGCGGTAGCGAGTTTCGAGGCAACCCGTCTGGCTACCGGCTACCAGAACATGAACGGCATCGAGGTCCACGGCGAGAAGGGCGCTTTGCGGTTCCGCTTCGAGGACATGAACTATCTGGACTACGTGGACAACACGGCCGATGCCGCGGTCAAGGGATGGACGCGGATCATGTGTACCCGCGGCGGCAGTCATCCCTACGCGGCCGCTTGGTGGCCGGACGCCCATATCATGGGCTACGAACACGGCTTCATTAACCAGGCTGCGGATATCATGCTCGCCCTCGCCGGCAAGAAGCCGGTGGTGCCGATCCCCGATTTCGCCGACGCCTACGAGACCCAGCGTGTCCTGGAGGCTGCCCTGCTGTCGGCCAAGAACCGCTGTGCGATCAAGATGAGCGAGGTGAAGTGAACGTAGCGATCAGCATTCAGTAATCAGCGGTCAGGAAGAATGATTCGCTGATAATGGTTTCGATTGAAAAGCCCGCGAGGCGAACACTTGTAACACATGCGTTCGCCTCGCGGGCTGTTTTTTAAGGTTCTGACAGGTTCGTTCGATTATTGTCCGGAGATATTGACCTCGATCGCCAGGGTAACCAGTTGCTCGGCGCTGCCATATTGGGCAATCAACCCCTTACGATTATTCCGAAATCTCAACTTCGATATTGAGGTCGACAAGCTCCGTACCCCCTTCAACGCCCGCAGTTGCCCTGTTAAGGTCGATTATCCTGAATTCGATGGTTTCGCCACAGGGGACTTCGCCAGGGAGTATGCCTTGTTCGTTTGGATTGTCGCGGTATATTGGCCCTTCCCGCCAATCTGGATTCGTGAGAACATCACGATCTTCTTTTGCGATCGACACACCCATTGTTTTAATATCGCGACAGTTGACACGTTCCAGTACGGCAATACCCGGATTAAGGGTGATAACTTGTAGACCAATAATGGCCTGCAGGTTAGTCACCCTGAAAATCTCGTCACGGGATAATTTACATTCGCCTATCTGTCCACCATCGCAATCGCATGGGCATGGGACGGGAGAATTGGGGTTCGTGCAGCATTCGTAGGAACTACCACTAGAATACTGCCCGAAACGGTCGTACCCGTTGTGGTAATACAAGGCTACCTGCACGGGAATGTTGGTCTGGTTATGAAAGCTTATACATATCGCATTCGGGTCGCCGCATGAGGGTAATATCCTGTCAGCGGGTATCGTATCGGTTGAGGTAAAGAAAATCCCATAGGGTCGAGTGGGTGGCGGACAGGTGGCGCCCGCCAGGATGATCGCAACCCCGCATGAAATAAATAAAATGTATTGTTGGCTCCGCATGTTCGTCAAAAACCTCTTGATCGTACATTTGGTAGATATTCGTACATCTGGTTGAACAATAAAGTTTGTCGTATGGTTTCAAAAGTATCGCCGCGGGAAAAGGATTCCGTTTGGGTTGCACCATCGATTCTTCCGATGGAGAGGGTTATAAAATGAATATTTTGCGCATCTGCGACAAAGTGAAAAATAATCGCATCGCCCTTGTTGAAATCCAAGCCCTCTTTAAGGCTTTCGTAGCCAAAAGGTACACCGATGGTGTTCCCATCGGGAAAAACAGCAACTATGGATGGGCTAAGTGAAAATTCAGGGCGGTCATCCAAGCTGCCTATTCCTAGCTTAATCACCGGCCACGGGAGCAACACGCCGAGTTCCTTCATTTCTGGAGAAAGTTCGTTAATTGGCCGGGTTAGCACTTGGTTAATAGAAGTCATACCATCGTCAAAAACAATCGGGATATTAAGAGTCGCCTGAGTATCGTTTATCGCTCGAACCAGCAAAAAAGGTTCATCCGATCCCGGAGCAAGAGCATACAGACCACCACTAGCGTTATTCACAAATAGTGGATTAAGGCATCCGCTAATGGACGCGAATAGTCCCGTAAGCAGGTACAGTGGCAGATAGCCTTTTATCATTTCGTTTCGCATGGCGGATCAACCTTAGTAAATTCCCATATCTGCTTGAACATTGGGAGGATCACCCGAGATCAAAACGTAAACCACTTCACCACAATACGCGGTGGGATCGTTCCGCGTTATAGGATCATACAAGACAACCGGAGGATAGCTGGACTGCGCTGGAACAACGGTGCCATCCTCCAAGGCATAGCTCCAAGCTACCAATTGGATACTCATTACATCGCATTCAACTGTAAGAACCGCATAATCCGTAGTTTGGGTTGTGTCATGAGGCCTTACCTGGGCGTTCAACTCATAGATCCCACCGTTTCTTTTGGTGACCAACAAGTTAACCTGAGCCACTGAGCTGGTCTTGTTCATAATCACGATGGCCACATAACCTTCCGGAGTCAAAAGGGTCTCGGTGGTATTCCCACCTAGCGTGCTGATCAGTCGGGGATTGATCGCGTCGCAGCCGCAGAGCAGGCTCGTCCCGCAGGTAGCCATGACCGCCAAAACAAACGGGCGGTATAACCTTCGCATG
>JAAYCU010000068.1 GCA_012729595.1 Phycisphaerales bacterium
CCCCCGAGAAAAGCGAGCTGAGAAATTGGGCAAGCAAAGTGAGGAACGACGTTCCCTTAAACCACTTTGGCACTTGGTCAGCGCTGAACTCCATCAAAGGCATTAAGGGCAGCAAGGCCACCAGCGGCGTAGTCCAACATCTTAAAGTCCAGTATCTTATTTTCATGTGTTCGCACTCCATCGCCAACTCCGTCATTGTAGTCTAGACCAAGTGGCCATGCCAAGTGGGCAACATCGTCGATTATTTGCTGGCCAAACGCTTTCGGAAATAGGCCAGGCGGTCTTCCTTGCTCATTTTGCCGAAATCGGGTGATCCGTTGGACGAAACAGCTTCCGAACTTGGTTTCGGTTCGACAATCCGCGTCCCCCCCTCTTCGTTTGGTTTACCAGAAAACGCTCCTGCCGGTATTGTTACCCGGGCGCCACTAGTTCCATAGCTCATTATTCCGGTAGTCAGCTTCATGTCTTCTTCGAGCGTGCGAAGCGGGCTGATCTTCAAGCCTTGCAAGACTCCATGATAAACTCGGACAGCTTCCTCAGGTGTAATTTGCCCTTCCACGATTCGACGAAGCATCTCGATAAAGGCCAATTGGTGTTCGGCACTATTGATTTTGCGTCCATACAGGGCCACCCTTGCCCCATACTTCTGGGCTTCACTAATCAACTTAAAGGCATCGTAGGTTGTCCCGGATGCGCCACCAAGGACGCCAATGATAAGTTGCGGGTCGTAGCCGGCCAGTTCCTCTGTCCATTTAGGGCCATGATAAACCATTTTCAGGAATAAAGGACGCCCTCCCTCTGCGACTCCAGCCAAGCTGCGCACGATCATATCGTTGACATAGGCACCAATTTGCTCCGGATCGATTTTATTCTGGGGCTGGTTTGGGTCGAACACTTCCAGAAAATGTCGAAACCCCTTGCGCTCAGCTTCAATACGAAAGTCCTTGTACTCCAGAAGCGTTTTCCTGTCCCGATCGAGGCAATTGTTAAAAGTTACACTATACATCCCGAGATCCGCCCCAACGATGCGTTCTTCCGCCGTGCAATCTACTTTGCCGCACTGGATGTGGTCGATGGTAGCAGTCCGAAAAGGAACGGATGGGGCCTTCAGATACGCGCCCTCCCGAATAACATGAATATCGGTGGTATCGTTCGCCCGGGCGGCAGGCGTAATGTGACTGTTATCGAAGAGACGTTCCTCGATTGTTAAAATGCTGTTCGTGTGGGCCGACATAAGCACTATATCCACCAAGCCCTGGCGTACGACTTGTCGGATTTGTTCGCGATACTGGGGTAGCGAACGGAACTTACCTTCCTGGGAATAATGCTCAGGCGATTTGCCAGGCGAGGCGATGCCGAAAGCCATATCAGCGTCCTTGGCATCGGCGATCACGAACTCACGGCAGGAGGGATTCGCTTTGATCTTGGCCAACTTGATAGCTAGACTCTTAGCTACCATTAAGGGAATTCCTTTATGA
This sequence comes from Phycisphaerales bacterium, assembly GCA_012729595.1. Taxonomy (GTDB): domain Bacteria; phylum Planctomycetota; class Phycisphaerae; order UBA1845; family PWPN01; genus JAAYCU01. Next base: position 1,479 of record JAAYCU010000068.1, read on the forward strand.
AAAACTCTCAGTTTTCAGCATTAAACAATCAGTATTCCGCGATTGACACACGACGCGCCACTGAAAACTGAGCGCCGACTGCTGACTACCCTATCATCCGACCGCGGCCATAATGCGCTCGGTAATTTCCTGCACCACTTGCTCGAACGTGGCCGGGTCCAGCGTCTTCGCTCCCGTTGGCAATAATGAAGCCGGAGGGGTCATCGGGCTACTCTCCGGCGCAGGGCAACCGCAAGCGGGTTCGCTGTAACCTCGGCCAAAATCAGTATTGACGCAGAGATCGGCGTTTTCCATTCGCCTTGGATCGTCCGTAATCCCGAATCGCTCTTTGAGATCAAGCAATTCCTTAACTTTCGGAACACTGATTCGTTCGACGCGACCTAGTTGCTTGGCGTACATGAGCATCCGACAATAGGCATCCAATATCTCGGTCCACCAAAAAACCTGTTCCAAGGTTTCCCCCCAAGCCACCGTGCCGTGATTTTTCAAGACAACAATCTTGGCCTTCCCGACGTGCGGGCGGATGGTGTCCGCGAAATTCTGCGCGCCCGGGGTTTCGTAAACCGCCGTGGGGATCGGCCCAAGGAACACCTCAACTTCCGGCAGGACGCAGGTGGGGATATCCTCGCCGGCGATGGAAAAAGCGGTCGCGTGCGGCGGATGGCAGTGCATGACCGATTTTACCTTGGGATCCTGCTTGTAAATCTCCAGGTGCAACAGGACTTCACTGGTACGTTTTTTGCGCCCGGCGAGCTGTTTGCCGGCCATGTCCACTTTGCAGATGTCGTCCGGCTTCATATAGCCTTTACAAATAAGGGTAGGAGTACAAAGTACTTCCTTATCGTTAAGGCGATAAGAGATGTTGCCATCGTTGGCTGCCGCGAATCCTTTGGCGTACAAACGACGACCAATCTCACACATTTCCTGTTTAATTTTGAACTCTTGAATCATAGCTTCACCACCGTTTTGATCTTCAATCACAAGTAACACTATCCAGCAAGGCTGCGATGTAGGCGTCTATGGCTACCCGATCCGGATGGAACGGGCAAGCGGCCTCTCGACCTTCGCTGACACTGACTTGTTGGCCAAGGCCTGCGCCCATACGGTCGTAGGCCACAACAATTTCACCCGTGCCTTGATGGGCTGTCCGCAACGATTCGGGATCTTCGGGGCGCACGATCAGGAAGCGCCCCGCGATCATTTTCGGATCGCACTTGTTCAATGTAACCCGGCCGATGACCTCACCAATCCGCACGGCCCCCCCCCTGCTCAATAGCTTCGATCGAAGCGAATAACTCGGGCGAAGCGGCCGTAGAACTGCTCATCAACCTGTCAATCATCTGCCGCATCAAATAAGTTGTCAGTCGCGGATACTCAATCACCAACATATTGATGCCCAGTTCACGCCCGGCTTCCTCGACCATCGGGACGGTCATACCTAAGGCCGCCCGAACTCCGTTATGTTTATTGGCCACACACACCGGAACGGCTCCATCGGTCGCAAAAACCACGCCCCGGGATACTTCCCTCCGAACTATCAGGCCACAGAGCCGGCGCACGGCCGCGGTCAGGCTCCCGTGTCCGCCTGTCGGGTCCACCACCTCGACCGGTCCGAGACTCCTTTCCAACATGGCCCGTATCGCCCGCATTTCCGGCAGGGCCGAATCCATCACCAACGCAAGTTTGCCGCTAGTACAGCCTTGGTCGGAATCTATCCAAGTCACATGAACGGGGTGGTCCTTCATCCAGTCACGGGCGGACGGAGTGATTAACGATCCCTTCACGAGGCGAATATCCCCGCCCTGGCGGCGAAGGTCTTCAAGCATAATGGCGGTCACTACCGGTCGACTCATGTAGTAAGTTCCAAAACCCTTTGCGTGTTATCAATAATACACATCACAACCCAACGAGCAGGTGAAGTGTCATCGTTGACCACTTCCCGCGTATACAACCCGTCGCTACTAAGCACGACCAGATCGCCCGGACCAGCCCCCTGTTCGTCGATGGCCAATACTGGATCGAGCGAGGCGGCTTGGATTGGTTCAATCACCAGCATCTTCATCCCCTTCAAAGAGGGATGTTTAACCGTTGCCACCGCCTTGCCGACCACTCGTCCGAGGATCATGAGTACACCACAATGACAGAGCGATGGAGAGACGGAGCGACGGAGAGATACACCCAGTTGTGCTCACATGTCATTTCTCTCAGCCTATCCATCCCTAATCCTCAGTGTCCTACAGATCGTACAATTAACTGCCGGCCCCATAGCGTGCCGAAAACATCAATTACAGGATCCGCAGATTCTCTACCATGACACAGCGCCGATAACGGGTGAAGGTCATCGGATTCGTCACACCTTCGCCGGTCGGTGAGGCGATACTGAAACTACCGTAACCCTCGCCACCACCGCCCAGGCCGGCCAGGCATGGGCCGTTTTTGATGAAAAGCGTAGTATCCACAGCCTTGCCCATACGGGTCATGTTGTCTACGTTTTTCGACCAAATCATGGCGGTATGCCCGAATCCGTGCTCGAACTTCATCGCTTGGGCGATTGCTTCGTTCACGTCACGGCAACGCAAAATGGGCAGGAATGGCATCATCTGCTCACAAGGCAACCAGGGACTTCCTGCGTCGACTTCACCATATAGCAGCTCTGTGCCTGCCGGAATTTTGACGCCTATCGCCTCGGCCAAAACCGCCGCGTCCTTGCCAATATATGTCTTGTTTGCTAGCCAGTGACCGGACTTCTCATCCTTGTACACTGCAAGTTTGGTCAAAGCCTCGACTTGAGCAGTATTGAGGCGATAGCCGCCGTGACGTTCCATCGCATCTAGTAGTTTGTCTGCTACGCTGGCGACGACCATTACTTCCTTTTCGCCCACGCACAGCAGATTATTGTCCCAGGCCGCGCCGAAGATAATACCCTGTGCCGCTTTTTCGATGTCCGCCGTTTCGTCGACCACAACGGGCGGGTTGCCGGGGCCGGCAACAATTGCCTTCTTATTACTCTTCATCGCGGCCGCAGCAACACCCGGCCCACCGGTCACACATAGCATATCGATGCCCGGGTGTTTGAAAATCTCGTTAGCCGACTCGAGGGTCGGTTTTTCAATTACACAAATCAGGTTTTCCAATCCGGTGGCGTCACGAATCAGTTTCGACCAGCGGCGTGTTGCCAAACAGGCGGACTTGACCCCACCTGGATGCGGATTGCACACCAAAGTATTGCCTGCCGCGATCATCATGATCGCATTACACGCCAGAGTCGGGATCGAGTGGGTAACTGGTGTAATAATCCCAATAACGCCCCACGGCGCGTACTCCGTGACTGTTAGACCACCATCTCCACTGGCCGCCTCTGTACGAAGCATCTCCATGCCAGGAATCTTCGTGCCAACGGTGATCAGCTTTTGGATTTTATGATCGAGTCGGCCAATCGTGGTTTCGTCGAATTCATACTTTCCGTATTCCTCGGCCTGCTCCACGACATTATCACGGATGCACTGAATCGCCTTGGCCCGCAAGGCCAATGAAGACGACGCAAGTCGATCCTGCGCGGCCTTGGCCGCCGCCACCGCCTCATCAACGCATTGAAACAGTCCATCGTTACCAAACCGGGAAAGGGTTGCGGATGCCGGTGCATAAGCCGCCCGGCTCTCGCCGTTGCCCAATCTCCCCAGAACCTCATTGACCACGTCTCGAATCAACGCCTCATTGATGGTCGTACTCATCTGTCACACTCCATCTGGCGCAAGGGCCCGGCCCATGCTGCTCATACAATTGTCAAATTGCCATCCCGTTGACCACTTTGTCCACCGATCCTGGAGTATTCCGTAGGTCGGTACGGCAAGTATCGGCTCATGCATCTTTCTTGTAGATTTCCTTATGGCCGATCTGCATGGCGTCAATGATCCCAATGATCACCGCGTCGGCGGGCAAAGTCTTGGTCCAGTCGGTCAGGCGGGCACTACTGCCCTGCGTCACCAAAACCAGATCACCCTCACCTGCTCCCAGGTAATCTAATACCACGGCCGTCCTATTGGTTTCCACTAATGCCGTCGGATCATCCGCTTTTACATTAAGGGCCTGCACTAATAACAGCTTGCTGCCCTTCACGCTGGCGATCTTCTGGGTGGATACGATTGAACCCGTCACTTTGCCAATGAACATGGTCGCTTCTCCAGTCGAAGAAACCGCGTACTTGTCGCCGGAGCGACACAACTCCGCCCCTTGGCCCAGCGAATCCTTCGGCCTATTAGGCTGTAATTAGTCCTTGCTAGGCAGTATTCGGACCACGTCGTTGTGCGGCCGAGCGATCACGTCCACGCTGACTACCTCGCCAACTTTCGCAGCCGCCGCCGCTCCGGCATCCACGGCCGCCTTTACCGCCGCTACGTCGCCTTCCAGCACCACAGTCACCAAGCCGCTACCGACCTGTTTCCAACCACCATAAGTAACATTAGCCGCCTTCAGGGCCGCGTCTGTAGCTTCCACCAGGGACACCATGCCCCGTGTTTCAATCAAACCAATTGCCTGTTGGGCCATTATATGACACTCCTATTTTGAACCGCTGACAATACGCTTTCTCATCTCTCGCGATCGGCTGCCCCGTATCCCGGGAGCGGCCGTACCGCCAACATGGTTTAATGCCGCTTTCCCAATACTTCGATCGTCTGCCGGGCCACGACAAGTTCCTCATTAGTCGGGATCACCATGATACGTACTCGTGAATCCTCTGCGGAAACAGTCGCTTCCATGGACCGCACATCATTTCTACTGGCGTCCAGCCTAATCCCCGCATAATCCATATTCGCACATACCGCCGCCCGGAAAGCGATCCCGTTTTCACCGATACCACCAGTGAAGACCAGAAGGTCAGCACCGTTCAGAATCGCCAAGTAGGCTCCTATGTAGTGTCGCACCGACTCGATTAAGGTCTCGTCGGCCAGCTTCGCTCGCGCGTCGCCCTTAGCCGCTGCTTCCTCGATATCGCGATGGTCATTACTGACCCCGCTAATGCCAAGCAATCCGCCCCTGGCCGCCATCTCCGCCAAAGCCTGCTCGAAAGTCAAGTTAAATTTTGGCAACACCTTCAGCAACGCATATGGATCGAAGTCGCCTACCCGGTTGTTGTGCGGCAGGCCGGATTGTGGAGTGGTTGAGAAACTGTTAGCTTGGCTTCGGCCGTTCTTGATCGCGCATACGGAACTGCTGCCGCCAACGTGGCAGGAAATTACCCGTAGATCCTGGCGACCGAGTATCTCAGCCGACCTCATTGCCACATAGCGATGCGAAGCCCCATGGAATCCGTAGCGTCGAACTCCGGCTTGCGTCCATTCCCACGGTACTCCGAAGGTTGTCCTCGATGTGGGAATGCTCTGGTGAAAGGCGGTTTCGAAAGCCGCCACCTGGGGCACTTCAGGGAGTCTGCCACGAAATGCTTTCATGGCCGCCACGTAAGGCGGATTGTGGGCCGGCGCAATGTCGAAAAGCTCCGTCATGGTTGCGATTACTTGATCATCAACCGGAACTGCCCCGGAGATGGTGCCGCCATGAACCGCCTTGAAACCGATGGCGTCCAGTTTGATCTGGGGATCAGGCAACATTCGGAGGCACCTATCTATCGCTTCGCCGTGGTCAGCCAGCCTCCCCGCCCAGCTTTGATCACCCACCTTAACCTTGGCGTCATCCTTGCCAATACGCTCGGCGCCGCCTCTGACTAACTCCCGCTCGTCCGCCATGTCGAACAAGCGGAATTTGAAAGAAGTACTGCCAATATTGGCGACCAGCACGATCATTATCAAAACCTTTCCACGCCCATCGCAATCATCGCCTGCCATGCTGGCGGCATCGGCAAATTATTTGTTCCGAATGCCGAAACGCCCGCCAGCCTCGCCTTTTGCGACGCTCAGCCACTTACGCGAAAAATACCGGGCTCAAGCCTTCATGCGGCCGTGCGATCACATGGGCCGCTACCATTTCACCAACGCGATTGGCGGCTTCCGCGCCAGCGTCGACCGCAGCCTTGACACTGCCCACGTCACCTCGGACCAGTGTGGTTACGTATCCGCCGCCGATCTGAATCATCTTGACCAACTCGACGTTGGCCGCTTTGCACATAGCGTCCGAGGCTTCTACGAGCCCGGTGTACCCCATTGTTTCCACCATGCCTAATGCATCGTTCATTTGTATTCACTCCGTTCTTTTGGTTAACCTCAAGTTTTGAGCCTAACTCAGCTTCTCATGGACGACGTTTCCGCGATGAGAGGTGCCCCCTAATGGATGAGGGGATATCCGATCGCTCAGAATGCCGACGCCCGCGGTAATTCGCACGGCTTTACTTGCCGCCCTTGATTTTCTTTCCGGCCGGGATCATCGCCGATAAGTCATTGTGCGGCCGGGGGATCACATGCACGCTGACTACCTCGCCCACCTTGCTTGCCGCCGCCGATCCGGCATCCGTGGCCGATTTGACCGCCGCCACGTCGCCGCGAACAAATGCGGTCACATACCCACGACCGACCTTCTCGTACCCAATCAGCTCGACGTTCGCCGCCTTAAGCATGGCGTCGCAGGCCTCGATGTTACAGACCAAACCCTTGGTCTCGACCATTCCGAGTGCTTCAAGTGTTGCCATCCGCGTTCACTCCTTAAAAGACCACCGGGTGCTTCTGCCCCGGAGTACACGTTATTCCGCTGTCCCTATCTACTGCCTGGCCAGTTCCACATTGGTGGCGTTAGGCAGGTCAGACGCGTTACCTTCGTCCGTATCCAAATGCACCTCAAGTTTCACGTCCTTGCTAACCCGACAGATGATGTCTCTAAACGTCGTTGGGCAACTACCTTTCACGTGTAATTGCATTAGATCGCCGTTCTTGACGCCGTAGTAGGCGGCGTCATCCGGATGCATGTGGGCGTGTCGCTGGGCCCGGATAAGCCCTTCTTTCAATTCGATATATCCCTTGGGGCCTAGTACAATGCAACCGGGCGAATCTTTGACATTTCCGCTCATGCGGACCGGTAGATGAACGCCTAAGGCTATCCCGTCGGTGAAAGACAACTCAATCTGGTTTTCCGGTCGGACCGGCCCAAGTATCCGCAAGTTCGTGATTGTACGATGCCGGGGTCCGATGATCGTAACCATTTGTTCGCTGGCGAAATAGCCATCCTGATATAGGGGACGCATCACGGTTAGCTGTGCCCCGGCCCCAAAAAGATGTTCGAGGGTTTCCTGGGTGATGTGCATGTGCCGGGCGGAAATATTAACCACGAGATTAGGCGTGTATCCGGGTTTACCCGCGGCGACTGATCGGCCAAGCCGTTTACGCATTACCTCGCGAACCACCCCCTCAACCGCCGAGCGGTCCAACTTCCCGTTTTGAAGTATCGTACTCATTAACCACCTCGTCATCGTAAGCGGCGATTCCCGGCCGCACCGCTTCATCCATCATAAGGTCTTCGTGGCACTCGCATCTATGTCATTCGCCGCAGCCATGGCTTTATCCGTGCCCGCCAGAATCAGCTCGACACCTTCCCGGCGTGCAATCTCCCGCCATTTCGGCTCCAGTCCGTCATCACTGACCAGTTTATCAATCTGGTCCCAGCCGCAGATTTTCGCCAACGCACGCTTGCCGAATTTACTGCTGTCTGCGACCAGAATCACTTCTTCAGCGCATCGCATCATTTGCAACTGGGTCTCGACCATCAATACGTTGGCGTTGAACACGGCCTCCGCCGTAACGCCCGCGGTACCGAGAATGGCCTTGCTGACGCTTAGCGAATCCAGCATGCCCTGGGCCATCGCCCCAAAAGCCTCGCCCGTGCGTGGGTAAATATATCCACCAATGAACATCAGCTCGATATTCGCGGCACTATTGAGCAAGTTCGCAATGGGCAGCGAATTGGTCACAACCTGCCCCGACCAGTTCAGTAGATGACGGGCAACCTGAAAGGCGGTTGTACCACCGTTCATTAATATGGTTTCGCCATCGTTTACCAGGGCCGCGACTGTTCGACCTATTATTTTCTTTTCTTCGACCGCGGTCGATTCTCTTTCGGAGTAGGCTTCAATACCAGCTCGGTCACTAATTAAGACTGCACCACCGTGCGTACGTTTGACCAGACCTTCCTCTTCCATTTGCCCCAAATCGCGTCTTACCGTCGATTCGGAAACACCGAGTTCGGCCACAAAAACGGAGAGATCGGCATAGCCGCGGCGGGCTAGCAACCCGCCAATCAACTGTCGTCGCTCGTCCGCAGTCATGGGAACTCCTGAATTCAGTCACCCGTACATATTGATTAAATATATTATCGGCGAGCCGTGACAGAATGCAAGCATATTCGGAAGACAAATGACAGAATTCTGTCATACAAGCCTCGAAAACGGTCAAAATACGGCTGTTTCATTCGTAAACAATTGCATATATTCAACTTATGTGGTTCTTCGGTAGGCTGGCCGGAATTGCCAGCGAACCACTTTGTTAAATTTGTCATGTTGCGACAATACCTAACTTCTTTTAATTCATGTGCTTAGCGATTGCTTGACCAAACTCGCTACACTTGAGCAGTTTTGCTTCCTGCCCTTCATTGATCATTAGACGATGGAAGTCGTAGGTGACCGTCCGTGCGGCAATTGCTCCTTCAACGCCTCTGATAATCAGATCGGCAGCCTCGTCCCATCCAAGGTGCCGGAACATCATCTCTCCAGATAGGATCACACTGCCGGGATTCACCTGGTCCAGATCAGCATACTTAGGGGCGGTGCCGTGGGTGGCCTCAAAAATGGCATGGCCGCTCTGATAATTAATGTTGCCACCGGGTGCGATACCAATCCCCCCCACCTGGGCGGCCAACGCATCCGAAATGTAATCGCCGTTCAGATTGAGCGTGGCAATCACGTCGTATTCGGCCGGTCTGGTCAGAATTTGCTGAAGAAAAGCGTCCGCTATAACGTCTTTGATGATTATCCCGCCCAGATATTCTGGAAGCTTGCACCAAGGGCCGCCGTCAAGCTCAACAGCCCCGTACCGTTGTTTCGCGCAAGCGTAACCCCAGTCGCGAAATGCGCCTTCCGTAAATTTCATGATGTTACCCTTGTGTACCAGGGTAACGCTTTTACGGCCTTGGGCGATTGCGAAGTCAATGGCCGCCGTTACAAGGCGATCCGTCCCTTCAGCACTGACCGGCTTGATTCCAAAGCCGGTGGTTTCGGGGAAACGAATTTTCTTGAACCGCTCGGGAAAGTTCTCGGCGAAGAGTTGGCGGAAGCGCTCGGCGTCGGCATCACCCTGCTGAAATTCGATGCCGGCGTAAATATCCTCGGTGTTCTCCCGAAAAATAACCATATCAATAAGCTCGGGACGTCGGACCGGAGAGGGTACGCCATGAAAGTATCGCACGGGGCGCAGGCACACATATAGATCAAGCAATTGACGTAAGGCGACATTCAGGGAACGAATACCTCCACCTACTGGGGTGGTCAATGGGCCCTTAATGCCGACCAGATGCGTGCGAAACGCTTCAACGGTTTCATCAGGTAACCAGGTATTGCGTGTTTTGTATGCCTCCTCGCCGGCCAGAACTTTCAACCAGGCTATTTTCCGTTTCCCGTTGTAGGCTTTTTCTACCGCCGCGTCGAAAACGTACTGGGCGGCCTTCCATATATCCGGCCCGGTACCGTCGCCGGATATAAAAGGGATAATCGGCTGATCTGGAACTTGCAGGGAATTGCCGGCTTTCCTGATTGGCTCGCCGCAGGGCCGAGACGTTGAACTCATCAATTTATCCCTCGCTATACACATATGGTCTCTCGGCTGCCGACAGTGGGCGACAACTGCGTAACCCTGCTGGCGGATACCGGGTGAGTCATTCTAGCGAGTTCACGATCGAGCGTAAAGAAAAGAATAAATACAACTAAGGGGCCTGTGTACTCCGTACCGGCCGACACTTCCATTCCCTTGCGTGGATTCACCGGGCGTATTACCGGTCGGAAAGACTTTCGATCCCGACGTTTTCGCTTATGACCGGGGACGGGGACGCGTGGTCTGGTGCCGCAGTCTTACGAGTCGATCGGTAAATCTGATAGCCGACCGCCCCACCGGCCAGCAATAGTAGAAAGGTCATCAAGGCTACGAACCGCCTGCGAATCGCCGCCGGAGATAATTGCCTGTCCGAACGCCGATTCGGATTCATCACAAGCCAGGCCGCGATAGCCACGAGGTTTAGAGCCGCCGCGATGAAGAAGAATGCGTTCGCGTTGCCGGTCTGAGAATCCTGAAATACCGGAAACAAAATCGCACTGAGGGCTGCCCCAATATTCCCCGCCATGTTCATGGAACCGGAAACCGCGCCGGAGTTGCCTCCGCCGATGTCGTTACAAAAAGACCAACTCGGACTAAGCGTCATATCCACGCCAAATGTCGCCAGGCTGAAAAAGATGATGAACATATACAGATTATCGGTTTGGGTCGCCAATAGCAGGCCGATGACGCCCAGGCTAAATCCGACAATCGCCGTTACTCGACGCGATCCGACGTGATAGCCGTATTGGTATAATTTCGTAACCATGGCCCCTGCCACCCAATTGGCGGAGGCGGCACAGATCAGAGGCAAGGACGACCAGTAGACCGCCCTCGGATCCTGAGGCCACTGGTTCTGCAAATATGATGGCAGCCAGGTTAAACTTATGAAAAATGTCACGTTGCTGGCGAAATACTGTAGCATTGTCAGGAACATATTCAGGGAGGTGAATACTTCGGCAAACGAGGTTTTTGTCGCAGCCGCAAAGTCCGCAACGCGGCCCTGTTCTATGTATTCCAATTCAGCTTGGTTGACCCGGCGATTGTCTCGCGGGTTATCACGAAACCAAAGCAGCCAGAGTGTTGCCCATACTACTCCAACAAGTCCATTAGCCACGAAAGTCCATCGCCAACCGATCTGGCTGATCAGCCAGGGCATAAGAAACAGCGAGAAAGCCGCCCCAACGCGACCACCGGAGAAGTTGATCCCGTAAGCTAAGCCTCGTTCCTTGACGGGTAGCCAGCGAAAAAAGGCTTGGGCTGCGCCGGGAAACGCCCCCGCCTCGCCAACCCCGAAAAAGAACCGCAAAACCAACAGTTGCAGAGCAGTCCGAGCGGCCCCGGTCAGGACGGTAAACACGCTCCATACCGATACCACAACCGTCAAAGCCCAACGAGGGCCAAGCCGATCAGCGAACCAACCGGACGGCACTTGGAACAAAGCATACCCTACCGCGAAGATGCCCAAAATCAGGCCCATCATTTCGCCGGATACGGAGAGATCCCGCTTAATGGCGTCCACGGCCGAAGCGATACACGCCCGGTCCATGTAGGTATTGACGCTGTGGAAGAACAGAATGCCGATCAGGACAAATCGTTGGCGGGTCATCCACGCGGGCGGTCGGGGCATATCGCGGCTCCTTCTCACTCACAACTCAATGGCCTGGACTCGTGCCAGACTCTGATTACGCCGGCAAGTATAGCATGGTCAGAGAATAACCGAAAACGATGCGATGCGGTAGGAAGCGAGTCGAGCGCGTCGTGGGCTTCGTGCATGTTAGAAGTCTTGACGGCGGCGTCAACTTAACGTGACGTTCGAGCAACCATATATTCATGTAATGGGGTATCTCCTTTGCTCAACCACACGCCCTTTTCGGCGTATTGCGGGCCTTTGAGGGCTGCGGCCCCATACGTTTTCCAGGAGAATTCGAGGCGCGGTTGAGTCATGGGGATACCCCATTTCATGTATTTAGTGAAATGCTCTACTAGTTGACAAGGAAACGTGCTCTGCGATAATGCGTTAATAATGAGGTATTAGGGGAGTTCGTTCCCGAACAGAATGCTGGTTCGGAGAATGCATGTCATTTCAGAAGAGCCGGTTGCGTTGTAGTCCCTATATCTGTGAACCCGGAGGGG
>JAAYCU010000069.1 GCA_012729595.1 Phycisphaerales bacterium
ATCTGATCGTACGTCAAAACCGCCGTTTTCTCATGCTCTTTATTGTGACCGTATTACTCGCCGTCGCCGCGGTTGTGGCCGTCATTACCGGCCTGCTTCTGCGCCCGACCTGATCTCGCTATTAGCTGCATGAAGGTGTGACACTGTTCACGCCCCCGATTAGTCGACCCCAAAACCGGGCGTCAGGTCGGAGTATGCCCTAATTCCAATCGCATGTTCTTGTTATTCTGAAGACTATCGCTGGAATTCCTGACGCATCAAGCATAGTTCACGCGACACCGCTTCGAGTAACGGTTTCACACTGACATGGCAACCACCTCGGCATCTGAACCACCAATCAGGACCGCCACCAAAACGAGAAAGACAAACAATCAAAACAGATAGTATAAATGATTATCGATTTTTCCCTAGACCTGGCCACCAGCTCTCCGATAGAATAGGGGTTAGGACGCCAGCGTCTAATACTCAAGTGTACGTTCTTCACACGGTACCAGAGCGGTTTCTCGCACATTGTCACGGCACCTGCAGAGGAGTGGGAAATAATGTGGGAATACCGAGTGAGCGGCGATGCGCTGATGAAAATGACGGAAACTCCCGTTGCGATCTCTGGTACGCACATAATCCTTCGCTCGCATCACCTTCTGCCCGGATCCAAGAGTAAACCGGCTCATATTTGCACAACTTGGCCTCCCGATTCTCATACGCACGGCAACCAGGTTTCGCCGGGAGGAACCGTATCGCTATTTCGGGCCGACAGCGCAACTTGTCGGCCTATCGTGTACGTGGTGAATCAATTTGGGCTGTGTTAGCCCGATTAATAGTGTTCGAGCTGCGTGGCCCGAGGGGCAATCGATCGATGGAAGGAATTAAGCTATGAGATTGAGGAGAATTGGCATTTTGACAGTCGGTTTGGCGGCTATTCTGGCCGCCGGACCCGCATGGGGACAGGTCATAATCGACACTGCCAGCGTAGGCAATCCGGGCAACCCAGCATATTCAACAGGTTTCGGTTCGGTGAGCTACCCGTTCGCCATGGGCAGGTATGAAGTCACCTTGGATCAGTACTGTGTGTTCCTGAACGCCGTGGCCAAGACGGACACATACGCACTATGGCATTCGGGAATGACGGCCATCACGCGCAGCGGTTCGTCGGGCAACTACACGTATGCCCCGAACCTTGACGGCGACCGGCCGGTCCAACACGTCAGATGGAGCCAGGCAGCGAGGTTCGCCAACTGGATGCACAATGGCCAGCCCACGGGAGCGCAGGATCTGACCACCACCGAGGATGGATCATACTATCTTAACGGGGCGGTTAACGCGACTGATCTGTACAACGTGGACCGTAAAGTCGGCGCTACCTGGGTAATCCCCAGCGCTGATGAGTGGGTTAAGGCGGCGTACTTCAATCCGGCCACGCACAGTTACTATACCTACCCAACGAGTTCCATATACATCGAATGGGATCTGGCCAATTACCGATGGGAAACCGAGACCAAGAAGGTCGGCTCTTATTGGAATTACCCCAGTCCTTACGGCACATACGACCAAGCCGGTAACGTGCATGAGTGGACGGAGCAGAAGGGCACATCCCCGAACGCTATAATCAGGGGCGGGGCATACAACACACATCAGAACTCGATAGCGATCACCGCCGCTAATTCAGGAATAGTCAACCGAAATGGCTCGCAGATTGAGTTAGGTTTCCGTCTCGCTTACCTGGGTGCTGCCCCCAACAGAATCAACCCTAACGATGACTGCTTCATCAACGGCAGCACTAATATGAACAACGATCCAGGCGGCGAGTTAGGCTTGATGATCAAGGGCTCCACGCAAGTCAGTTATCTGGAGTTCACCCTGGGCTCCGCTCCTGCCACCGAAGCCAAGCTGGTTCTTTACCAGGATGACGGCGGCGTTAAACCTCTTGTTACATGGACCGCCGTGGTCCGTGGCGCAGAGTTCAGTTTCGACGAGAAAACCTTTAACACCGCCGGCGCGGGGAACGATTGGCCGTTACTCGGCACGTTTGAGATCGTGGGCACACCGGTAACGCGGTTCTACGAATTTGACGTGACCGACTGGTACAACGACAACCTCGGCAGGACCATGTCGATCTATCTAAGTGCCCTTACCAATGCCGATCCGGAATGCGGCCCGATTTTTGATGATAGAGAAGGCACGAGGACAGGGAACCCGGCAGTGTACGGCCCGCGGATTGAAGTAACGCCCGCCACCCCTGCCCCTTGCAGCAGTCTCGTCATCCCGTCGGCCGAGCAGACCTCGGTCGGGATCGATGGCCGCGACACCTGGCCGCGATACTTGTACTGGAAGTACATCAATACCGGCGCAAACACCAACGGATACACCGTGGCGCTGACCGACTCGGCCGGTACTCCACAGACTTATGACTGGCTCTCGCTGAGCAAGTCCGGGAATGCCTCCGTAGCACCGGGTCACGAAGATTCGGTCATGGTGAACATCGTGGACACCAATCTGGGCGAGGGAACGCATACGGCCTATGTCACCTTTACCGACGATTGTAGTCCGGCGAACGTGTATATCCGCCAGCTTGATCTCGTGCTTTCCACCCCGACAATGGTCACCATGGATACTGTCCCTGTACTCGATCCGGGGAACGACGCGGATACGAGGTATGCGACCCCTGGTTATGGCTCAGTGGGCTACAATTTCCGAATGGGCCGTTACGAGGTGACCGCCGAGCAATACTGCGCGTTCCTCAATGCGGTGGCCAAGACCGACACTTATGGTCTGTACCATACCTGGATGGCCGACGACAACTACGCCGCGAGCGGAATCATTCGCTTGGGTACTTCGGGCAACTACAGCTACAGAATGGCTATCCCCCCCACGAAGTTCAGACCGCCCGCGAAAACCGACCGGTCGCTTTCGTTTCCTGGGGTGACGCGGCTCGGTTCGTCAACTGGCTGCATAATGGCCAGCCGACCGGGGCACAGAATGCCGCTACCACCGAGGACGGGGCTTATACTCTGAATGGTGCGACATCGGTAGTGGCCCTCAACGCCATTACGCGTAATGCGGGCGCCACGTGGGTGATCCCCAACGAGGACGAGTGGTACAAGGCGGCCTACTATTCTCCGGTACTGGGTATTGGTGGATACTGGGACTTCCCGACGCAAAGCAACACCATTAATACGTCCATGGCGTCTTACAACAAGGGCTCCTGGACTGCTCCGGAAAACATCAATTCGTACGGTTATCCCAGCTACTACGGCACAAAGGACCAGGGTGGTAACATTCTGGAATGGATCGAGAGTGCGTTCGCTTCGAACCAACGGGTCAATCGTGGCGGAATGTACTACTCGCCTGAAAGTGAACTGAAAGCGAGCTACCGAAAAGGTGAAAACCCGGAAACCAGTCACCTCCGTTACCTCGGGTTCCGCGTAGCCACCTTGGATATGGATCTGGGAGATCCAAAGCGGATCTATCCTAATGATGACACGACGGTCCGGGGAACTACCAACTACAACAACACGCACCCCTTTGGACTGTTCGTTAAGCGTAACGGCGATGTCAGTTACATCGAGTTTAACTTCGGCATTACCCACGCGAACAGTGCCAAGCTGGTCTTGTGGCAGGACAACCCGGATCTGCACGCCGGTTATACCATTGTTATCAGAGGCGATGAGTTCGATTTCAACGAAGGCACATTTAATAACTCTAGTCTCGGTGATACCTGGCCATTGCTGGGTATGCTGGCCGTGTCGGGCGTAGCGCCGGTGCAGGCCTTCTACGAATTCGATATAACCGACTGGTACAATGACAACCTCGGGAAACGTATGTCCCTGTTCCTGAGAAACGACGGTACTTGGAACG
>JAAYCU010000070.1 GCA_012729595.1 Phycisphaerales bacterium
GGTTACCACACCCCGGACCCCTGCGGCCCAAGCAACGGCAGAATCCTCATCCGCCCATCGATCATACGCCTCTTGCCAGGGAAACGGCTCAAGCTGCCTGTCGAGCGGCTGCACGAGCAACTGTTGATACCGAATTAGCCAATCGCCAAAAGCTTCCGGTGCTGACTCATTCACAAGCAACTGCTCGGGTCCTACCAACTCGACGGATATCCCTGCTTCACGAAGCGCTTGATCCCGCTCGCTGGACAACTGCCGGATTTCCTGTTCGGTCTGATTTCGCGCGGCGAGATCGCCAGCGATCAGGCCTTCGTAATGGGCCAGTCGAGCAATCCATTGCTCGGCCGGGCGCAACACCTCTTCCTTAAAACGCTCGGGCGAACACTCAATTCGTAGTGCACGGAACGTCTCCTGAACATCAGCGTTCAGCCGGGCATGCTCGGCAACGGTTTCCTGGTACTTGCCGTAAGCGCCCAGTGCGGAACGTAAGGTCTGATCAACCTGGTCGGGCAGGTTTGATGCCAGAAACACCTTGAGTTCGTTCGTCTGATGCGACAGCGCTTCCATCCGGGCTTTGATCTCGGCCACTTTCGAGGGTGGTTCCGCGGATCGTCCGGTGACGTAGTTCACCGTATTCATCAACGTGGAAAGCAACGTGCTGCGTTCGCGCGAACCTGATCGGACAACCACCGGGAAATCATCCTCGAATTTGCTGAGCCTATCACGCACAACATCGACCACTTGGTTGTTGTTGCTTGAAAAGAGAACGCTGGCCCCTTTTTCCCAGGCATTTAACAAAACGGACAGCACAACCTGGCTCTTGCCGCAACCTGGCGGCCCGCTGATGACGGTAATGGGCCGCGAAGCAAGTATATCCCGGACGGCGGCCTCCTGCGACTCGTTCAGCGGGAAGATTGGAGATAGTTGGGGAGGAACGGCATCGGTCGGCTCACGGTACCCCTCGAACAGCCGTAACCCACCGGTATCGGCATTTGGTTGTGCTAACAGTTCAATGAGCCTCTTATAGTCGCCGACAAGATGCCGGGTCATACCACCAGATGGCGGCGCGGAAAAAAGGATCCATTGTGTTGGCTCTTGGGCAAAAGGGCGTCCCTCATCCGGCCTAGCTGCCCTGTTGAGTTGCTGAGCCAGCATCGGAAGGTCCCCAAGTATCGCCTCCCGCAGTCGTTGGGTTGTGCTCCTCCTGTCGCCTTCCACGCGCTGAAAACCTCTTTCGAGCCAATCGGCAACCATCTCTGTCAAGGGCCGCTCGGTAGCGACCTGTTCTCTATTCTCGAGGATTCCCGTGAGTATGGGTGACACATCCCACGTACCTCGTTCGGGAACAATGCGATACCCGCCTTCATCCATTCGCTCAAGCCGAACGGAGCGATACAGCATCGGTCGCCAATACTTTTTGAATCCACCCTGTTCTTTCCTGAAGCCAATCCAGCAAGGGCCACCGATAAAGAGTTCTGCTCCACTCGGCGTATTCATCCACGCTTGAACGCTGTCCGGGTCTACGCTGTCCGCACGAATTTCCCAAGCACCGCTTGCATCAGGCGGTACAAACTTCAAGAGCGGTGACCACCGATCCGAATGCGTCGAGCCAAGCGGTACCTCGAAGAATGACTCCTCCATCCGTCGGGCTATGTCGGCATGGAACGCGATTACATTGCGCCAGTTGATTGCGCGGGTGATAATCCGATCTGCCCTCTGAGAAGGCGTCTGATTGTCAGGGGCTGCTTCCATTTGTCTATTCCTGTCGGCCAACGTTAGCGGTCTGCCTGAGCCGCGCTAGCGGCGATAGGCAGCACCGCGTTGTTCGACTCTCTCATCTTGTCTTTCTCTTCTGAAACTCAAACACGTCTTCAACGGAGAACTCAGGAGGACAGTAGTAGTTCGCATATCCCTTGGGAACAGATACTATGTCCACCGTTCCGGTGGGCATAGCAATGCTTCGGTATGGCTTTCCGTTCCGATACACACTCACTTTGTCGTCTGAGAATGAAGCGGATGCAGTCCGCCACGCATAGCCCTCGTGATCGAGGTAGTTCCACCTCCACAGGCGGTTCGCGTCACGGATGTAGAAGCTGATCTGATATGGCTCCACGAAGTCCTGAAAGGTTTGAATGACGCAGTACTCCTGTCCACTTGGCGAAACCCCTTTCGTGACAATGCGCGTGTGCCATGGACCGGCCAGATAAAGGTGGAGAGCGACCGGCATAAGGATGGCCAGAAACAGCGCAATTCCGAAACCACACATGATCCGTCCACGCAAGAGACCGCGCTTGGCACCACGCCAGCCGAAGGCGATCAGGAGGATCGGCCCACCCAGCAAAGCCGCAATGACCACTGCAACGACCAGTAGTGCCAGTATGTTGATGTGATGGATCATCTCTTATCTCTCCCTGTCGAACGTCAAGGCGCACGAACGCGCGTCAGCGCGTTCCGTGCCGCCGCTTGTTAGGCTTTTCTCATTTACGCTTCTCTGCATGGTTTATATGAAACAGTTGTCTGAAGATATACAAAAACAGCTTGGGACCATTTCTCCATAATAAGAGACCTGCAACAACACATAGTAGCGACACTAAGCAAAAGGCTGCCAAAACAAAAGCAGATGGTCTGGTTTTAATAGCCGGCAACAGCACAATGACAACTATGACAGGTTGCAAGATAAACCCACATGCGATGAATCGTACAACAAATGTAATTATTTTTTCCATTTCACTGTCCATGCCTAACGCTTGAGTTAAGCCGCGCCGCGAAGCGGCGTCGGCTTGA
>JAAYCU010000071.1 GCA_012729595.1 Phycisphaerales bacterium
AAAACAAAAAAACTTTTTGGAACTCGCCGCTGGATCATCAAGAATGCAGGTCACTGCGGGGAAGGATTTCCGGACCGCTCGAATTCACTCCGCAAAATAAGGCGAACGTAAGAACGCAAGCGCCTCAGTGGAGGGTACGTACACTTTGCATTTTCTGGGCGGTTTCATGGTTGATGAGTCAGGCGCGCGCGTGGCCCTGTTGAACGGCGATTTAGCCACCATCACGGTCGGGGGCGGTCAATAGGGCTGCCGACAATAAATCGCCGGCCGCCGAGGAGCCGCTCCTCTCCCTGGATATAGCGCATAGCAAGGGCACACCTCGGCATGCCGGGGTGTGCCCGTGTTATGTCCCAATAGAATTCGAAGATCTTCACGCTTTCCTCAATATGATGCTCCCGATAGAATCTCTGCCGTGCCCATGGGGGCGTTTACCGGCGAGAAAGGCCTTCGAGTATTGCAATCATGAGTTTGATGGATCGTTTGCATGGCGGACCCGACCTCGACCCCGAGCAGATCCGCATGACGCTCGGGGAACACCTGGAGGAGTTGCGGTCTCGATTAATCCGGGCCCTGCTCGCCCTGGCCGTCGGGGCCGTGCTTTGTTTTCTAGTTAAGGATTATGTGGTGGCGTTCCTCACCTGGCCGGTTATTGCCGTGCAGAAGGCCAGGAATATGCCGGTCGGCCTGAAATTCCTCAATCCGGCGGAGAGTTTTCTTACCTATCTTAAAGTCTCGATCATGGTCGGCTTTCTCCTGACCTCGCCGTACAGCCTGGCCCAGATTTGGGGGTTTATCGCCGCCGGCCTTTATCCGAATGAACGCCGCTGGGTGCGGCGGTTCGTGCCTGTTTCCATCGCCCTGTTTTTTACCGGGGCGGGTTTTCTCCTGCTCGTGGCCGCGCCGATGCTGGTTTATTTCCTGGCCGCTTATGGCGAAAAACTGCCCAATGTCGAGCAATACATCCCGACCCGTATCCTTATCCCCCGCGTTATCGAGCCGATCGAGAAGGAACCAACCCGGGCGGAGGACCAGGTTTTGTGGCCGACTTCCCTGCCCGTTTTCGTCAAGGATCCCGCGAACCCGCCGGAACTTACTCCGTGGATCAACGCCCGCGATCAGAAAATCCGCTTTCGCGCTCAGGGCACGGATTACGAGTTGGGTTTCACCAACGTCGAGCGCCGGGCCGAGATCATCGCTGATTTCCGCCTCAACGAATACATTACCTTTATTCTGCACTTGGCCATCGCGTTCGGCATCGGTTTTCAGGTTCCGGTGGTGGTTGCCTTTCTGGCCGCCGTCGGCATCGCCGAGGCCGCTCAGATGGGGCGTCTGCGTCGCCACGTATGGCTCGTGATGGCCATGGTCGCCGCCGTGGTCACCCCCCCGGACCTGACCAGCATGTTGTCTTTGCTGTTGCCGATGATTCTGCTTTTCGAGATCGGGCTCTATGTCGCCCGGCTTATAGAGCACCGCCGGGCCGCCCGCGAGCGGGCTTGATCAAAGCTGATTCGTGCGTTTTGCCCTGGAAAGGGGTATATCGGGCCTCGTGAAGAGACCAAAAATACGCGATGGCCATGCGGTGGCCACAGCCTGCGGCCCCCGTTGGCCTCGGGTCGTCATAGTCACGTAGGCTGTTGTATGGGCGGATGACGGATGGCCGTCTGTGGCAACCGGTAGGGCTTATTTCCTTCAATCTGATCGAGGATCAATCGATGGGTATTCCGGCTCCGATTCACCAAATGAGCTGGTCGTCAGCCGTTCGGTCTGCTTAAAAGGTGCATAGGCGGGGTATTGCTGAATCTCGAATTAAAGATATTTTTCAGGAGGCCAAGGGCGTTTACAAGAGGGGGGAGTATGGCCTATGATACCGTCCTGATGGATCAGCCGTCGCGCGGCGGCCCACTATGATGCAGTCTTGCTTGATATTCCTGCATCCGATCCGCCTTATTCACCGGTTGCACAAGCATGTTCCCCGAGTCGCAGGGTTTTGCAGTCCGGCTGGTATCGTCGGGCGGGCAGGGTTAGATTGATTGGCCCGTTGCCGCCACGGTTGTCGTTTTGAGCAGGCGGCGGATAAGACATCTAAGGAGCATGAAAGATGAGTGAAGGACTCACGGTCACGATAGACGGGAATGAGGCGGCCGCATCCGTCGCCCACCGCATAAATGAGGTTATCGCGATTTATCCGATCACCCCCTCCTCGACGATGGGCGAGTGGGCGGATGAATGGGCGGCCAAGGGCAAGAAAAACATCTGGGGTACTGTGCCGCAGGTGGTTGAAATGCAATCGGAAGCAGGGGCGGCCGGCTCCGTCCACGGGGCTCTGCAGGTCGGGGCGCTGACCACAACGTTCACGGCCAGCCAGGGCCTGCTCCTGATGATCCCCAATATGCTCAAGATCGCCGGCGAGCTGACCTCCTACTGCATGCATGTTACCGCCCGGACGCTGGCCACTCATGCATTGAGCATTTTCGGCGACCATTCCGACGTGATGGCCTGCCGTAATACAGGTTTTGGTCTCTTGTCTTCCGGTTCGGTGCAGGAGGCCCATGATTTCGCTTGTATCGGCCAAGCGGCCTCGCTCAAGAGCCGTGTTCCGATGATGCACTTTTTCGACGGGTTCCGCACCTCGCACGAAGTGAACAAGATGCGGTTGCTCTCGGACGACGATCTGCGTTTCATGATGGATGAAGGGGCGATTAAGGCCCATCGCGAACGGGCATTGACGCCCGATAGGCCGTTGCTCCGCGGTACCGCCCAGAACCCCGACACATTTTTCCAGGCCCGCGAGGCCTGCAACAGTTTCCATGATGCCTGTCCGGACATCGTGCAGGCCACGATGGACCAATTCGCCAAGCGGACCGGGCGGCAATATCGGCTGTTCGAATACGAAGGGGCGGCCGACGCCGAACGAGTTATTATCCTGATGGGTTCGGCCACGGAGACGGCCCAAGCGACGGCGGAATACCTGGCGGCCAAGGGCGAGAAGGTCGGGATCGTCAAGGTCCGGCTGTATCGGCCGTTATCCGCCAAGGCCCTGCTGTCCGCCTTGCCCAAGAGTGTTAAGGCCGTGGCCGTGCTCGACCGGACCAAGGAGCCGGGGGCCCTAGGCGAACCGATGTATCTCGACGTGATCGCTGCGTTACAGGAGTCCTTCGCGGCCGGCACCCTGCCCTTCGCGATGCCGCGTGTGATCGGCGGGCGTTACGGCCTGTCCAGCAAGGAATTCACGCCGGCCATGGTCAAAGCCGTGTTTGATGAGCTGGCCAAGGACGCTCCGAAGACGCATTTCACCGTGGGGATCGAGGATGACGTTACCCACCTGTCCCTGTCGGTGGACGATAGTTTCGATATCGAATCGGACGACGTGGTTCGGGCCGTGTTTTTCGGCCTGGGTGCGGATGGGACGGTCGGGGCTAACAAGAACTCGATCAAGATTATCGGCGAGGAAACGAACAACCACGCTCAGGGTTATTTCGTTTATGACTCGAAGAAATCCGGCGCGATGACCATTTCGCATCTGCGGTTTGGCCCGCAGGCGATCCGCGCCCCCTACCTGATCAAGCGAGCCAGTTTCGTGGCCTGCCATCAGTTCGTCTTCCTGGAAAAGGTGGACATGCTCCACTATGCCCGGCCCGGGGCCACCTTCCTGCTGAATGCGCCTTTCGGCAAGGATGAGGTCTGGGACCGTCTGCCGGCGGAGGTCCAGAAAGACATCATCGACAAGAAGCTGAAATTTTATGTGATCGACGGATATCAGGTAGCCTCCGACTCGGGCATGGGGCAGCGGGTGAACACGATCATGCAGACCTGCTTCTTCGCCATTTCGGGCGTTCTGCCGCGTGAAGAGGCCATCGCCAAGATCAAGGAAACCATCCAGAAGACCTACGGCAAGAAGGGCGACGAGGTAGTCAAGCGGAACTTCGCGGCGGTGGACATGACCCTGGCCCACCTTCATGAAGTACAGGTTCCGGCTCAGGTAACGGCCACCGTCAACCGTCCGCCGACGGTAGCTGAGGAAGCCCCCGAATTCGTCAAGAAGGTTCTGGCCCCGATGATGATCGGCGAGGGCGATCGGCTGCCGGTCAGTGCGTTTCCGGTCGACGGGACGTATGCGACCGGCACCACCCAGTGGGAAAAACGCAATGTGGCCCTGGAAATTCCGATCTGGGATCCGGCGGTGTGTATTCAGTGCAACAAATGCGCGATTGTTTGTCCGCACGCGGCCATTCGCTCGAAAGTCTATGATCCGGCCTTGCTCAAGGACGCGCCGGAATCCTTCCGATCGGCGGATTACAAAACCAAGGAATTCGCGGGTATGAAGTTCACCATCCAGGTGGCCCCCGAGGATTGCACCGGCTGCCAGTTGTGCGTGAACGTCTGCCCGGCCAAGGACAAGTCCAATCCCAAGCATAAAGCTATCAACATGGAGCCGCAGCTTCCGTTGCGGCAGCGCGAGCGGGAAAATTACGCGTTCTTCCTGGATCTGCCTGATCCGGACCGCACGGCGATCGAGAAGGTTAATGTTAAGACCTCGCAGTTCTTCCGTCCGCTGTTCGAGTACTCCGGGGCATGTGCCGGCTGCGGCGAGACGCCTTACGTGAAACTGCTCTCGCAACTGTTCGGCGACCGGCTGTTGATCGGGAACGCGACCGGCTGCTCGTCGATTTACGGCGGGAACCTGCCGACCACCCCATATTGCAAGGATGCCAACGGGCGCGGACCGACCTGGTCCAATTCGCTGTTTGAGGATGCCGCCGAATTCAGTTTCGGTTTCCGTTTGGGCATCGACGCCCATCAGGAGCTGGCCACCTCGATACTGAAGCGTCTGGCCGGGCAGCTTGGCGATAGCCTGGTGGAAGATTTGCTGAACGCGGCTCAGGGTAGCGAGGCGGGGATCAAGGCCCAGCGCGAACGCGTGGCGATTCTGAAGAAGAAGCTGGCCGGCATCCAGACCGACGACGCCCGCCGCCTGGAACTGGTGGCGGATTATCTGGTCAAGAAGAGCGTCTGGATGATGGGCGGCGACGGTTGGGCCTACGATATCGGCTACGGCGGTTTGGACCACGTATTGAGCATGCAGCGCGACGTGAACGCCATCGTGCTTGATACGGAAGTCTACTCGAATACCGGCGGTCAGGCCTCGAAAGCGACGCCGCTGGGTGCGGCCGCGAAATTCGCGGCGGCCGGCAAGGAAATTCAGAAGAAAGATCTGGGTCTTATGGCCATGAGCTACGGACACGTTTACGTGGCCAGCGTGGCTCTCGGGGCCAACGATCAGCATACGGTGAAAGCCTTCATGGAGGCCGACGCCCACCCGGGTCCGTCATTGATCATTGCCTACAGCCATTGTATAGCCCACGGTTACAATCTGGCCTTGGGTCTCGAACAGCAAAAGCTGGCGGTCAACAGCGGAATCTGGCCGTTGTATCGCTACGATCCGCGACGGCTGCTGGAAGGCGAGCCGCCGCTGGTGCTGGATGCGGCGGCGGGCAAGGCCTCGGTGCATGAATACATGCGTAATGAGACCCGTTTCCGGATGGTCGAGAAGATCAACGCGGAGCGGTTCCGCCGGCTGGCGGCCGACGCGGAAGTTGCCGCCCATCGCCGGGTGGCCATCTACGATCACATGGCCAAGATGCGGGTGCCGAAGAAGGACGAAGGTAACGGCGCACAATAAGCGACCGGCGCGCCTTGGTGCGGGTCGGATTAAGACGGTGTTGACATGCCGACCAGATCGGCAATGGGATAGAACGAAGCGGATGGGTGAGACCGAGGGTGGCCTCGCCGGACGCCGTGGACGATGAACAGTTTTCTTAAAGAAACGTGGAGACCTGGCAGATGGACCTTTCCACCACATATCTCGGTTTTAAATTATCGCACCCGCTGATGACGGGAGCCTGCCCGCTGGCGGATTCCATGGACAACATACGGCGGCTGGAGGACGCGGGGGTGGCGGCGATAGTCATGCGCTCGCTCTTCGAAGAGCAAATCGTCAGCGAGCAGTTGGCTACTAACCGCTCGATGGACGTACCCGCCGACTCTTATGCGGAGGCTTTGTCCTATTTCCCGACCCCCGAGGAATTCAAATTGGGCCCGGACGAATACCTCGAACAGATTCGCAAGATCAAACAGGCGGTATCGGTTCCGGTGTTCGCCTCGCTGAACGGAGCGAGTCTCGGCGGTTGGCTGGATTACGCCAAGCTGATGCAGGAAGCCGGGGCGGACGCCTTGGAGTTAAACGTCTATGACCTGGGTACCGAGGCGAAGGAGACCGGCGAGGTTCTGGTCCAGCGGACGGTAGATATGGTGGGGGCGGTCAAAAAAGCGGTGAATATCCCGGTGGCGGTGAAGCTGTCGCCGTATTATTCGTCGTTTGCCAATGTGGCCAAGCGACTGGACGGGGTTAAGGCCGACGGGCTGATCCTATTCAACCGGTTCTACCAGGCGGATATCGATATCGAGGGGTTGGAAGTCCTTTCCGCTCTGACGCTGTCGCATCCGGGCGCTTTGCTCCTTCGGCTCCGCTGGCTGGCCATCTTGGCCGGTCGGGTACAGGCCAGTCTGGCGGTAACCGGTGGCGTGCATGGAGCCCTGGAGGTCATCAAGGCGGTAATGTGCGGGGCGCAGGCCGTACAGATGGTTTCGGCCTTGCTGCAGAACGGCCCCGAGCATTTGAAAAAGGTACGCGAGGAAGTCAGCCGCTGGCTGGAGGAACACGAGTACGACTCGCTGCAACAGGCCCTGGGCAGTATGAGTCTGCTTAAATGCCCGAACCCCAAGGCGTTCGAGCGGGCGAATTACGCCCACATCCTCCAGAGCTGGCAGGCCTGACGGCCGAGAGATTATCGGGGTTGGTTATCTCATTGCCCTGGAATCGAGGCTGTTTTGTTGACATTCGTCGTGGGTGGCCCCCGGCGAATAGGAACAGGTGAGAACATCAACGAACTGCGTGACGCCCTACCAATATCCCTTTGGCGGCGGCCCTATAATAGCTATTGACCGAAGGGGTATACTAACGACTTATGGGAATTGCTTGCCCGTTTCAAACCTTAACTGAGGCAGGGGGCGTTGATTTTCGATATAGTGCTTGCTGAGGTATCATGCCCATAGGCCGGGCGACCGCGGATCGGTACCGGATGGCATTCCATTAATCCCCAGCATGGCCCGGCAGGAGAATAGTAAAATGGCTAGGAAAACCAATGTGGCGGTGGCGCCCCCTCCCGTGTCCAGTGCGCGCGATCTGGAACCACTTTTCGCGCCGCAGGGAATCGCCGTGGTTGGCGCGTCCCGCACCCCGGGATCGGTCGGCAACGCTATTGTCAGCAATCTGATCCTCGGGGGTTATAACGGTATCGTCTACCCCGTGAATCCGAAAGCCCGTAGCATTCTAGGCAATCGTTGCGTGACCAGCGTGTCGGCCATAGATGGCGATCTGGACATGGCCGTGATCATTTTACCGGCCCCGTTGGTTGAAAAGGTGGTTACCGAATGCGCGGATCGGGGTGTCCGGCACATGGTGGTCATCTCCGCCGGTTTCAAGGAGGTCGGGGGTGACGGCGTGGTTCGGGAAAAGCGGCTGGCCGCCTTGGCCAAGGAGCGAGGCCTGCACATTCTCGGCCCGAACTGTCTGGGGGTCATCAACACCCACCCGAAGGTGCAAATGAATGCCAGTTTCAGCAAGGATATGCCCCAAGCGGGCCCGATCGGCTTCATCAGCCAGAGCGGCGCGTTGTGTACCGCACTGCTCGACTATGCCAAGGGCTGCAATATTGGTTTTTCGCGGTTTATCAGTTTCGGGAACAAGGCGGACATCAACGAGATCGATCTGCTTCGCAACCTGGCCGACGACCCAGAAACCAAGGTCATCATGATGTACGTGGAGGACATCAGCGACGGGCAACGGTTTGTGGAGACG
>JAAYCU010000072.1 GCA_012729595.1 Phycisphaerales bacterium
AAGGTTGCCCAGATCGCTAAAAGCACTGCGTCATCGGGTCGTTGTTGTAAAGTTTTTTCGAGCAGGGTGAGACCGCGGTTTCGGTCCTCTTCCCGCCCGCTGGACACCAGGATCCTGATCAACGATCGTTGTAAGGCTATATGGTTTGGATCAATTTCCAGGCCGGCCTCCCGGATCTGCATTGCCTGGACCATTTTGCCTTGTTTTTCGTACAACTCACCCAAACGTTCAAACGCTGTAGGCGCAGATTTCCTGAACTCCGTCATATGTAGATAGTACTGCTCGGCCTCATCAAATCGACCGATCTCACTAAAAAAATCGGCGCGCAGCAACCAAGCGGGGAAATCATTTCGTCGGGCAACTTCGGCATCAAGAAATGCAATGGCCTCGTCGATTTGGCCTGCGGCCTGGAGGATCATTGCCCGGCTGGATGCGATCATCATCAGGTCGGGCTGAAGGGCATAAGCCTCATCGAGTAGATTCATGGCCAAGTCCGCGTCGCCCACATGATGAAAGATGAGTTGGGCCAGCATGACCCGGCCGACGGCATCCTGGGGATCCGTGCCAATTCTCTGGCGTAGTTCCCCGATGGCCGTATCGTAGTCGCCACGGGCGATCGCCGCTCGAACGCGATAGGCATTCAGAATCGATAACCCAGCCGGCAACCGATCGAGAATTCTGCCGGCTTCAATATAGCGCAGTTGCCGATCCAGCAGACTCAGAAAGCGTATCGCCACCTCGGCTTCCTGGGGATAGTTGTTGAAGAAGTGGCGATAGACCTCCTCTGCCTGGTCATCCTTTTCAAGGGCTTCATACATGTCTCCCAGGACGGCAACCGGTGATGGCCAACCGGGGTCCGCCTTCATGCAACGCTGCAAGAGATTGGTGATTTCCGGCACACGGTTCCGCCAGTCGTCCCCTCTGAGCCAAAGCTGGGCCTGGGCGAAGGGCCATTGCAGACCCCGGTCGCCTTCGATGGCCCGAAGCTGATCGACCATGCGCTGGGCGGCTTGGACCTCATCCTGAATTTCGGGGAGTTGCAACAGGTGTAACAAAGGTCGGCTATCCTGGGGATATTTCTGAGTCAAATGTTCAAGAAGATCGATTCCCCCTTGGCGTTCATCATGGGATAACAGGTGCCTGACCAGGGCCAACTGGGCGATCAGTTGTTCCTTGCCAACTAGTACGCTGACGGCCTGATCCAGAGTTCGTCGGGCTTCATCCGTCCGGCGGGCCAGAGAATGGACCTCCGCCAGAAGAAGCCATAAGGCGGCCCGGTTATCAACCCGTGGTAATGTTGCCTGGCACACCTGGACGGCCTGTTCATATTGCCCCTTTTCGTTATGCAGCATAACCAACTTCAAGGCCGCCGGTAACGGGTCATGACATTCCCTGATAGCCCGTTTCAATTCGGCCACGGCTTCATCGTACAGACCCTGGCCATGGTAAGCCATGGCCATCAATAAACTTATTTCTACGTTGTGTGGATAAGCCTGCCTCAGGGCAAGCAACTCCTCGGTCGGCGGCCCTCCAACCGGTACCGCAACGCTCTCCATCATGTATCTATAGGATGCCCTGATTCGGAATAACTTCGTTTCCAGGTCATCCGGCCGGATGCGCTCAGCATCTTCGGCATATTGTCGCGCCTTGGTGAATTCGTTAGCCCGATAGCAAGCCCTGGCCAGGGCAAGCGTCGCTTCCCAGTCCCCGAAGCTACGCAGGACATACTTCTCCAAGGCCACCAACGCCCGGCGGTCCTGTCGGATTCGGCTATAGGACTGGGCCAGTAATTTCCATACTTGAATGTGCTCTACACCATGCCATTGATCGCCACCGACCGGCGGGCTCTCCTCCAGTAACGGCTCGAGCAAATTGAGAACCAGATACGACTTGCCCTCGGTATCGGCGATCGCAGCCCGCAGCACGACCAATTGCGTTTGGGAGAAGCGGTCGGCGCGATGCTGAATGGCGCTGCTATACTCATCGACGTACTTGCGTGCGGAGTCAATGTCCCCCCCAGCCAGATACAGATTGACCGCCGATGGCAAAAACATGGTTCGGCCCCCCCCCGAGAGACGATGTAGGGCCTCATCGGCCAATTTGACCCCGTCCTGAGACCTCCCGGACCGCAGATACAGCTCCGCTTTGGCGCTGAACAGGACCAAGGATAGATTTTGCAGGTCTAACTGGCTATCGGCCAGAGTTTTACGATCAAGAGTTTCGATCGCCTTCAATTGCGCAAAAGCGCGACCCAGTTCTCCTAGGGCCAGCCAGCCCTCGGTTACAACGATCATCGTCCGCAAGTCGGTCGACCTTAGGGTGTCTGCTACTTCCAAGTCGGTCCGCGCTGCCGCGCTATCCTTTCTGATCTGCTGATAAAACAAAGCCCGCTGGGCCCGCAACAGGGCGGAGCCGGGATTACTACTCACCCCCAGATCCAACCAGGCCAGCGCGTCATCCACCGATGTCTCCACCCCCTCCTGCAAAACTAAATCAATTAAAAGACCATAAATATCCTCCGCCTGGGGATAGCGTTTCACGAGATCTTCCAGAACTTTCAAACTCTCCGCTCTTTCCTCTTGTCCGATCATGGCCCGGGCCAACCAGGTCGTCGCCTGGAGATCGCCCGGGGCGATCTCCAAACGCCACCGGGCTACCTGCTCCACACGTTTGTAATCCCTGATCGAATAACACAGCCGGGCCAGTTGATCGGATATATCCGGGTCTCCCGGCTTGATTTGCAGATAACGTAGATATGCCCCTACCGCCACCCCGTGATGTTGCAGCGTGCGTGGCTGGATGGCCAGGCTGGCCTCCGCATAACGCACGAGTATTTCCAGATCGTTGGGATGCTTGTGCAGATAAACCTTGAGTGAATCGCAGGCCTGCTCCCATTGCTCGGCCTGCAGGGCAGCCAGGCCATCTTTCATCGCTTGTTGGGCGGTGCGGCGGGTAAGCAGAACGTAATTGCCGGCAGCTATAACCCCCAGAAATCCGACTATCAGCAGAATCGCCGCTACCGTCCGCCAATGAACTTTCTTCGCTATTCTTATTAGCCGATGGCGTTTTTTACGACAGGTGCGTTTAATGTATTTGGAAACATGCTCGAGGCGATGAGCCAGTTGAGATCCCAGTAGATCAATGCCCCGCAGGGCAAACATATCCCTTCTTTTCACAACCCTGCGCTTGCGACGCCGGTGTCGAATCAGCTTCACGCCTTCAGGCTGTTTTTTTCTGTCCATGATTGTATCAACCCGCCCGTTTCAAGGCAATGTTGCGACCAATTGCTCGACTTCCATCCGTTCATCTTCGGTCAAGACCTTGTATTCCTGATCAATATTTAAGACCTTTTGCAGGGTTTTCCTGGCCAGTTCGGTCTTACCCTCCTTCAGATTAATCCGCCCCAGATAAAAAAGCGCCTTTGCGTAACTAGAGGGGACACCGCTAACCATAGTTACACATTTTTCCAGATCCTTCCGGGCCTCGCTCATCATGTCCAGCGTGTAATACAGAACACCGCGGGTGTTGAGCATGTGATAATCCTCGGGATAACGAAGTACACCCTTATTTGCGAAGGGTAATGCCTCTTCGGCTTTTTTCATTTCAACTCCCAGAATCCAAGCAAGATTGTTCAAAGCCTGCTGATGAAAAGGATCCAGTTCCAGGATACGGCGATAGGCCCGCAACGCCGTTTCCCGGTCCCCGCTTGCATAAGTGATCATGGCCAAACCCATGTATCCCTCAAGCCGGTCGGGGTTGGCCGTTATGAATTGATCCAGTAACGGCTTCAGCCTCCGGATGTGGTCTTCGGCCTCCGCGGAAATCAGGATGGATGCCACCGTCATCATCATCTGAGCGTCCTTGGGATAACGCTGGCCATACGTAATCAACTGTTGTATGATTTCGTCATATTGTTTTTGCGAGGCCAGCAGCCGAAGACGAACGTTAAATATCCCCACGTTATCCGGGGACAACAATACTGCCTGAGAAAGCCATTGGCCGGCTTTGTCAAAATCATTATTCATACGATAAAGGTCCGCCAGGGCCAGAGGCGTCGCCACCGTAGGTTTACTAGCGGGATCCAGATAATATGACTCGAGTTTCTGGATGGCTTCGCGGACCTGTCCCCGAGCGTGGAGAACATCCGCATAAATGAGTTGCGTCTGTTCATTTTTGGGGTCGATTTGCATGGCCTCTCTGCTGAAAACCTCCGCCTCCGAAACGTCCCCAATGCGCAACGCCATCCGGGCCAGAAGGCTGCGGGCGGACACGTTGCTCGGATCGAGCATAAGAACCGATTTAGCCAGTTTACGCGCCGATAACAGGTTGTTAAGCTCCTGTTCAAGTTCGGCGCGAAGGAGTATCAGGTCGACGTTGCCAGCGTTGGCCCCTATTGCCTGCGCGGCCAGTTGGTTGGCTTTACTCAATTCGCCACGCCCTCGAGCGTTCTCGATCAGATAATGATAAGCCACCACGTCCCCGGGATTGAGTTGAACCACCCGCTCAAGGATACGAACAGCCCTTTCCTTCGCCGACGGGTCCCGCTCACCGAGCAACATGCCGGCCTTCACGGACAACAGCGCGGCGTCATCCGGTGATAGCTTCAACAACGTCTCCAGCATTTGCCGCCCGCGTTTTTGGTTTTCGGTATCCGGATGGAACAGCAATGCGCGGACAAGATGAAGATTCAGGCCCCCATGTTCGGGGGCCAGGAGTACTCCTTTTTCCCACGCGGCGATGGCTTCATCCACGCGACCTTCGCGCTGATAAAAGTCTCCGAGTTCTTTGTAGCCCTCGACGGCCATATCGGGGAAGGACGGCAGATAAAGGTAATCCTGCTCCGCCTTTTGGGGTTGACCTGTGATGCTGTAGAATTCCGCACGTAGCAGATAAGCGGAGTAATCTTTGCGTTGGGCCACCTCGGTATCAATCAATTCCAACGCCTCCTGATTTCTTCCTTCGCTGTGCAGAATGGCCACTCGGGTTGAGAGAATGGCCAGCATGTCCGGCTCCGCCACCGCTGCAGCCTCTAATTGCCGTAAAGCGGTGTTAACGTCTTTCTGATGCGCATAAACCAGGCGGGCCAACAGTACGTGGGACGCCGCCTCCGCATCACCGCGCGCCACGCGTTTCTCCAATTCCGCAATAGCCGCATCGTAATCTGCCCGGCCGATCGCCGCCTTGATCTGATGCGCGCTCAACGCCACGGAATTCCGCGGCACCAGCTCCAGCACCCGTAGGGATTCCGTAAAGCGTCGCTGACGGGCCAGCAACTCCAGCAGCCTCGAGGTCACCAATGCATTATACGGAGAAGTATCGAAAAACCGCCGATAAACCTCCTCCGCCGTGTCATTTCTGCCGAGCACTTCATAGAGTCTCCCCAATACCAGCACGGGGTCATCCCACTGCGCATCTGCCCTGATGCAATAATTGAGCATCTGGGTGGCCGGCTCGATCCAATCTTTCCAGTCGTTTTCCGCAAGCCAAAGCCTTGCCTGTTCGAATCTCCACCGGACCCCCCGCTCACCCTCGATCTTGCGTAACTCATCAACCAGAGTCTGCGCCTCCGATGGGCGGTTTCGGATTTCCGGCTGGGACAACAGGGTTAACCGAACGGTCACGTCCTCTTGGCGTTCGTTGGCCATGTTTTTCAATATTTCCAAGCCCTCGTTTCTTTCATCCTGGGTGAGCAGAAATATGGCTAAAGCCATACTGGCTTGGGCTTGCTCCTCATTGGCAAGCTTAGTGACCGCTTCTCTGAGAACCTGTTCTACAGCTTCGGGACGGCCGTTCTTATCGTGCAAATTGGCCAGCAGCAGCCAAGGAGCCGACTCCCCGGGAAAGCTTTCAATCGCCGCACGGCCGACCTCGATGGCCTTGTCCTTGTCCCCCTGGTACGCATGAATTTCCGCCAAACGCGCTGCTGCTACGAATGAACCTTGTTTAAAAGCCTTCTCTCTTAAGCCGGCGATGGCTCCATCCGTATGCCCCTGTTTCAGCGCGATCAAGGCTAACAGCAGGCCGGCCTGGTCGTGATCACTATCGAGTTTGCGTAAATCCGTAGCGATCTGCGCTAACTCGGCGGCGGTGAGTTTACCCGTATCCCCCTGCAGGACCGCATCGATTTTCAACAATTTCGCATCCGGATCCTGCGGGACTTCCTTGGTCACCTCGTCAGCTAGGGATAAAGCCCGCTGAAAATCGCCGCTATCCCGATAGCTTCTGGCTAATTCCAGCCGCGCTCGCTGATCGGATGGTCTTCGCCGGACATACGCCTCCATGGCGGCCTGGGCCCGCCGAATCTGGCCGGTCCGTAGATAAGCATGCCAGAGAATCCGCCAAACCTGCGGATACAAAGGCTGCTTGGCGGTTACCTCTTCCAGAAGATTAATCGCGATATAAGGTTTATTATCGGCCATTGCCACGGCGGCCTGCAAAAGCGACAGGCGTTCGCCAATCGATGGGGTCTGCCTGGCCATATCTTGCACAGCCTTGCGGTATTCCTCGACACATCGGCGGGCGTCATCCATGTGGTCGTTTGCCAGAAAAAGTTCAGCGGCGAAGGGTAAAAACATGACCCGGCGGTCACCGGTCAGTTCCTCCAGCGCATTGCGGGCTACTTGTACACCTCTACCGACGTCTTCACGCCGTAAAACCAAAATGGCCAAGGCTTTGTGTTGGATGAACAACAAATCTTCCGGCTCGATGTCATAATGAGGCAGACGCTCCGCCGACACCCGCTTGAGGGCCTGGATTTCTGCTTCTGCCCGGTCGAGTTCACCATGTTCAAGCCACCCCTCCGCCAGCAGGAGTCGCACTTGCGGATTCTCCGGCTGCAAACTGTCCGCCAATTCCATGTCCGCACGGGCTGCGGCAAGGTCTTGGCGAATATTCAGGTGGAATAGCCCACGGCGGGCTAGAGCCTCTGCGGATTGCGGATTATTATCGACGGCCTTATTCAGCCATTCCAAGCTCTCATTGGCGGCCGTGTCGGAACCATCCTGTAAGGCCAGCAGGCTTAACAGGTCGTAGGCATCAATCTCGTGCGGATGTTGTTCGACACACTTGACCAGCAGTTCCCGGGCCTCGTCATGCTGCTGTCGGGTAATCAGAGATCGTGCCAGCCACTGGATGGCCTTGATGTCATCGGGCGCATATTGCAATCTTTGACGAGCAATATAAGCGCAATCTACATGATTACCGACGGCAAAATAAAGCCGGGCCAGCTCATTGGATGCATGTTCATTTCCCGGCTGGTTACGCAAATATCGTCGATATCCGCCGATAGCGGCACTGATGTGCTCGGGCCGACGCGGTTGGCACGACATATTGGCTTCCGCGTAGCGCAATAATATGTTTTCTTCGTCAGGGTATTTGAGCAGATACTGTCGCAGCTGCTCGCAAGCTTCAGACCAATCCTGCCTTTCCAGGGCAGCCATTCCCGCGGCCAATATCCTGTCGGCCACAATTCTCTTACGCACTTTATACCCCACAGCCAACCCGGCACCTAACCCACCCAGGATCAATACCAGAATAACCACGGCCTTCAAGTTGATTCTTCGATTCCGGTCTGTTTCGCCCATACTAGTCTCC
>JAAYCU010000073.1 GCA_012729595.1 Phycisphaerales bacterium
CGTAGCCAGGCTTTACAGAAAGAACGCTCCCCCGAGGCATCAATTCGTCGTCTCGCGGCCCTGTATATGGAAAATCCCAAAGCATTATTGCATCTTTGCTCGCTTGCCAAAATCCCTGGCCACACCCTACACAAACCTCGGACGGCACCCCCCGCTCAAGATAAGTCATTATTATACGCATGCTTAACGGTTCTCACACGATGGGCGGTGGTAGCGGGCGAGTTGGATACGCGCAATAATGTATTTGCCAAGTTACAGCGGAGGTGCTTTCCTGGGACAGTCACCCTATGATCTGATGGATGCTGACGGCCACCGCCCTCCACGCGAACGCCGGGGATACTTCGGAGTGCGCATTGCGGGCGTGGACATGAGAATCCCAGTTGAGGACCGCGACTACGACATATATCGCGCTGTCGCGTGATCCTATTTTGCCAGTGAGGGAATTATGACATTGAAATCCTTATCAACGCTTTTCGTTGCGGTCACTGGTTGTCTTTTACTTGTGGGATGCCCGAGTCCGAAGCCCTGGCCGGACAGCCCGCTGTATGAAACGCCGAGTAACGATCCGAATTGGCAGGCCCCCGCCAGCCGGGAAGAGGCCATGGAGGCTATGGCGGGTCGTTACGCCCATTACGACGTGGTTGCCTACCAGGGCGACACGCCCAATGGGCCGCTATCCACGTTTATCATCTCCTATGGCTTCACGGACCTGGTCATCGAAAACGGGGAGCTGGTCGAGTATGACCGCTTTTGCCGTGCCAACTATAAAGCCAATCAGAATTTCGTCACCACTTTCCCTGACGAGGCCACCCAGGCCATTCAGCCCCGAAGCGCCATCGTCGAGGTTTACGAAGAGGACGGAGCCTGGAAGATATGGCGCCCGGCTACGCCCACGCTGCTCGGTATCGACGGCGATCCCGACAGGCCGCTGTCCATGGACCCCAACGATCCGTTGATCAACGACGATGATAACGATGGCAAGCCCGGGGTCACCGTTTTCGTTAAACTGTTCGGCCTGATTCAGGGAGAAATCTATATCGCCCGTCGCGAGATATTCCAGAACGATATGACCCTCTATTCCGACGGTAGTTTGCGGGGCACCGTGATCGACGATTCGGAGCAACTGGTCATCGGGGCCTCGCTTCGTATCCTGAACGCGCCCAACAATCCGAAACAGTGGGACGACCCAGGGCTGAGTCCGATCATCCTGATCCCTATTCCTGATGACCTCGACACCTGCGAGGAACTCATGGCCAATCGTGATGCACTGTTCCCCCCCGAGCCTGAATTCTAACAGGTGCGCGCATGACTTGCTGGTTCGTCTGGCACTCGTGTCATAACCGCCAAGCCTTGAGTCGGGTAGGGCGTTTGGATAGCATCAACGGTTGAGGTTCGATAACCGGGATATATCGGGTGAACCGTTGACCCCGTGAACGGCCGGGACTGGGGCGGAAATGAACAGAACACATCTTGCCATTTTCGTTCTCCTCATGCTGGCCTTGAGTCAAGGCTGCGCCTCCTTGACCAACGCCGACAGCTCCGCGAACTCGGACCTCGAACTGCTGCTATGTGGTTTGACGAAATGCCCGTTACGAATGTTCCTTTGCGTGCTGGAACCTGCTTGCCGTGAAACCCTCACATGCAACTCGCAGTGCGGTTCAGCAGGAGTACGGAGTCAGCAACAAGCCTGCCACCTGGCCTGTCAACTCGATCAAGGAAGCAGGAGCGGGATATACAGCTCCCTGGTTCAATGCTTCGCCAACAACGGTTGCTTACCAACCTTGCCCGAGGGGACGGATGGCCAATGCCTGGTAAACAGTGACAACATTCACAAAGTCCATGTGCTCGAGAGCCTCGACGAACTCGATGGCACCTGGCTGGAGATACGGGGTCTGAACTGTGGGGTTCCCGGGTCGAATTGGGAAGGCGGCTACGATGCCCTTCCCTGCGCATCGGATTCCTGGATCTATCATGCCCAACAGTGGTGGTATCATACGTCCTTCTGTGCTCCCGCGGAAAACGAAAGTTGTAACGAACAGGGAGTTGTCCACTTGATCGCGGAGCCCAGGCTGAGCGACCAGGAAACGGGCTTGCTGGAAGTCTTCTACATCAACCCCCCCCTTCAACCTCAGCATGAACGCTGGTACATCCTTTCCAGGCCTGATCCGGATTGGATTATGTACACCTATTGCGGATCGACTCCAATCGGCGAGTACGCCGGGGTGAATATCATGACCCGTGTGCCTGAACCGTCCAATGACGCGATGCCCCCCGAAGTGGAAGCCGCTTTTCGACAAGCCGCCCAAGAATTCAATTTTCCCTATGAGGACATGTGCGTCACGGATCAGTCCCCATGCCCTCCCGTAACGGCCGAAGCGGATGTGCGGGAATGGGTCGAGGGGTTGTGAACGGTGGTAGGTACCAGACCTGCGCGCCTGAGTTCTCCAGCATCTGCGCGATTTC
>JAAYCU010000074.1 GCA_012729595.1 Phycisphaerales bacterium
CCGCCCTTGTTTTTGAAGGGGCCTGTGGCTCGTATCGGAGCAGGATGCCGATTCCTCGATCTTGCCCCGTGCATAACACGGCAGATCGATGGTTGCGAGAAAACCGGCGCAGCTTCGATACTCCCCGAATTAAATGAACCACCTGCGTGCAAAAATGATGTACAGCATGATCATCGTGAAAAACAGTACCACTGCCCAGAGCTTATAATTCCAGACACCTCGCCAGGCCGGCCCGCGCAGCGCATCCCAGGGATTGCGCCAAACCAGGGCATCGATTTCTGCGGAGGCAGGGGCTGGCTTTATCAGAGAAACAACCGCCAAGACCACAGAGCAAATCACGAACAGATAAAACCCACACATCATAAAAGAGATTTTCCAATCTATGATGGACTGCATCCAGGGAGTTGCCTTATTCCAATCGATAAAAAATACTACCGCCCCCAGGAACGAACCGAATAAGAGGGTCGTCAATGCCGCGGCCGCGGAAGCCCGGCGCCAAAGCACGCCCCACAAAAAGACAGCGGCGATCGGCGGGGAAATATAGCTGATCAAAGTGCTGATTCCCTTGTATATGTTCTCGTAACGCGCGATATAGGGCGACCAGAGAATAGCCAGAATCATGGCCGCAAAGGTTGCCAGCCGCCCGATCCTAACCAACTTATGGTCGGGAGTATCTGGCCGCCAGCGTTTGTAGATGTCGTAACTAAAAAGAGTCGCAATGGAATTAAGGGCCCCTGATACGGTACTCATTAGGGCGGCCAGCAAGGCGGCAGCCATCATGCCGCGTAGTCCCGGGGGCAACAACTGGGTAATCAATTCCGCATAGGTGTCCTCGGTGCGAACGCGGATCATCTTGGTATCGACCAGATCCTGAACGATTGTTTTCACCCGCTCAGGAGCCAAATCAGTATTCAAGGCGAGGGTTTCGACCCGAGTACTCCGCTTATGCTTCTTAAAATCATTCATAATCGTTTCATAAACGACTTGTGCATCGGCCTCGAGTACCGGGCTTGTCTCGGACTGAAGGGCGATGGGCTGAATGGGTAGATGTTTCATATTCCCCCGATTTATCAGTCCTAGGCACAACGTACCGGGAAGAATAAAGATAAATACGGGTAGAATCTTGATGAAACCAGCAAACAGGGGACCCAGCCGGGCATGGTTTTCGTCCTTCGCGCCAAGTACTCGCTGAACAATGGTTTGATCGGCACACCAGTACCATAGCCCTATCACTGGATATCCAAGTAATACTGAATACCAGGGAAGGTCGGGTAATTCCGCCTTGGTACGGAACATGGTCAATTGGATGGGTTCAACGCTGGTAGCCAACCCCTCCCACCCCCCTATTCTGCCGTACGCGACTACCGTAATACAAATCGCCCCGGCCAGCAGAATAAGCGTCTGGATGGATTCGGTAACCACGACAGCCATCAGCCCCCCGATGATGGTGTATAAACCGGTCAGGCAGGCCACAACGATAATGCTGTGCATCACGGAAACACCGAACATGCCTTCGAGGACGACCGCACCGGTATAGAGCGAAAACCCGATATGAATCAGAATGGCCGAAAGAATGGAGAGCAAAGCCAGCCAGTCGCGACAAGATCGGCTATAGCGTTTTTCAAGAAAGTCCGGCAGGGTGGCTACCTTGGCCCGGATGTAAAATGGGGCGAAGAACAAAGCCAATACGATGAGCAGAAAGGGAGCCATCCACTCAAAATTACCGTAGGCCAGTCCGTCGGTATAACCTACTTGGGCCTGACTGACCAAATGAATGGTGGAAATATTGGTAGAGAAAAGGGCCAGTCCAATTATTGGCCAGGTAAGCGTACCACCGGCCAGAAAATAACCTTTACCCTCTGCCCCGCGACGCTGGCGAAAACCCGCCCAGCAGCCTAAGCCGACGATGCCGATCAGATAGAGTACGATAACTACGATATCAAGGCGTTCGATATTGACTTGAATAGCGCCGATCATGGGCTCTCCTTACCGACAAGCATTTAATCCGTGTAGAATACTTCTTCCATGACATGCCACCATTCACCTTCGCGACGGGTGGGAACCGGCGACTGCATAGGATCACACAACTCCCACCATTTCTGAGTGGTCGGATCGGCTTTCATCTTCTCCATGTCCTTTTCGAAATCATCTCCGGCATATTCGAAATATGAAAAAAGATAGTATTGATCCGGGGCGACTTCTCCAAGATATATGGAGTAGTTACGGATATTGCACTCCCTTAACAGAGCCAAAACACCGGGCCAGACTTCGGCATGAATCTTCTTGTAATCCTCGATCCGGTCCTGCCTCACGCCGATCACGCAGCCGTAACGTTGTACGTTCCCCTCCGTCCGCGCACATCCGCATGTAATGCAGACCATGACGAGAACCGCGATCGTTAAAAACATTTTTGCATACTGCATAAGCCGGACCTCTCTCAGGTAAGGCTTGGGCCGCCATTCCCCACCAACAATTGCCCAATACAACGGCCACGACAAGCTCGCCTAGATCGCGATATACGCGACTAATATACGTGTTTGGTGAAATTACAGCCGTTGGCAATGAATGTCAACTTGTACACAACCATGCTTGGCCAGGCGCGACACACTCGACGAAGAAAGCTATGATGCGGCCGGTGACAACGACCGTCAAGACCGCACGGTATTCGATATCGGTTGGTCACGAACGCCTGTCGTAGGGGGAATAAACCATCCCTGTTTCAATTTCCAAAACGCTCCGCTGGACATCACGAGCCCAGTTCACGGCCACGGCGAAAGGCAGCTTGGACGGCTTCCATGATACACGTAGGAATGTTCGATTGCTCCATACATTCCAGGGCCGCCTGGGTAGTGCCCCCCTTGCTGGTCACTTGGTGGCGTAGCTTGGCCGGCGACTCGCCGGTTTCGAGCATCATACGGGCTGCCCCTAGGCAGGTATGAGTTGCCAGCTTGAGAGCGTCCTCCTCGGAAAGACCGCAGGCTACACCCCCCGCTACAATAGCCTCTACAAAATAATAAAAATACGCCGGCCCGGATCCGGAAACAGCGGTCACCGCATCCATCAGTTCCTCGTCGTCAAGAACGACGGCCGCCCCTCCGGCCTCGAAAATACGCCGTACGCATGCCAGATCTTCCGCGGTGGCATGCTCGCCGGCACAAATGCCGGCTATACCCGCGCCGAGCTGAATCGGAGTATTAGGCATAACGCGAACGACACGAACCGCGACACCGGGAAAAGCCGCGGCAATCTGCTGGGTAGACATGCCCGCGATAATGCTGCAGAGCATGTGGTTGTCCGTGAGCTGATCACGCAGTCCGGCGGCCACGTCATCAAACTGCTGGGGCTTGATAGCCAGCATGATCCGTCGGCATTCGGCAAGCACCCTTCGGTTATCATCGATGGCCACAACCCCAAGTCGCTCGCTGAACAGTTGCCGGCGATCTGGCTGCGGCTCGGCGAGAAGAACCGCCGAGCCCGGAAAGAGTCTTCTACCAACCGCCGCGGAGATAATCCCCCAGGCCATGTTGCCGCCCCCGATAACTCCCAACTCGAATACGCTTGACATTAGATATTCTCACCACGGAACATGACCGGGCTATCTACGCGATCCCGTATACCCAACATGGATTATACTGAGTGAAAAGTAACTCACACAAGAGGAGTAGCTGTGCTGAACCACAGGCTACCCGGAGGGGGCAAGCAGATATGCTGACTGGATCGGTTTGTCTCGATCAGTTTAGCGTTACATGTTCGGCAACAAGCATCCCCGAATACAGCGAGGGCTTATGCGAGGCTCAACCTCGATCAAACCGACGGCTTATACGGCATGGAATGATAGATAGTATCGTCCCATGCCCTCCTATATCACCCAAGGCCGCCTGCACCCGCGTCATCTACGACTACGAAACACAATGATCATGGGTGTCATCCTTGAAATGGCCAACTTTTTCAGCAGGTCGCGGCTCGACATCCCCGCATCCCGACGAATCCTTGGCTGTTGAACCGCGGTCCTGAATCTGCATGACCGGCCTTGTTGCCAAATATTGACATAACTCATCCACGTGCCGAGCCAACAGCCCGATAAGCTCCTCGACCTCATCCAGCTGGTTCTCCGCCGCTTGCTGCTCAAGGCATTCGGCCGTCCGACGAATCGATTCCGCGCAGATGTTGGCCGCCGCCCCCTTGAGGCCGTGGGCCGTCACCTTCAATAACGCGGCATCGCCAGCCCGGTATGCCGCCTCAAGCTCGCCGAGAGTTTTACCCACATTGCTCTGAAACAAATCCACGACTCGGGCAAGAATCCGTTGATTGCCGGCTAGATTATCCAGAGCCGTAGGAATATCTATGGGCGCCGTTGGTACCGCGCCCTCGTCTCCCGCATCAACCTCAATGTCTCGGCCCACCCGACCCTGTGAAACGACTTTTGGGCCCGAACACGATTTATCAATTCTGCGCGACCATTTGGCCAATAGCTCGATCAGAACACCGGCCTTGATCGGTTTGCTGATGTAATCATTCATACCTGCGGCCAGGCAGCGTTCGCGGTCGCCCTGCATGGCATAAGCGGTCATCGCGATGATCGGCTGCCTCCGGCCTTGTCCCGCCTCCGTCTGGCGAATCAGAGTCGTAGCCTCCAACCCGTTCATAACCGGCATTTGAATGTCCATCAGAACCAGATCGTAAGGATCACCGGCCGCATCCAACGCCTCGCAGGCCGCTCTTCCGTCACCCACCACGACCACGTCATGCCCCATTTCACGCAACATGAGACAGGCAACTTGCTGATTCACGAGATTATCTTCCGCGAGAAGGATGCGCATAGGACGAATGTCTTGGCACTTTTCACAACAGCACGGCCCGGTCTCGGTAATCGAGCCGCCGGTCATCCGGGGCCGCGTCTGGTTT
Source organism: Phycisphaerales bacterium (assembly GCA_012729595.1). GTDB lineage: Bacteria > Planctomycetota > Phycisphaerae > UBA1845 > PWPN01 > JAAYCU01. Next base: position 4,906 of record JAAYCU010000074.1, read on the forward strand.
ACCAGACTGGCCTCGCCGGGTTTGGTAACCCCGAACCGAGCCTTGAAATAGAACGTACTGCCCTTGCCGGGTTCGCTGTCAACCCAAATCCGCCCGCCCATTAAATCGACCAATCGGGATGTAATGGTCAACCCTAATCCGGTCCCGCCGAAACGACGAGTCACGGAACGATCCGCCTGGGAAAAGGCCTCGAAAATCATTTTCTGCTGGTCTTGGGGAATCCCCATCCCGGTATCCACCACCGCGAAAAGCACATCCAGCCCGCCATCCGATGCGCTCATGACAGGATCCTCGGGTTTGACCTCAAGACGCACGCCACCTTTATCCGTAAACTTGATGGCGTTTCCGAGCAGGTTGAGCAGTATCTGGCGAAGTCGTCCCGCGTCACCTTCTACCACCTTCGGAATTGACGGAGCTATATCGCTGCTCAAGGTAATACCCTTGTCCTCCGCCCGAATAACGAACAGGGCCAGACTATCGCGCACGCATTCCCGCAAATCAAAGGTGGCTACATCCAGCTCAAGTTTACCAGCCTCGACTTTTGATAAATCAAGGACGTCATTGATAATCTGGAGCAGGGAATCCGTAGACTGCTGAATCATGCCCAGGTAACGACGTTGAGTATGATCCAATTCCGTGCGATGCAATATATCGACCAATCCGACGATGCCATTCATCGGTGTACGGATTTCATGGCTCATGTTGGCCAGAAACTCGCTTTTCGCCAGACTGGCGTCCTCCGCGTTCATACGGGCGGCCTCGAGTTGTTCCAGAGCCGCTTCCAGTTGCATCGAGGCGCATTTCTCCCGGCGCAAAGCCTCGACCATGACCATATTGCTTCGGCGAAGCTGCTTGGCCGTATCCTCGATCCCACTGATATCCGTCACGATCTGGGCTACACAAATCGGCTCATTCCGCTCGCCACGTAACAGAACGAGATTCTGTAGCGTCTGTACGAGCTCCCGGCCTTGCATGGGCAGTTCGCCGGTCCAGTGTCCTTGCTGAAAGACCATCGGAACGATTTCTTCCCGCACCCTGTGACGGACGGACTGAGGATAAAATTCAAACATATCCCGCCCTAGAATCGCGCTGGCGTCTTCCTCGCCCAGCAGTTGAATCAAGGCCGGATTAACATATGTAATATCGCCGTTCAGATCGGCCATGCTCAGTCCCTGGCCGGAAGCCTCCGCGAACTTACGAAAGATGGCAAGTTGCTCCTCCGCCTTCTTTCGGTCGCTGATATCGACGATGCTCTCCAGCAGGTGAGGCCGACCATTCAGAGTGATCGGGACCACGTTCACCCAAACCGCCAGCCGGTCGCCAGTCAAAGTAACCAGTACTCGTTCATTATCGGGGAGATCCTCACCGGTATTAGAGGCGGTGTCGTGGGCCATATCGACGGCTATGGTATGCCGATCGTAAGGTCGCCCGATCACTTGCTCACGCGTACCACGTAATATCCGCAAGGCGGCCATATTGGCATCAACGATCCTCATATTATCGGCGTCCGCGATAATCACCCCGACCTGAACACTCTGCATGATCGTCTGGAGCCGTTGCTCGCTTTCACGTACCACCCGTTCGGCCTCTACCCGGCTTGTGACGTTCCGAGCCACCACGATCGTCCCCCCGCCCCCGCCCTGACCAGCCGCCAGGGGGATCCCGATCACTTCCCACCAGGAATGTTCCCCTGCCGGTATCGCATGATGAACGGTGTTGGTTTCCATGCGCCCGGTTTGGGAGGAACGAACGCAGGGGCATCCCGGACACATCTTGTCCCGGCCGAACATGGCTTTATAACAGACCAGTCCATGGGCTTTGGGATTCCGTTCCAGGGCCGCTCGATTAGCCCACAAGATTCTCATTTGAGCGTCCATCTGCAGAATAACTTCAGGCAGACAATCGAGAATGTTGCGTAGGCGCTCCATGGTATCACTGCACTTATTTTCAGCCCGGCGCCGATCCAGTATTTCGTTATTGAGTTGCTTGAGAAGCTCGGTCGGCTGAATCGTTGTGGCATGCACCTCTCGCCGTGCCCGTTCATACGTATGGCTCAGTTCAAAAGGACCACCCTCGTTTCGAAGAGCGGTACATAGTCTGGATGCAATAATCGACCGGGGCAGCGTCTCGACGATGTAATCCTTGGCTCCAGCGGCAACCGCTTCGTCGATCGTTGTCATGTCGTGATCGCCGGTCAGCACAACGATCGGCACGCCGCTCAAACGCAAATCAGCTTTTAGCCTCCGACACGCTATCACACCCCTACGGCCATCGGATTGCATCTCAAGCAATATAAGATCGGGGACCGTCTCGGACACCATGACCAAGGCCTGGCCTGCGTCACGGGCCGTCACGACCGCATAGCCCTGCTGACGAAGCCAATCGGTCATGGTCGCCACGCGGGCCGCGTCCTCCGAGACCATCAATATCGTGGGCATACGCAGATATCCTTATCTCGATCGATCATCTTCCGTCACGAGCCATCGCTCCGATTTACAGGGTCAGTGCCGCCCGAATCGAACCGGAGAGCGCGTTACGCACCGCCGCGTAAAATTCGGATAAGTGAATAGGTTTGCGAATCACCCAAGGGACATTCAGATCCCGCACCTGCGCGGACAAATGCTCGTCCGTACAAGAGGTTATCACAATAATGCGGCATCCGGGATCCACCATACGCAAGGCGTGTATGGCGTCCACCCCGTTGACGTTCGGCATCATGATGTCCATAGTGACGAGGTCAAATTCGTTTTCGATATACGCATGAATCGCTTCCGCCCCGTCGGCCGCTTCCTCCGCGAGCAGCCCCATCGACTCCAGGGCCTCGCGCAGTAGTAACCGCGTACTGGCATCATCGTCCACGACCAGGGCCTTGCCTTTGAGAACCGGTTTCATGGATCAGTCCCTCATCCAGTCCGCGCAGATCCGAAGGATGTCGAACAAGGGCGCTTCCGCATCGTAGGCGTTAGCCTCTCGAATCTGCCTGACCATGTGATAGCACGGTGTCGTTTCCGGGTCCGTCACAAGCACCTTACCACCGGCCCGCCGGACGGCCTGACATCCGGATAACCCATCGTGTTCGGCGTGCAATCCGGAGATCATGGCTACGCAGACGTGCCGCCCAAACACCTGAGCCGCGCTTGTAAAGGTCACATCCATCGACGGGGCGAAATAGTTCTCGCCTTCCGCCGGACTCAATTCCACCGACCGCCGGTCCTTCCGAAAACGAAGATGATAGCCCGGCTCCACAACGAGCACTTCGGCCGGCCTCAGCACGTCACCATCCCTGGCCAGATGGGTCGGCACCGGTGCGCGGCTATGCAAGTAGCGCATAAACCCATGAATAAACGGGCCACGTGGCATATGCTGTATCACCACCAAGGTCGCCGAAAACCCTTCCGGCATAGACCCCAGATATAAATGATGCGTGCGTGGGGCACCGGTCGAGGCCCCGATTAATACAACGCCACCCATGTCCCACCTGTACCAACTGCACCCGATAATCCATCAGCCGTGGAATGCACGTTTTCCCACAGGCATACAGCACGCTGGAAGATTAACAAAAAGGGAGTGTCCGCCGCATAGACGGACACTCTCCGCGGCTAAACCGCACCCAGCTCTTTTCTTGCCCTGAGCCCTTAAAATGTCCCGTCATCCCCATCCAGTGGAATCACGGACTCGCGATCCACCGCTTTCCGTGAGCCCGATCCGAATTTCCCTAAAGTCCGGCCCGAAGATTGGGCGAGGGGCATAACGTTTTCATGCTGTTGCCGACGTTCGATATTGGTCCGAATCGTCTCGGCAACCTGCCGCTTGTCGATCCGGGTCATATCCATACCTACCAGTACGGCTAGTTCGGAGGCGGTATTGGCCACCGCATCCGCCTGTGCGCTCAGTTCCTCGACCGCCGACGCCGACTCTTCCGAGCTGGCCGCCATGGCCTGAGTGACCTTGTCCATTTGACTGATGGCCGTATTGATCTGCTCCACGCCCTGGGCCTGTTCCTGCGAGGCCGTGCTGATATTGGTGATGAGTTGCGATACCTTCGTGATATTCTCGACGATCACGCCGATGGCCTCGCCGAACCCGGCAGCGACCTCGCCGCCCTCCTTGGCCCGGTTAACCGAGGTTTCAATCAAGGCCGTGGTTTCGCGGGCGGCCTCCGCGGCGCGTTGCGCCAGATTCCGCACCTCGTCCGCGACGACGGCGAACCCCTTGCCGTGTTCGCCGGCCCGGGCCGCCTCGACGGCCGCGTTCAAGGCCAGCAGGTTGGTCTGGAAGGCGATTTCCTCGATCACCTTGATGATCCGGCTGATCTGCGCCGACGATTCATTGATGCCCTGCATGGCCCCGTTAAGCCGTTCGCGGCCCTTATCGCTGCGTTGGGCTGCGTCGGCCGCTTCCTCGACGAGTTGGTTGGCGTCCTTTGCGTTAGATGCATTAGTCGTCGCCATGGCCGCCATTTGCTCCAGGGCGCTCGAGGTCTCCTCCAGCGAAGAGGCCTGCTCGCTCGCTCCCTGGGCCAGGGAGGCGGCTCCGGAGTTGACCTGTCCGGAAGCTTCCGCCACCATGGCCGAACCCTCCGCCAAACTGCGCACGCCTTGCGAAATTGAGCGAACGATGCTCCGAGAGATGAAGAATGCCAGGAGAGCACCAAAGATGAGAGCCACCGCGCTGAGGATGCTCACGTTCCGCTGCGTACCTTGGGCCGCGGCCAGCATCTCTTCATCCGTCATCATGTTCGTTTTCGTGGTCTTGCTCATCTGGTCCAACAGGCTTTGGACCGTTTCCAGACGCGGCATGGTTTTACCGGCAAAGATTGCCTGGGCCCGGGCCGCTCCTTCCTCAAGTTGTCGTTCCGCCGCTATGGCCTGCTGGAGGTGCTCCTGCACTTTCTCCAGGTTCGGCTGGACATCGCACTCGTAAACGTACAACGCGTCTCCCATCTGGTCCTTGACCACCAGGTTTTCCACGCGTCGAGCGGCCTCGTACAGGCGCTGGTGAGCTTCCCAGCAACTTTCCATGGCCCGGTCGAATTCCGGAAATGTGCGTCGAATGTTCGCTACGCTCACATCCTTCAGCCATTGGCCGAAGGTACTCCGCGTCGGATCCAATTCGACCCCGAGCGAAAACGGGTGGCCACTTGCGAACTCTTCCACACGCTTCAGGTATCCCTGATCAGTGCGTAGAATGAATTCACCAGAACCAACCACCCAGTTCCAGGGTTTATACATACGCACGAACGAGATTTTGGGCACAACCCCCTTACCGTCCGGCGATTGCCAGTGGTAGATAATGAAACCGGCCTCCTGAGCTTGGCACAGCTTGGCCATATCGACAAAGAGCTTCTTGCCATGCGAGTCCGTGAAGTCGCTCAAATCTTTCCCGTCCAATTCCGGATCTAGGGGATGCATGACCATACGTGGATGCGTGTCGTTGATCCACATATAGTCTGCGCCGTCCGGACCGTAGCGCATGGATTTGACGATGGCCTGGGCCCGGGCCTTCCGCGCCGCCTCATCGCCCAGGGTTTCATCTTGGGCGCAGGCATGGATGACCGAAACCGCCTCGTCCACGACGCTGCGCAGACGGCTTTGCGAGGTTTGCAACCCGCCTTCCAGGGCCAGGGAATGTGCGCAACGTCCGACCCACTCGACATGATCGTGAATATGCTCACCCAAGCGAACGACCAATCCGGCATGTGGACGACGCATCTCCCGGGCTATTTCGACCGCCGATTCATGAAGTTCCTTGTGGGGTTGCTCGATTTGGAGCAGTAACGGCTTCAAAGCCGGGATCATGTTTTCGGCCGCTTCACGTTCCGGTCCGTAATACCATTGCCCCATCGCGCATTTGCGATGGTCGCACTCCACGCTTAGCTCCGTAACACGATCGTCGGCCAGAAACGTCGACACGTCTTGCGCCCAGTTAAGGTGATCCAGCTCTTTTTGGAGTAACAGGGCGTCGAGCTTGTTGCCGTCGATCACCTCCTCGGCGTTTCGTACAATCCCGACGACGCCTCGATAACTCATCATGGCCATTACCAGTAGAAGAACCAGGATAAAGACGAAACCCAAACCGATTCGCTTGCCAACAGTCAAATTACCCATCATGTCTAATGACCTCCCCAAGAGTTCGAGGCCCGGGGATGTACAATACCCCCGCGTACCCGTGTCCCGTTTAACAGCAAACCCTTAAACCCTTAGCACATGTGATGCACACCGGGCGCGCACTCGGCCAGACCATTCGACCGCATATGCGGTAGAGGGTTTAGACTCTCCGACGCGCCGAAACACCGATAGCGTCTATGGCATAATACAAGCCGTTTTGTGTGCTATTTACCCGTACCCAATCAGAGCCCATGACAAGTTACTTAAGGGCTCCTTTGCTTGTCCTTTGTATTATCGCTTTCTAGTGGTTCGGCTTAAACTGAAAACGACGAATTTGCACATAGGTATTTACCCTAGGATCGCCTTGTGGCATACCGAGGAAAGCCTCCACTCGGCACTTATCTGTTTTTAAAGCAGTTAGTTAGACCGAACGAGGACAGAATGGCAATAAAGAGCAACCTTACCATGAGAAGCCAAAACCGCAGGTGACGCTATGTTGCATCTGGCGGACCTCGATGGCCATGTAATCCAGGCCGAGCGGGATGGCCGTGGTGCCGGTCCGGCTCAAGGAGGCGGGCAGGCCGAGGATATAGCCGACCCCCGCCCACCAGTTATCCTTCTGGTAACGCAGGCCGGTGGTGATCTGATGCTCCACGATATGGATGCTCAGAGGGTTCATCTCTTTTCGCGCAACGGGATTGGTGGCGTAGTGATATCCGCCGGCGATTATCCAATGCTCGTCGAGCTTATACTCGGCCCCGGCTATCATAACCCACTGGTCGTGATAGCCAATGGGGCTGCGAAAGGTAAGGCCGCCCCGGCCGACCAGGAATTTCGCCTTATGCAGCACGCTGTCGGAATAATTGATCCAGCGGACCTCCCCGAACAGTTTAAGCCGGTCGGTCGCGTCCCAGGCCAGTCCGCCGGCGACGCGCTGGGGCAGCATCATGTCCGCGATGTCAGCGTTGACCAGTCGTATCGTGGGGATGCCGTAGTTTTTCAGCCAAGACACACTCTGATATAACGTTCGGCGATCGCGCCCGGCGATATCATGCAGCCAGGTCCGCGACCGGTAGCCCAAGCCGGCGGTCAGCGTCGGGGTCAGCTCATAAAGAGCACCCAGTTGAAACCCGCCACCGATTGTATATCCACGATCAAAATCGACCGCGGTCGGCCCGCTGACCGTTTTAAACTCCGCGGTCACGAGTTCGGCCCGCCCGCCCACGCCCAGGGAGAGTTTCTCGTTGACTTTGTAACCCACGTTGAGGGCCAAGGCCATGTCGTACAAGTCCGCCCCTACGCGGCGGGCCGTCCACGGGCTAAGCAGGTGGCGCATGCGGTACCGGGTCCGAAACTGCGACTTGGAATAAAGGGCCAGGCCCAGGCCGATCCGTTCGTTGACCGGAATTACCAAACCGGCGTGTCCAAAGGGCACATGTCGCACCGAGGACTGGGCCGAACCCAAGAGGCCGTCCCACTGCGTATCGGGCATGAATAACTGGCCGGCGGCGTCGAACCGACAAAGCTGATCGGGGTTCAGCGTCAACGTCGCGGGGTTTTCGATCTGGGAAAGGGCCGTATCGCCGACGGCCACATCCGCGCCGCCACGGGCCATCGCGGGCATGCTCCACCCGATCGGCTCAACACCATCAAGAGCGACGGCCACCAAAGGGCAGCATAGCAACACAATAGAGGAGAGCGTCTTGAACAAGCACACACCTGACCCCGACTAAGCCGCTTGCCGACCAGGCAGCCCCCCTTTCCCCCGGCGTTTTCTGTAACCTAGCCGCCTTGTCGGCAGGCCATGCCCTGTCTGGCTTCAGGAAGGGGCAGGTAGAGATCAGCCTCCCGTTTCAATGATCCGCAAGGCAGCTTGCATATAACCCAACGCATAGGTCATCCCCGCATGCCAAGGCGCGGAACAGGTCATGTGCGGGGTATGGTCCGGGACCAGCAGGCCGTCGTAACCGTTGTCATGCAGAACTCTCAGGGCCTTGACCATGTCGATATCGCCCTCGTCGAGAAAGACCTCACGATACTCGGGCACCTGGCCGCGTACGTTGCGGAAATGAACATAGGCGATAGCTTTCTTTCGGCTGTAGGTCGCCAGGACATCGTAGATATCACCTTCGGTCATTGTCTGAGTCGTGCCCATGCATATTTCCAAGGCGTTGGCCGTGCTGGGTACGATATCTAGAACCCGTTGATACATATGCGGCTGGTAGACCAACCGGGCCGTTCCGCGCAACGTGGGCAAGGGCGGATCGTCGGCATGAGCGGCCAAGCGCACGCCGGCTTCCTCGGCAACCGGCACGACCGCCTTTAAAAATTCCTCGTATCGCATCCAGATCTGTTCGGAGGTAACCTCGCCTATATCGCCCGACGGTGCTTCAGGATCGTAAATAACATTCCACACCTCGCCCTTGGGAATGAGCGTTTCCCTCGGGCCGTGCTTCTGGCTGAAACCAAGCGCCGTCGCCCCCCCGCGCGCCCAGGAACCCTGAATATGGCCCCAGACCCCTGCGATGCTGAAATCGTAACCGATGATGGGAATGCCGACTTTGCCCACCCTTCGGATCATGGTCTTAATATCCTCGATTTGCTCAATCTTTCGCGGGCCGTCCAGCAGAATATCCGACCAGTGGGCGGGCTCGAAATTCTCGATGGCCTCGAGGACCAGCCCCTCGGCATTGACTCCGGTCTTCAGGTCGGTCAACTGCTCCTCGGTCCACAAATCCCGGGGGTTGGCGGGGTCGGGCGGACGACGGTCGGGGTCGAGAAATTGATCCTTCCGGTAGTCCAGCAGATGTGCCACGACATGCGTGCAGCCGGCCTGCCGGGCAAAACGAAAATGATCCCGATTCAGCATCTGCCGATATAAACCAAGTCCGATTTTCATGATAATCTCAACACCAGCATACGAGGGGAACTGAACCTTCGCAATATTTGTCAGAAAGTATACCGCCGCGCGGCGACAGAGGAAACCGCATGATCCGAGGCGTCTCCGATGGCCGGCTCCGGCCGTCATTACCGAACATGTTCATGCGTTCCAACGGGCACAAGTTAGTGCTCACTATCGTTTATAATATCATACACATTAATTCATTACAACGTTTTTTGGCGAGTTTGGCTTCGTTTGGCGCTTTTTACATTTTATCACGAAGACCGGCCTCGTCGGAGAAAGTTAGAGTAGTGAGTTGCATAAAGAATAGAATGTTGTCATGAAAAACGCTCCATATCAGATTTCAGGGGCCATAACGCACGGCCCATTTCATAAGAACACAATAAGTGGTCCGGAATATCGGAGGGCGTGGAACGGGCGGTCAGGCATGGGAAAGATATTGGGTATGGCCGCGCACGACCGAATAGGGATTGCGTCAATTGCGCGACGGTTTCATTGTCCGGGACATACGCAACCCCGTTGGGGTTGTTTTTGTGACACGGCGAACGTTACCCAAGGTAGCGGCTGCGCCGCAACCTTGGGCTGAGATACGCAATCCCTTTGGGATTGAATGGGGGTGTGACGCAACGGCCGTAAAACGTTGCTGTGTCTAGATTCCTAGCTCGACACACCTCCTTGCGGGATTCCTATCCCGTAGAGGCGGGATTGCATAAGCCGAGATTTCCCATTTGACCTCGCCCGGCAATGCCGCCGGGCCGTGTTCTGTTATTGTACCAGCGCCCCCCGTTGCGCCTACCCCGTTTTCGAGTTTTCTCCCGTCCCGACGGCTGAAATAAC
>JAAYCU010000075.1 GCA_012729595.1 Phycisphaerales bacterium
AGGGGAATCGTCACCTCATTATACGCCGTTGTAAGTGTCATATGGGAAATCCGGGTTGACCATTGCTTGCTGCTCGCGGATTGATGATTTCCCCCGAACGAAGAATCTTCCCTTACTGAATCACTCCCTTACGTGCCTGCCGGGCATATTGTCTCAACCATTCGGGTGAATCATTTTGTTTGTGTAGAAAATCGTTGACAATCCTCGATACATTTTCAGGATGGCAAGATGCGATATGCCCCAAGCCATGAAGAGCGCTTTTCAGGCAAGTGCTTGTCCGCAGGCTCAATATTGAATCCAAAACGGAAAGGATCGGACTCGCAAGATATGCATATTTGCGCTCCATCGCACCACATTCCAGTCCATCCATGTCCCAAATCATATAGACCGCCTTGTCGACATCATCCGTGTTCGTTACGTCCACATCGGCCATCGTGCCATCGCGATTGCATATCTTGTCGAGGAGGTTTTGATAGAAAATTCCTACCGTATGGATACATTTGATCTGCTTTTCTGGAGGTACCATTGGCTCGCGCATGTCAGAACAATATCCTGATCCAACGCCGAAGATGAACCAAATGGCCTCGGCAATTTCGTGTCGATCATACCGTTGAGCGATAAATGCAGGATTCTCGAACAATCGCGTGAGATAATCCGTGACCAGAACAGGGTTGTCTATCTCGAATTTCGGATTGACTTCCCGTTTGCCATTAAACCAGGCATACCCGTCCTTGAAACAGAATTCGATCCATTCCTCATAACTCGGCGACACGGAAGTCATTCCGGAGATCTCCATTTTATGTCGACAATGCTGAACCACTGGCCGACGCGCATTGTTATTCTACGATTTTCGCTCGTCAATGAATAGGGTTTCATCGCGGGGAGTGATCCCTCACGCGGCAGCATGGGGCAAGTTTCGTACGGCTGGGATGCCGCATTTTCTCCCGTCCACGGTGTAGCATGATTGGGGATGCCCCTGGCCGTCGTCGAATCCCCGGAGCTTGCTTGCTCGACAGCACAAGAACGAGGATAATCCGCCAAGCTGCTTGATGGGAAAGTATGCCCTGACGAAAGTGGCCTTCACTCAGACAAGGAAAGTGTGTGATATGCTCATCTGGTCCATCCTGTTAGCCTTGATCTGTCTGATCTGGATTTCCCGCCATCTGGCCATCAGCCGCGGCCGGCGCGAACAGATTTTCATGACGGCGGCCAGCTACGACGGCCCGCCGGAAAACGCCCCATCGCTCAGCGTGCTGATCGCCGCCAAGGACGAGGAAAAAAATATCGAAACCGCCGTCCGCACCATGCTCGAACAGGATTATCCAGATTTCGAGTTGATCGTCATCAACGACCGAAGCACCGACCGGACCGGCGAAATCCTCGACGCCATCCGTGCCCAGCAGCCCGCGGGCAAGATGAAGGTCATCCATATACAGAATCTCCGCGAGGGCTGGTTCGGCAAGAACAACGCGATGCGTGAAGGCGCCGCCCAGGCCCGCGGGCAATGGCTCTGTTTCGGCGACGCCGATTGCCGACAGGTCTCGAAAAAGACCCTCTCGATGGCCGTCCGCCACGCGGTGGAGAAGAAGATTGATTTCCTCTCGGTACTACCCTTCCTCGAAACCCACAGCCTATGGGAGCGGATCATTCAACCCGTCTGCGGCGCGATCATGATCCTCTGGTTCAACCCGAAGAAAGTGAACAACCCGGACCACTCGGCCGCTTACGCGAACGGGGCGTTCATGCTCATGAATCGGGCTTGTTACGAGACCGTCGGCGGGCACGAGGAAGTCCGCACCGAAGTCAACGAGGATATGCATCTGGCCCGGCTGGCCAAGGAGCGCGGCCGTAAACTGGAAGTCATCCCCAGCGAGGGGCTCTACACGGTGCGTATGTACAGCACCTTCGGCGAAATCTGGCGCGGCTGGAGCCGGATATTCTTCGGTTGCTTCGGCACCTTCCGCCGGCTGGTCGTGTCCATGCTGACCCTGGTTTGCGCGAATTTCTTCCCCTATATAAGCGCCCTGATCGCCCTGGCCGTCCTGCTGGTCAAAGGCTGGTCGGCGGCCGGGTCGTCGTGGTCATGGGTGGCCGGCCTGGCGTGGCTCTGCGTGTTCCTGCAGATGACCGCCATCGCCCGATTTTACCGCATCAGCCGGGTCAGCCCCTGGCTGGCCCCCACCTTTATCGTCGGGGCGGCGGTGGTCGTCGGCATCCTGGCTAACGCCATGCTAAAACTTAACGGTCGAACGACCACCACCTGGCGCGGCACGGTCTACCGCGGCCAGGAGGTAACTAATCCGGCTTCGGAAGCTTAGAATCGCATCAAAAGCATGTGATCCGTGGATATGTTCAACGGGAACGAGATGTGACTGAGGGACAGAGAGAAAGAGCGACGGAGCGTTTGAACTTGTCTCGTGATCTCTCCATCCCTCCGTCTCTCCGTCTCTCCATCCTCCCCCCTCTCGCTTTCGATACCAATGAATGGTTCTCCTTCATCCCCGAGGCCTATCGCCGTTGGGTCTGGATCGGTCTGGCCGTCCTGATTGCCTTGCTTGTCCTGCAAAGGATTCGCTATCACGTCGGCCGGTGGCTGCGCCGGGGCCGCGAGCCTGTGATCCACCCGCGGTTGCAGCGTTACAACGTCGATCATGCCGAACTGCTGGCCCAGCAGCGCGAGCAGGCCAAGGGGATCGTGGCCACCTCCACGGGCAACCGGTTAGCCGGTTATCGCATTATCCGCCAGATCGAGGCCGTCTACCAGGACGGCCACCGCACGCCGGAGGAAGCCATCACCGCCCTGAAAGCCGCCGCCGTCGAACACGGGGCCGACGCCCTGCTCAATGTCAAAACCGAGCGCACCGCCGCCGGTAAATGCGCCGCCTCCGCCGATGCCGTCCAGGTTGCCCCCCTCAGCGCCCGGACATCCTCCCGCCGCCCCGCGCCCCCGTCGCCACCGCCCCAGGCGCCGCCTCCCTCGCCCGATCCTTGAGATAACCCCATCCCGGTCAAGAACACGCGTAGGATCATTCCGCAATCTCGCTCAGCGGGCGGCCCAGGCGGCCAAGGAAACCACCGGTCTGATCGAAAACTCGGTGAACAAATCCCGCGAAGGGGCCGATGCCATCAAGGCCATCGTCGGCGGAGTCGCCAAGGTTACAGAGTTGATCAACGGTATCGCCAAGGCCTCGGACGAACAGGCCCAGGGCGTGGATCAGGTCAATACGGCCGTCGCTCAAATGGACAAGGTGACCCAACAGAACGCCTCCGGGGCCGAGGAATCGGCCTCGGCCGCCGAGGAACTCAGTGCCCAGGCTGCGGCCACCAAGGGGCTTGTCGATGAGCTGATCGTTCTGGTGCAGGGAAGTCAAAACACCTCGGAATCAACGACCCGCCATCGACCCGGCGGCGCCTACCTCCAATACACCGAAAGCCGGAAAGCACCGGCCGGCAAGAACGCCGCCGTACGAAAAAATACGGGACAAACCGTATCGGCCGGTGCGACCGCCGTTCATAGTGGTAGGCACAACTCCGCCCACGAGGATTTTCCGTCGCTCGACGACGGCAAGATAAGTAATTTCTGATACCCAGTGCCCAATGCCATGGGCGGACGCCGGGCCACCTCACCCCCGACTCCGGCGTCCGCCCACACTCCATGGCCGTCTCCAGCAAGCAAGCATTCACGATGCTCCTGCCAAAAAGACTTAGAAATCTCTTTCCAATCCTGCCACCTGCCGACAGCTCAGCAACCAGTATTATCTTCCAATAGTAAGCAGATACTCGTAACCTCGGCGGCCATCATGTGGTATCGAGAATGGCTCGTACAACCGCACCAATCATTGGGCGTAACGGATTGCCTCGACCATGCCAGTAATGTCATGTGGATTGGCCTCGACTGTCTCAATATAACCCAGCTTTCGGATTGCCCGTGTAGTCACCGGACCTATGCTGGCCAGCTTGAGCGACCACAATCCCTTCGCACGCTCGCGTCCCAGCAAAGCCAGCAGGTTGACCATACATGATGGACTGGTCAACGTGATCCAATCGATCTGCCCCCGATCCAGATGTTCAATGAAGGCCTCGGGGAGACGCTCGGGACAAACCGTGCGATATATCGCGGGATCGTTGCAGAGGGCTCCGCCCTTGGTCAACAAAGAGGGTAATCGATTTCTAGCAATGTCCGCCCTTAACATCAACACTCGTTTATTGCGCATATCCTGGTTCAACAAGGCCTCGGCCAGCGAATCGCCCACGGATTCCGGGGGAATCAGATCCGCGCGAATACTATATTCCCGTAACCGACCAGCCGTTCCCGTCCCGACCACCGCGATTTTCACGCCGGCCAACACTCGCCCGTCCAACTCAAGAATATTCAGACGTCGAAATAGGGCATCGACGCCGTTGCAACTGGTCAGAATCAGCCAGTCGTACTGATCCAATGCGCGTAAGGCCTTGTCGACCTCGGTGTAATCCTCGACATCCTGCAATTCTATCGTCGGGGCACAAAGAACGTTCGCGCCCATCAATCGTAACGGACCACTAAGATCGGCAGCCTCGTGTTCCATCCGTGTTACGACGATGGTCTGCCCGTGTAACGGTCGATTCTCGAACCATTCGATACTCTGTCGCTGCGCAACCGAACGACCGATCAGAACCAGTGCCGGCGATTCAATACGCTCGCCCAAGGCTTGGGTGGCGATTGTTTTTAGGCTACCGGTCACCGTACGTTGCCGCGGCATACTGGGGCACTGGGTCACCGCCGTCGGAGTATCGGGATCCATCCCCGCCTCAATCAAACTCCGGCAGTTGTCCGCCAGCTCGTTGATCTCCATGAAGAGTGCGATAGCGTCCATGCCGACCAAGGCTCCGAAATTAAGACCGCGGGAAACATCGGGATCATTCTGCCTGGAGGCCAGGGCGACCGCGCCACTTTGGCCCGCGCACATCAGCGGTATCCCGGCCATTACCGAACCGGCCAAGACCGTCGATATCCCCGGTACCACCTCGTAAAATACACCGGCTTGCGCCAGGTGCTGAGATATCCGGAATCCCTGGTTGAACAGAAAGGGATCCCCCTTCGTCAGCCAGACTACCCGTTTACCTTCCATCACGTATCGTACCAGCTCATTGTTGAGCTGATCCGATGGCCAGGCCGGATGTGCTAGATCTCCGCCTATACATATACGCTTAACATCGCCACGGAGCAGGGCCAGCAATTCCGGCTCTATTCCCGATCCGTAAAATACCACCTCCGTCTGCATAAGCCGGGCCGCCCCGCGTACCGATATCAAACTGCCATCACCCGGCCCCGCACCGACCAGGCAGACCGTGCCCGGCTCAAACTCTCCAACCAGAGGACGCAATTTATGGATTGAATTCAATTCCAGCATATCCATGCCCATCATCCGCCACCCCCAGCCTACCCCAGTAGCCCAACGTTCTCTCCTGTACAATTCCAGGGAACAGACACAATTTGGCAGGTCTCTCTTCGTCGATTGTACACCCTGTGTGAACTTGTCTCCACCGCTTTCCGTATATAAAATACGCTTTTTCGCCGCCCGCCAAGAAAGGGTAAACCATGACAATGGCTCGCGTACTTCGGTTCATTTTCATACCCGGATATATGCTGTTTTCCTCCCTGCTGCTTGGCCAGGAACCAGCGATTCCCGAATCGCAACCAGCGACCGCCACGACTACATCCGCAACCCCGGCAGAGATCGATCCGAAAGTCGAGAGCATTCTCGACCGGCTCGAACAGCGCGGTGAGCAGATTATAAACATCGAAACCGATATCCTCTTTCGCAAAACTGATTCCATCCTGGAAAGCACGGAAAGATACGCCGGTGTTCTCCGCTACCTGAAGGACGAACCCAACCCCCGTTTCTTCATCTGCTTTGATCGCTTCATTCAGGACGGACGTGAATCCAGACAGCGTCGATGGCACATTTTCGACGGACGATGGTATATCGAGGCCAACGAGCGACTTAAAACGATCACTAAACGCGAAATCGCTCGGCCTGACGAACGATGCGATGCCTTCAAGGTAGGCGAAGGCCCCTTCCCCCTGCCTTTCGGGCAGAAGAAAGCCGACATTCTCCGCGTATTTACCGTCGAAATCGTTCCTACCGAGGACGACAAGGATAAGAATCTCGATCACCTCAAATGCACACCCCGCCCTAACACGGAGATGGATCGAAAATACGCGGCCGTACATTTTTACGTGGACCGCGACCTGAACCTGCCTGTCCGGATGCAGACAGTGGACAAGGAGGAGCATTCGGAAATCGAGGTTATCTTTCCCGTCACAAGCATCCGCATCAACACCGGCCTGCCAGCCAGCAAACTCAACCTACCGATGAACGAACTACGCGACTATGAAATCACCACCGAACCTCTTCCGGATTCCGCCGGATAATGTGCCCCACAAGCAAGCCTAGGGTTGGTTCGGCGCGTCACGGCGGGACCGTCACACTCCAGGCCATGACCCTTTTAGAGGTTGCGGTCGGTGGCCTGCACAACTTTACGCGGACCGGTTCACCAAATCTTGCCCGAAGTGCAAATAGGTCAATCGTTGGGCGGATGGTCTAAGACCGAACGTTCCACTACCATTCCATACCATAATGCCTGTTTCAACAGGCCGCTTGACGCCGGGCGAACCCGTCGAAACGGGCCAGGATGACGGAGAGCTACCATATATTAAACGCTGGCCATATCGCGATGGCGGTAAGGCAGCAAAGTGTTGGGTTGAGGGTTTTCGGCCGATATAAGAACAGAACCGGACCAATCGGCGGCTAACCATCCGCCGGAATATGGAACAGGAGCGTGAGCCTTGCGTTTTTCCGAGATATGCCAGCACAAGGATGTAACGATTTCGTTCGAGCTGTTCCCACCCAAGACGGCGGAGGGCGAGGTCAAGCTTTTCGAGCGGACCATCCCCGAACTGTTGAAACTGGAGCCGGCCTTTCTGACCTGCACCTACGGCGCCGGGGGCAGCACGCGTGAGAAAACGCTCGATATCGTCAGCCGGATCGTCAAGGAGGTACATTACGAGGCCGCCAGTCATCTGACCTGCGTGGGGGCTTCCCGGGCCGATCTGGTCGGCTACCTGGAACAGGCCAGGTCGAACGGCATCGACAACCTCGTGGCCTTGCGCGGCGATGCGCCGCAAGGCGATGATACTTTTCGCCCGCACCCGGACGGTTTTAAGTACGCCGTCGAGCTGGTCGCGTTTCTCAAGCAACTCGGCGGGTTCGACATCATGGTCGCCGGCTACCCCGAGGGACATCCCGAATGCCCGGACAAGCATCTTGACTGGCAACGCTGCGCGGCCAAGGTCGAGGCCGGGGCGGACGCGATCATCACCCAGTTATTCTACGACCTGAACGATTTCTACGCCTTCGAGGATTACCTGGTCAACAAGCTGGGGGTGCGGGTGCCGATCATGCCGGGCATTCTGCCGATCCTGAACCTGGAGCAGATTCAGCGGTTCTGTTCGATCTGCGGGGCCAGGCTGCCCGAACAGCTTATCCAGCGACTGGCCTCGTACGGCGATGACAAACAGGCCTCGCGTAAGTACGGCGTCGAGCTGGCCACCGAAATGAGCGCCGAGTTGCTCCGCCACGGCGTCCCCGGCATCCACTTCTACACCCTCAACCGATCCGACTCGACCACGGAGATCATACACAACCTCGGGTTGCTGACGAACAAGAGTGCATCCTGAAACCGGTGTGGCATAGGCGTCTCGCCTGTGCTCGTCGGCCGCGAAAGGCCGACGCCATGGGGTTTCAGGATGCACTCTTAACGGAACATGTCTGTTACGCTATGGTCGCCCGGTCACACTCTCCTTCGACGAATCCTCATCAGGCTCAGCCCGACCAGCGAAAACGCCATCGCCTCGACCGTGCCTATGCCGCACAAACGCCGGCGCCCAGGGGTCACCTCATCATCGTCCGAATCGTCCGTGCCTTCGTCCACCGTGGGCGGCACCTCATCGACGCCGTCATCTGGCGGCACCTCATCCACATCGTCATCTACCGGTGGTTCATCCATACCGTCATCGTCGCGAGGCAGCAGCACATCCACGCACGTTCTGCTGGCCTGCTCGCACACCTGACCGTCGTCGCAGTCGGCGTCCTCCAGGCACTCGACACACGCGCCCGTATCCGGGTCGCAAATCTCCTCGCCGCAATCCATGTCCTCGTAAACACAGGCGCCGGATACGCACGCACCGGTCGTGCAGAGGTCATCGTCATCGCAATCGGCATCATTACTACAGGGCCCTGGAATACATTCGCCCGTATCTGGATCACAGACTTCGCCGTCCGGGCAATCGATCGGGGTGTACACGCAATGGCCCCCTACACACGTGTCGTTCGTGCATAGATTGTTGTCGTTGCATTGGGCATCGCTCGTACAGTCTGGGCGCGGAGGAGTACAATCATTAACCGTGACCTTCACCGTATCACTGGCGATTGTCCCGTCGTCATCCGTGACGGTCAGGGTATAGGTGGTCGTGCTCGAAGGCGAGGCCGTCGGTTCAGCAACATCCGGATCGTCCAACCCCGTTTCGGTCTCCCAGAAATAGGTATACGGCGGAGTTCCGCCGGTCGCACTTCCATCCAGAACAGCCGAAGTCGGTGATCCCGTGCCCGGCAGGCAGATTGACTTGTCCGGGCCGGCATTCGCGGAAAGGGGTGGGACCACGCATTGGCCTGTATCCGGATCGCAGACCTCGCCCTCTGGACACTGCACGGGCGTATTCACACACTCGCCATCAACACATGCATCAATTGTGCATAGGTCGCCGTCATCGCAGTCGGCGTCCTCTACGCATTGTTCATCGATTGTGATTTGACTGTCTTCCGCCGTTACCGGATTGTCCTGCCCATCGAAGTTGACGGTCCCATCCAGCGTATAAACACCGGCCGGACCGTTTACCGTATAAGTCAGCGTGACAGCGGCCGCACCGGTGCTGTACCAGGTGATCTTGCGCGTGGCCGCATTCCAGTTGCCGTTCGGTCCGGCGATATTGGCGGGTGTCAGACCGGCAGGCATGATTTCTTCATAACCCCAGGCACTTGTGCCAACAGGAGGTGTTACCGCGATACTGACGTTTAAGTATGTCACACTGCGTACCGCTCCACCGATAGGCGAGGTTTCGAGAGTAACTTGACTATCCCCTGTTACCGCGTGGTCAGTACCGTCGAAGTTGGCAGTTCCGTTCAACGTATAGACCCCATCCGGCCCGGCCACTGTATATCCAAGGGTAGCGCTGGCTACTCCGGTACTGTACCAGGTGATCTTGCGCGTCCCCGCATTCCAGTTACCGTTCGGTCCGGTGATATTGGACGGGGTCAGACCGGCAGGAATCGACTCTTCCAGACCCCAGGCACTGGTGCCCGCCGCAGGTGACACCACGATGCTGACATTCGCATCAGATACGCTGCGAACCGCCTCTCCGGTTGGCTGTGTCCCAATGGTTACCTGATTATCTCCCGTTACCGTGCCGTCAGCACCGTCGAAGTTAACAGCTCCGTTCAATATATAGACTCCGTCCGGCCCGGCCACGGTATATCCAAGCGTAGCGCTTGCCGCCCCCGTGCTGTACCACGTGATCTTGCGCGTTGTCGCATTCCAGTTGCCGTTCGGTCCGGCGATATTGGCGGGTGTCAGACCGGCAGGCATGATTTCTTCATAACCCCAGGCACTCGTGCCCACCGGAGGGCTGATAACAATACTAACCGAACTGTTACTCACTGTTCTGACGGCTCCGGCATTAACGGTGGCTTCCACACTTTCGTTTGCAAGAGCTAATGTAGAGGAACTTGCACAGACCCAGCACATTGGTTCCGCAGTCCCAGGCTGTCGTTCGTAAGTGACGCAATTCTGCCAGAGATAAAGGGCCCTGATGGCATAGTTCATAGGATTAAGGCCCTGTTGCCAGCCTGCAGCGTAGGCAATTGCTTCGGACATCGTCATGACCCAATTATTGTTGGTATCCGCAGGGTGGCATCCGCCGCAGGTGATAGTACTGGGGCCACTGACCGGCACGTCGGTACCGTCATAGTTTGCCGTACCGGATACTGTGTAGCTTCCGGCGCCTGGACAACTAACGCAATAGCCACAAGTGGCAGGAGAGTC
Organism: Phycisphaerales bacterium; assembly: GCA_012729595.1. Classification (GTDB taxonomy): domain Bacteria; phylum Planctomycetota; class Phycisphaerae; order UBA1845; family PWPN01; genus JAAYCU01. The sequence goes on from JAAYCU010000075.1 coordinate 10,141, forward strand.
CCCCGTCCCATACCACGTAATTTTGCGGGTCGACGAATTCCAATTGCCGTTTGGACCGGTAATATCAGCAGGAGTCAAGCCGACTGAAAGAGTCTCCTCAAGACCCCATGCGCTGGTACCAGGACATGGTGTCACTGTGATGGTTACGCATGTACCGTTGATCGTGCGCGAAGCGGTTCCAACACAATCATTTGATGTAGTCACAGGTATTGTGTCCGAATTGCCACTCGTACCGGCAGAGTTGTAGGCCCGGACGCGGTACCAGTACGGCGTGTTGGCGGTTAACCCGCTTACCGGGTGGCTGGTCGTGTCACCCACGTCACGGTTCTGATAGCCGGAAACATAGCTTGTAAAACTACTGTTGGTGGCGACATCCAGCCGATAGCCCGTGGCCCCACTGCTGCTGTTCCACTTTGCTCTGAATCCCGTGCTTGTAATATTGTCTGCCGGTAGCACCGTGGGTGGCGGTGGAGGATCAACACATATCTCAACCGTTAGCGACGTAGACCATTTATCGTCGCGCTCCTCGTTCGCGCTTGTAGGTGTTGCCGTCTTGAAATCATTGATCGCCGTCGAATCGCTGGTCGTTGGCGTGCTCCGGACCCAGACGTAATACGTCCCAGGACTTGTAGGGGCAGTAATAGACGCACTACTGCCCGACCAAGCCTGCCAGTTTAGTCCGGGGACTGTGCTTGAAACCACCACAGGATTGCCTCCCACCCAGTTCCCGGAGCTATTACGTAATCCAATGGTTACCTTGATCAGATCAGAATTCGACATCCCGCGTACCTGCCCGCCCGTGCCGCTCAGGGTCACGGTCGCGCCGTTACAGGCCGTGGTCGGATTAATTGTACAGGACGTGATTGTCACGCCATAAAAGGTGCAACCATTGTATATAAACGTCGAACCCGTCCGCGTGTAGTTATTCGAGGAGGTCGGATCGGATGGCGAGCCATCCGGAACGCTGACTTTGGCGAAGACATAATAATTGCCGTTGGGTACCAGACATTGCGTCCAGTAGCGGACCATGTTAGCCAATCCCTCTGAAGTCAGGGTTACGGTCGTGGTCGCCCCCGAGGCAATGGAGAACGTAAAGCCCGTGTCGCCGATCTTCTTGTCATCGGAGTCTCCGAAGGTGGTATCGTTAGACAGATAATATTCGACAAAGACCCCTTCCGAGGATAACGCCGACGGCCCGTTGTTCTTGATATCAAAACTGCAGGCGGTGAAGGTCCGTTCCCCATCCAAGCCGTATGGCCGGGTCACGTTCAGATTCAGGAGTACCAAGTCGGCCTGAAGGGGAACGACCGTATAGGACTTGGTTGTTTGATTGTTGCTTTCAGAGGTTTCCGACGTACTGCACCCGCTGTCCACAAAGGCGCGGAAAGTCTTTGTTCCTGGAGAACCTGCGGTAAGCGGAAAGATAAACGTCTTCGTCGCACCGCCCGCCACGGCACCCACGCTTTTGTATGCGTCTCCATCAGCTCCGCACGAA
>JAAYCU010000076.1 GCA_012729595.1 Phycisphaerales bacterium
CAACTATCGTTAAGTGCCAGTTGCTCAACAACACCAGCAGCGACGCGGGAAGCAGCACGCACCACGCATCGCGGGTGCGGTTTTGCCTGCGACACAAGAGCGCCAGCAGCACCAGCGGCAGTATCAGCCATGCCCCGCGGACATAGAAGGGCCAATAGTGTATTGTCGGATCACCTTCGCGGGGCCCCAGCGGGCCGATGTCCTGGATGCCGACAATCCTCAAGGAGCCATATACATACGGGGGTACTCGCCATGAGTACGAACAGGTGCCGCCTCAGCCATACTCGAATTGCCCTGTGCGCACGCATCGTTCACCCAGGTAGATCTCGAAGCGGGCACGGGCTTCACGGCTCAGCATATCAGGGGAGTAGTCCGTTTGGTCTGCTCCTTTCAAAGCATAATTAAGATTCAGGTTTACCCCTTCTCGCGAGGCGGTTACGGTCTGTTTCACCGGACCGCCTGTCTTCAGCACATTATGTTGAGCCGTGATCTCACGTTCATACCTCGGATACCCCGAGAAACTGTCCAGCAGGTCTATCCTTTGGACGTTATAATTTCCCGCCTGAATGCGCATGGCGGCCTGTGGCCAGTCGAGCAGCACCCACTCCCGGCTTTCATTGGTCATCATAACGCGCGAAACGAACTGGCCTTCGAAGGTGATGTCCATCAGATTTTCAGTTACGGGGGTTAAGGAAACCGCAAGGGCGGTATAACCGTCCATTAACCGGAAGTCGCTTTCCATGCAATAGAGATGCCCCTCGAGCCATAGCCATTTTGGCAACGACAGACTGTCCTCCTTGCCGCAGGATAACCGGGCCTCCCAGTTTCGTTCACGGTCGAAACGAAACTCGTCCCCGCTCCCCCAAGTGCCATCCAGATTATCGGCTATACCCAGGGTACAGGGAATACCGGCGATTTCAATGTCCCCCATCCATCCTGATCGCACCAGGGAATAGGAACCGCCGCTATAAACATACACATCCAGTGTGTATTGCACCGGAATAGTGTCATGCAGTTGTTCCAGGCGCACGTTGGTAAATCGGGCATAATCAATGCCGTATAAATCAGTGGTTTTCAGGCCCGGGCCGTCATCCGTCAAATCCAGGTTGCGGTTCCTGTCGATATAAAGCATTCCAGCGTCCATATCGCAGGCCAGGCCGATAAAATCCGACGCGGACCCGCCCAAACGGATCGCGTTACGATATACGTTATCCCCGCTGTATTCAGGCTCTTTCTTGAACACGATTTCCGTATCCGGCTCTGCACCGAACGAAAACACGGAAAAGCCGTTTTCCACGGGATTCAACAAAAACTCAAGGGGCCCGTCCGGGTAAGGAGGCAGATCTTGAGACAGCGCGCCCGCACACAGCAGGCATACTGTGGCGACTATTGTGATGCGGCATTGCATGTGAGACATATACCGTAACTCCCACGGTTCACGCACGCCCCTGCCGAAGGTGTCGGCAAAGGACTTCCATCACGGTCTCTTAAAGTCCGTCGGTTGTC
>JAAYCU010000077.1 GCA_012729595.1 Phycisphaerales bacterium
AGTTCGCCGATCCCACCGACGCCGACGCCACCAAACTGACCAGCGCCGACAGCGGCGCGTTTCGCATCCTGTACGTCGAGACGGGCACGGGCACCAAGTGGGCGGCCGTGCAGTGGCCGGTGGGGGGGGCAACGGGGACCATTAGTGCCAAGTTCGACGGCACGCGCTCGGGCAGATGTTACACGGGGCATGTCCTCAATAGCGATGGAACGCTCGGGGCAGAGGTCCAATTTGTTATCGATAACGATCCGGGCACGTACAGTCTGCCCGCAAATACCATCGTGACGGCAGAGAAGGCGCCGGCCCGGCTAGCCGACGCGGCAATCTGGTCAGGCAGCGGCGATAAGTACCGGGCGATTTCGACCGCGCCCTTTTCGCAGTTGACGTGATTTATGGCTTGGGAGCACTTTCCATTATCAGCGGGACTTTGGGGGCCACCGGCGGCGGTGCTCACCGAGTTGAGCTATGCTATGGCGGAAAGATACATCTCTGCCCCGACTTTCCAAAAAGGCCAATGGATTGACCTTCCTGCCGTTGTCGCTCAGCTGCGCGCCGCCTGCGTGGCCGCCATAGGACAATGGTACTGGGTGGAGGACTGGACCAATCCATGGAATTGGACGATCCACCGATTGACCACCGGCCCGACGACGACGACGCCGGTACTGTTTTTCCCGGAGAAGAACGTTTTTGAACTCGCGTTTGGGAATGCATCGACGGATTGGAGGGAATACGACCCGCCGCAGTCTTCTGAGTTGCTGAACGACCTGTACCGAGTTCTCAACGTTCTCCGTGTCCGCGAATCTCCTGTATCCGTGCCGGTATACTCAACAGGGTATGGCCACGGCCGAACTTCGTCGGATCTGGAATCGGAGCATAAGGCATCTTGCGCCGAGGCCCTGACCGCAACCGACGCCCGAGCTTGGCAATACAATGGCGGCTCTATTGGCCATCTTACATCTGTCCAGGATGGAATTACTGATCGGCATTGGTGGAAGGCGAAACAGTCCGTCATACCGTCACGCTGGTGGAGTGAAAACCACGGCAGGCTTGTGAAGTTGGCTTACGTCTTTCCGAACCTGACACGGTATACATCGTGGAGTGATGATCCCATGACCCCGTCCACTTATGGGTCCACGCTTCGCAGTCTGTCGTTTGACGTGCGATGCGGCACTGGGCCTGACCCGGTCTATTGGGAAGATGCGGTCGGCTTTGGTACGTCCCAGGGAACCGTAACCGTACCTCCTGGCCGAGGGCATATCCAGGCAGCGCTTCGAGTTGCGCCACAGACGCGATACCTGTTCCGTATACTCTGTGTGCCGATCAAACCCACGGCGTCGGGGAGTAATCTCTGTTCCATAGTGGGTACCTGGAACGGTAAGGCGGGAGCAGCCGAATACGTCGCCTTCGGACGCAATAACTGGCCGTTTCTCATCGAGCCGGATTATGTAAAGCTGAGCACCTAGCCCAGCCGGTCAGGCCCGCCGGCTTGACGCCCTTCGAGGTCAACGTGCGGGAGACCCGCGAGACCGTACGCGAGATCGACCGCCGCCAGCGGGTCAGGGAACTGAGCGGTGTTTTTCAGGGCCATCGAGCCTGATGGAAGTGGAGTATGAGGGCGGCTCGAAGCGCGTTCGAGCCCCGTTGCAAACTGATGAACCGATTTGCAATCTGCGATGACGCGGCCGGGCGAGCTACGAGCTAGAAACCTACAGTGGCATAACCCCTTTACGGTTTTACGCCAAGTTTCATGGCGGATCTCGGTTCACGCACTGGAATGGGGTTTCAGATGGTGAAGGGGGAACGCTATCATATGTCGGAGAAGCAAAGCGACAGCTCGCCGTGAACGCCAGCGGAACGGTGGTAGATGTGGACTTCTGGGATGGCCCCCTGCCAGAAGAACCATCTGACTCGCGAGAGTTTACGGGCACAAGGCCAACTGTGGGATGTGTCAAGCTAAACCCAGAGGAGACACTTGATCTATCTCCGTCGGGTGCGGACTCGCCCTCTGGTGCAGGCATGTGCGACCTTCCCGCGGGTGTTCCTCCTGACTATTGGAATGTTAGCTGCGAAGACCTGCGGTTCGGTCCCGGAGGTCAGCTCGGCACCGTACAGGCGGTATGTGAATTGAACCTGAGTAAGATTGGATGACATCAATATGACCGCTCACGGCTGGCCGCTTTTTCCCGACACGGTATGTGCCCACACCATGGCCACCACCCAGCCCAGACCGCCGGTGAGCAGCA
>JAAYCU010000078.1 GCA_012729595.1 Phycisphaerales bacterium
GTCCTTTTCATCTTTTTCGATCGGCCGGCCGCTGCGGCTGAAATCGGCGCCGCTCAAATCGGCGCTGTGAAACGAACTGTTGCCGCAAAGCGTTTCGCTGAGGTCGGCATTACGAAGCGACGCACCGCTGAAATCCGCCTGCTCCAGCACCGAACGCGCGAGCCGTGCATCGTTAAAAACCGCGCCGGAAAATGACGCGCCGGAGAACCACGTTGTGCCAAGGTCGGCACCGGAAAAGTCGATGCCGGAAAAGTCGGTAAACGCACAGTTATACGTGACGATCTGCTGCGGCGCGTCTTCGGGCAGGCATTCGCAGCTGCCGCAAACGGTGGAGTCGGTGCAGTCGTCGGCTTTTTTCAGAACCACGCCCTGGAACTGGGCGCCCCGGGCAGAGGTCGCTTCGAATCCGGCGATACAGGAAAAATTGAACGCTCCGCGCAAGTCGGCGTTATCTATGACCGTACCGCTGACGAAACGGGCGCCGCAAAAATCCGAACCTGTAAAATCAGTTCCGCTCAGATCGCCGCTGAACACCAGCCCGCACAACGCCTGCTCTGAATAATCGCGCCCGCGACCGTCACCCTTACCACGGCCATTTCCATCCCCGTCGCCATCGCCGTCACCGTCGCCGTCACCATCGCCATCTCCATCGCCATCTCCATCACCGTCGCCATCACCATCACCATCGCCATCGCCGTCGCCATCACCATCACCATCACCGTCGCCATCTCCATCTCCATCGCCATCTCCATCTCCATCACCGTCGCCATCGCCATCTCCATCGCCATCTCCATCGCCGTCCCCGTCCCCGTCCCCGTCGCCGTCACCATCTCCATCGCCGTCGCCACTGCCATCGGCGCTGCCGGCAGCGTCTGCGCCACCTTTCACGCTCGAGGACGAAGCGCGCATACTGTCGCTGTCGGAAACCGTACTTGCAGCCCGCGGATCAAAAGCACCGCCGCCGCTCATGCCGCCGCTGTCCGAACCGTCGCCGTCACCATCACCATCTCCGTCACCATCTCCGTCGCCATCACCGTCGCCATCGCCGTCGCCATCACCGTCGCCATCGCCGTCGCCATCGCCATCTCCATCGCCGTCGCCATCTCCATCGCCGTCGCCGTCACCATCTCCATCACCATCTCCATCACCATCTCCGTCGCCATCACCGTCACCATCTCCGTCGCCATCTCCATCGCCATCGCCGTCACCGTCACCATCGCCATCTCCATCTCCATCTCCATCGCCATCTCCATCGCCATCTCCATCGCCATCGCCCCCGGGCCGTCCGGCATTGGGATCGTTGTTCATGTCATGCCGTCCCTGCGACGGATCGACGCCGGAGTCGTGGGAATCAGCGGAATCCGAGGCGCTGAACCCGCCTGAATCGCTGTCTATGTCGATATTTACATCGAAATCGAAACCGTCGAACTCGCCCATCCGGCTTTCGATCTCCGACACATCGTATCCTTCCGCTCTCAACCGTTCCAGCACCACGGCCGGACTGGTCGATGAAGGATCGAATATCCAGGGAAACCACACGTTGCGCGCACCGTGATAGATCAGGTAAAAAGCATCCGTAAGCGTAAGCCCGGAGGCGCCGTAAAAGTCGGCACCACGGGGATCGCAGCCCCAGAAACTGGTACCCCAGAGATTGGCAAGCGTAAAGTCGGTCCAGCGAATATCCGCCCGGTAAAAATTCGTCCCCCGCAGGTCCGAGCGATACAGCGAGCAGGCATACAAACGAAACGCGTAGGGATAGCCGCTATACGAATGGTAATACCGCCAGTTATGCCCCCAGATACTCCAGCCGTAATCGAATTCATCACGATCGAAAAACCAGTCGATCGATATATCGCGCACATCGGGATTAAAATAAGAACCGGACAGATCGACATTAATGAACTCCGCGCCGTCGATACTGGCTCGATATATCGTAGACCCGTGCATGTCCGCATGACGAACCTTGATACCGCGCAGGTCAGCGTAACTGAAATTCATCCTGGTGGCGCCGCTGTCCCGATAAACGGCATAATTATAAAGCCGGTAATACCAGTCGTAATAACCGTTATACCGCACGCAATAATCACTATAGTACCCGTCATAATCTATGCAGTCGAAAAAGTAACGGGAGTGCGGGATGCCCCGGTTGACTGCATAAAAATTCGCGTCTCGCAGCTGGGCGAAGCGGAAATCCGAATCGCCGACCAGCGACCATTCCAGGTTGACTCCGTTCATCTTTGTATTGACGAAATTGACGCCTTCGAAATTAGAGTACCCCATATAAGAATTATTCAGAACCGACCCCCAGAACGAGCTGCTCTTAAAGTTAACCCGGTCGATCCGCGCCTCGCTCATGTCGGCGATCTCTTCGAAATATCGAAGCCTGCATGGGTACTCTTTATACAAAGAAGCGCCGGTAAACGAAGAATCCTCCGGATCGAGATCGCCCGACTCGAGTTTGATTCCATATGTACATTTATCGCACTGATTGTCGCTGCCGCAGGAATCCGGCCGCTTGTAGAGCGAGATGCCGGTCAGCTTCACGCCTTTGGCCGATAAGGGGCTGAAGGCGCGCATGCAGTTGAAGTCGAGCGCGCCGGTAAAATCGGCGTAATCGAGGGTTGCGTCTTCGAAATAAACGCCGCACATGACCGCCCCGGCAAACCGTACGCCGGTGAAGTCGCCGGTAAGAACCAGGCCGGTCAGAACCGAATTGACCAGACTGATCCCCGACAGGCTGGCGGCTTTGTTGATCGAAGGCGACTCGGCCAGGTTAAGGCCGTTCAAATTGGCGCCGGTCAAGTCGGCGCCGGTGAAGTTGGCCTTGGAAACGATGGAATCGCCCAGGCCGTCGTTATCGTAATCATGAAAGGCGTTGGGTTGAAGTTTGCCGGGAGGGGGTTTAACCATTTTAGCAAAGCTGACCCCGGAAAGATCGGCGTTGTAGAAACTCGCGTTGACGAAAGAAGCGCCCTGAACCGTAGCGTCATGCAGGTCGGCGTATGACAGGTCCACTGAAGAAAAGTCGGCGGCCATGATCTTAGCTTTACTGAGATTGCAGCCCACCATGAGAGCGGACTGGGCTTGGACCCCCGTGAAATCCGAACCGTTCATGTCGCAGGTTCCGAACGAACAGGATGGAGTATCGATATCTTCAGCGTCGCCGGGATCGCCCCAGGAACAGCGGGGCCCGGAGAACCAAACAGCTTTAAGGGAGGCATTGGTGAAGTCGATACCGGAAAAATCGTCGCGATCGCGAAACTGCGCCGCCGTCAAATCGGCATTGCACATATCCTTCGACCCGCTGTTGAGCTGCTCGTACTTCTGCTTGTCATATGGCGTGCGGTCGTCGGCAACAGCATCAACGCAAAATAATCCAGCCCCGAGCAACAAAGCAACGACAAAACCCCGTCTTCCCAGCATCCCCCCCCCTTTTCCAAACGCCTTATTCAATATATCGTAAGTCGGGGTACAGGGCAATAAGTTACTTCATTAACGAAAACGCTTATCCATGAATTTCAAATACCGAACCGATTTTTTTATAGCCAAGCTTATCATAGTAAGCGTCTTCATCGGACAACGCGTATACAGTCGCATGCCGGAAATCCATCTTCAACTTCCTTATGAGCGTCCTTGCGATAGTTCTATTCCTTAATTCAGGTACCACAAAAAGTTCACTGATATAGACCGCAATCCCATCATCCGGAATCGCACGTAAATACCCGCCGAAGATCCCATTGTCGTAGCAGACATATGTAATGCTTTCCAGAAGCCTCTTCCTGTAATTGCCTACGGCACTCTCATTGGTAAGCATGTCCCAATCAGGATCTCTCTTAATAGCGGAGATCACCGCATCTTCATGTTCAGGTTTGTATCTAAGGATATCCATGATTTAAAGTTGTCACGGGCGCAGACAAGGCCCGCCCCTACAGGATGCGCGAAGACATTTTCACGATTTCGAGAACAGACCGTTACGAAATAAAATCCGTTTTCGGAATAATCGTAATGCGGTACCCGGATCTGTTTTCTGGTTCTTAATTCTGGCATTTGATTTTGTCTATAACAGGCTCAGCGGCCATACCATCATGTTGGATCGATTATATTGATTATCATTATTTTGTAGGGGCGGCAGATCTGCCGCCCTTACAATATTTATTATTCCGTGTATATGATTAGGCATTATGATATACGCGTCCAATGAAGCGGCGGGAAAATGGTCGGGTATCTGCCGCCATATGTTACCGGCGATCTGGCCGTGTTCATTTAATATCATTCGATCATCTTCGATTTCGCCCCATTAAACACCCACTCGCCTATATAATATAGAATCGGTTCCACTTTGCCATGTAATATCAGCAAAGTGGAACGTTCGCAATTTGTGGTATTTTGTATGAATGCAGCCCTGTGGGTGCGAATTTCGGCTTGATGTCTTTTGGTCGGAACGAAAACATAAATCCATTTCAGCTTAACATGTTGTAGGCCGTGACATCAAAAGAAAGTACTGCGGAAAGAAACATGCGGTTGGTTTCGATGTTCGGTGCGTCTGAAAGATACGTTTCGCCCATGATCTCGCGCAAACGGAACATCTCTCTCAGTGCGGAATGGTTACGGCGGTTGGATATTTCAAGATCGATCAGCTCGAAAGCACGCTCATAACACTCACGGAACGCCGCCAGATCGTTATGTTCGATGCAGTTGGATGCCCGCTGAAGCTCATTGACTATCATGATAATCCGCTTGCAGGCGGGATACCTGCTCCATGAAGTCTGGTCGAGGTTTTTATGCAGTTTCAAGACCATATGATTTTCTCCCGAACTATTTCATCGATCAATTCGCGGATTTCCGGGTTACCGACATCCATGCGCTTATTCGACAAATGGGGCTTGATGTTTATCAGGGAATTATACTCGACAAATGACTCACGATCACGATCAGGATAAAAATTGATTCCCCAGAGATCGTCGGACTTCGAAGAGCACTCCTCAGTCAGCATACTCTCGATATCGGCATGCATCTCCGCGTCCACCGCAAGTATCCGCTGACGGACATCGACAACCCCTTTAATCAGCGTTTCGAAAAAATCCGTGCATCTAGTCTTCAATTCCTGCACTGTGATCGGTTCGGTAACGATAAACATGTCAGCATTATACAACGCCGCATTAAGTTTGTCGAGATGTTGAAAGGTTCCGTAAAAAGTTCGCTATTCACCCAGGGAGTCGATCGGCACCCTCCTGAGTTCCGACATGGATGCGATAGTCAAACCGGGAAGCGTCGACGTATCGAATCCGGCCGGTACGGGAACCGAACCGGTGTAAATCTGAATCGCGCTGGAGCCAAGCCCGGACATCGACACACCGCCAAGGGGATTAGCCGGGTCGGTTTTATTTACAGCGCTGGATGATCCGGGATGTTCAATGGCCGGAAGCTGCCCGGCCCTCCTGCGGTGCATGTCGCGTGCGGTGCGAAATGTATCGGCTTCAAGCATTCGGTTGTGATTTACACTTCTAAGCTTGATCATACTGTCGCCGGACTCGATAACTTCAAAACCATACTCCTCACTATTGTTTTTTACAATGAGCCTTATGTGTTCCATCGTTGTCGACTGATTAAGTCGCAGCTCGTACAGCGCCTTGTAATTGACCGTAATTTCTTTCGATTCAGCGATAAAATGCATATCAACCACGCCGCCCATGATTCTATCGGTTTCGGCGTCGGGTTCTTCAGCGGCGGGGGTTTGTTTAACGGAACTTGAGGAAAAGCTTACGGTCGCGGTGATCGCGCCCTGCTTATCGATGAAGCTGTTGCGCCGGAGGTTATCGTCCGTCACGACTTCGACACTTGAACTGGAAAGCTTTTCTCGGACACCGCCCGAGAAGTAATGACGTTTGATCAGGCGTCCTCCCTCGCGCTCTTTGCGCTCGTAATTGAAAACGCCTTTGCGGAAAGCGTCTACGTACAGATTGTAAATCGTGTCTCTGGCCGCGGGATCGGCCAGATCGATGCCTTCGATCTTGGAGGAATCGAAATACGATTTGTAAAACGTATCCTGAAATTTCTTCTTGAACCACATACCCAGCAGCAGCGCGTAATGGATCTGGCGCAGTTGCGCGAAGTTGCGGCCTTCGTTGAGCTCGCGGTTGATCCGCGGCAGCAGCGCATCGTGGGATGCGCTCTCACTCTCGGCCTTCAATTTCGCATTTATCACAAACGCGCTGGTGCCCTCCTCATACATAGTCGCAGAATCCGGCACGATCCAGATCTTCCCTAATCTATTCTCTATTCTCGATTCTCCATTCTCTACACGCCAATAGGCCTCACCTGTTGGCGTGTCAGGGTGCGTCAGAGATGACGACAACTGCTTAAGCACGTAGTCCTGCGCCAGCATATCGCTGCCCATTTCGGTCGCAGCAAGGGAATCGGGCAGAATCCGGTCGCTTTCATAAGGCGAGAGGTTAACCCAGAGGTCGTCTTCGGGGAGAGTCAGCCCGGCCAGAAAATATCGGATCAGTTTGAGCGCCTCGGTTCTGTCCAGCGAACCGGCATTTGCCGCGTCGAAAACGAACTCCAGATCGAGCGGATCGCCAGGGTTGAATCTGACCCCTTTGAGCAACGGCGCCGACCAGTTATCCGACACTGGAAGCATTCGATCGGGAGGCGGTAAGTACATATCGGCCAGACAGGTAGAAGAAAGATGGGCACACGCCAGTGCAACAGCGAGAAATTTGACTATTATACTATTCAAGTAGGTCATCCCTTGCCTCCAATTTTTTTGTATTATGTGTTTAAGTTTAACACGTAATATCCGGCATAACAAGGGACAGAGGTATATTTTATAGATTTCGGTCATCGCTGCAAAGCGGTGCTGAGCATGTAGTTGATGACCTGGTCGCTGACATTGTTGTTCATGAGATAGCGGATGGTTTCGGAGTCGAGAACGTATCGGGAACGGCTGCGCTGGATCTCGCCGACGATGACGCTATCGGGTACGCTTTCGCGGGCCATGCGGGCGATTTCGGTGACGGAAAGATGGTACGGGTTGGCTTCACGGGCCTGTTCCATGCGATCGTTCAGAATGGCTCCGGCCAGGGCGCCGGTGGCGGCTCCGATTGCGGCTCCCTCCCCCGGTTCTCCGCTCTGGTAGCCGATCGCGCCCCCGGCAGCGCCGCCCAGCAGACCGCCGGTAAAGGCGCCCTCCCGTTGTGCCATGGTGCAGCCGCCGGTTACGGCCGCAAGAAGTACCGGTACCAAGATATGAATGGCTTTCATAGCCCCTCCTTTTGTTGTGGTTACACTAACATAAAGGATGAGCCGGAGCCATTGGATGATTCTCAAAAAAGTATATGATTTCCTACAATCCCAGAAAGTTGATCGCAACCCCGCAAAGCAGGATCGCCAGCCCGGCCAGTGCGTGCGAGTAGCGTTCGAGTTTACCCAGCGGCAGCCGGGCCAGCCCGAACGCACTGATCAAGACGATGGACATCATGGTGGTAAGTGTCGCCGCACCGAACACCAGGGCAACCAGTCCGGCCGATACCACGGAGCCGGATGCGACTGCCGGGTACATCAAGAGCGGTATCAAGGGTTCGCAAGGGCCGAATACGAAAATGGTGAACAGTATCCAGGGGGTGATGCTTTTGCGGTCCTGGTCATGAACATGAATATGATCTGCGGCGTGAGTATGAGTGTGTGCATGGGTGCTGCCGTCGTCGTGTATATGGGTATGCCGGTGCGGTTTGTTCCTGATGGCCTGATGAATTCCCCAGACGAAATAGGTGAATCCGAAGATCAGCAGCAGCCAGCCGGCCAGTTCGCCGCGTACGGATTCGACTGATTCAAGTTTGAGAACGGCAATACCCAGGACGATGCCGATAAACCCGAGAATGACCGAGCTGAGGATGTGTCCGAGACCGCAGAGAAAAGTGATAAGTGCGGTCTTACCCATTTTCCAGCCGCGGGCTTTAGACATGACTATAAACGGCAGGTA
>JAAYCU010000079.1 GCA_012729595.1 Phycisphaerales bacterium
CAGGTCCAGCAGATGAGTCAGGATTTGTTGATGGGCTTTCTGATGATCATAATCAACCCAATGGATATCCGGAGGATCGGAAACCCGGTTGACTGCGACAAAGGGCACGTGATTACGATTCAGACTCTGGGCGATTTCCGGCGTCAGCACCGAGTTGGTGAATATCAGGCCGTCAACGGGAAGTTCCAGCAGTACGTTGGGCTTATCCCGAAAGATCTTCCTGCAATGCTCCACGTTCAGCACATAATAACCCTTTTCGCCAGCCTCCTGTTCTATGGCGGCAAGTTCTTCCGTCTTCTTTGCGCCGCGCAACATCCCCAGTACGCCAATGACCTTGTTAGTCCTGCTGACCGGCCTGGTATCGCGGATGAATGCCCCTGTGGATGGGCGAATGTCAACGCGACCCTTATCAGACAGACTGCGCAAAGCCTTGGCTAAGGTGCGAGGATTAACCCCGAGCTCCCTGCTGAGTGTTGTCACCGGAGGTAGCTTCTGCCTCCAATGCCCCTTGTCTATTCTGGATTCCAACTCTTCAGCGATATCCAAGTACTTTGTGTCAAACATGTTATGTGATTCCTTAATGCTAATCCGGTATACCTATAATATACACAGCTGCGCAAAGTTCAAGGGTTTTCTAAAGAATGTTGTTGCATTTTCGGTCATTCGGTATATATTATGCATACTTGGAAGAGCAAAAGAGCGTGTTTCTGGTTGAGGTGCCGAAGTGGTGTACATTGCATATACATTACGGGTCTGGCTTGCTCGAACAGGTTTTCGCCATCGGATGAAGCTACGAAAGGATGATACAGAGTCATTGCCTTGAAATGTAACTGGCGGAGGTTACGTGCACAGGGCCATATCCATTAGAAGGAGCTGTCACATGAAAAGAGTCCTTTGTTTGTCACTGGTTGTTTTGTTTGTGCAGGCCGCCGCACAGGCTGCGGTTCTTGACTTCGACGGCTACGCGCCGGGAACGACTGATCTGGTCGGTTCTGGATGTACCGTCGGTGGTGTTGGAGCGGTGGCGGCGAATGGGATTTATCGCAGTGCTGACAATGTGTTTCAATTTGCGGGTAATGCACCGGGCATAGACGGCTCATTGGCCGCACCGGTTGTGGATCACGCCAGGGCGTCGTCACGCTGAGCACCTGGTTCTACGCTCCCAATCGGGCGCCAGACAATACGAGCAACCGTTGCACGTTTACTATGATGCTGAAAGACGGCTCGGAGTATGGCGCAAGGGTGAATTTCGGCACGCGAAATAAAGATGTCGTTGTATTCGCAAACGGGACATCAACAACGTACAGCAATGCTTTTTCCGCTGCCAAGTGGGTAAAGGCGACAATGGTTCTGGATGAGCCGACCCAGACTTGGGATTTCATCGTGGAGGATGCAGATGGAAACACACTGCTGAACCTCCAGGATCTGAACTTCTACTCCAGCACAGCCACGAAAATGACTTCTGCGACGATGTTAGTTGTGAAATATGGTGGTGCGTATGGTGATGATATACGAGTAGACGATGTGTCCTTGGAGGTGGTTCCCGAGCCGGGAACGCTCGTCCTTTTGGCGATGGGATCAGTAGCTTTGTATCGACGACGACGAAGCTGACGGACTTGCTGCGATCAGGCCCTCTGCACGGAATGCTCATTTGGAGCATTCCGTGCGGTAGGTTCCCTGGACCTGCATGGAAGACCTTCGTGACATTTAGGGGTAGACGATTCTGGAAAGCATCTGGTAAAACTGCCCAGAGTGCCCGTGATGCGCCTCGCTATGCGCCGAACTCATTGGAGTAGTGTGCTTTCGAGGATGCACTGAATCAAATGTGCCATATGTGCGGTGACAGCAAGGTGAGCCAGACTGGGGCACACAAAGAAGAAAAATGACAAATCCGCTGCTCTTCGATAGTTGGATAAGTTACGGCCCCAGGCCGAACAAGGATCCCCAGGAGCGATGGGCGCTCGATCATCTGCTGGAGGACATGGATTCTTTTGGAATTGCTGCTGCACTGGTGCGCCATGAACAGATGGCCTGCTACGATGCGATGCACGTCAACGCCCGGCTGACGAGTGAAATCAGCCATTATCGAGATCGTCTTGTCCCGTGTTGGACGGTTCTGCCGCATCAGGGCGGGGATTTTCCTGAGCCTGATGAACTCATGCGGAGGATGGACGACAATGAGGTCAGGGCGGCGTTCTTCCAGCCTGGCTGGCACCATTACCCGTTGCATGAGGATGTGCTCAAGCCGCTGGCGGAGGTGATGAACCCGCGCAAGATGCTGATTCTCACCACGCTTGAGGAGTTCGGCGGACAGTACGATTCCATCAAAGATTTCTGTCGATTGTTTTATAACTGTGCCGTCCTTATTGGTCAGGCGAGTTGGAATCAATGGCGGCTGGTCACTGCTCTGATGGGTACCTGCCCCAATATTCACTTGGAATTCCACCTGTTTCAGGCAAACCGGGCGGTCGAGTATCTCGCATCGCGATATGGCGCTGATCGGCTATTGTTTGGCTCCGGGCTTCTTCGGCATTCAGGTGGGGCCGCACGCGGGTTTGTTGACTGGTCTTATCTGAACATGAACGACAAGGCGAAATTCACTCATGCAAATCTTCAACGGCTTCTGAAATCGGATGCCCCTCTGTCGCCTCGCATGCCCAGTGGCGCCGATGATTATGTTCAGGCAGCCATTGCGGGCCAGGCCTTGCCGGGCAATATTCTGGACGCTCATTGTCATGTTCTGGATGACGAACTTGATGGAGGTGGAGGCCCCTATGTCATGTTCCAAGGGGACTCATATCACATGGTGCAACTGGCGCATGATATCGGGATCAAACGCACCGCGATGATGAGCTGGAACGGCCCGGTCTGCATGGACGTGGAAGCCGGCAACGCCCTGGTGGAAAAGGTTGTCCACCGTCATCCCCAAGAGATTATCGGCGTTTCCTCCTGCGATCCGACTCACCAGACACCCGAGCAGATAGAGAACATGTGCCGTCGGCTTCACTTGGAAAAGAAATTTCGTGGCATGAAGCCGTACTACAAAAACGGCATATCGTATGCCGATCCGTTATACGAGCCATATTGGCGTTTTGGAGATGCTTATCACTTGTATGCGTTGTTACATGTCAGTTTCGCCGCGGGCGGCATGGAAGCTGTGAGAAGTCTGGCTCGTGAGTATCCCGGGTTGACAATCCTCATTGCCCATTCCGGTGGCAAATGGGACTTTGCTCGCCAAGTAACGGCCGTGATAGGTGAATTCGAAAACGTCATGGCCGAGCTGACGTTGACGCCGGTTCCCAATAGGATCATCGAGTGGATGTGCGGGGAAGTGGGTTCCAATCGCGTTCTATTTGGAACAGACGCACCCATGCGTGATCCCCGGCCTCAGCTTGCCTGGTGTGTTCACACGCAGCTAGAGGCTCATGACAAGACGAACATCCTTGGCGGGAATTTTGAGCGGATCCTTGCCAGAGCGAGAATATAGGTTACGAAAACCCGGGATACGGACAATGAACCGCATGATGCATCTTGCATATGGCGTGGGGCTAAGATGGGCAGCCAAGACATATTTAAGCCACTGCCAACGGCAAAAGTAAAAAGCATGCAGACAAAGAATTCGGAATTGGCTCTATTCGGCGGCCTGAAAATCGGCGCCCTGAGCCCCGGAAGATGAGGGGCTGTTTCATTGGCCCATTGTTACATGACCTGGCGTGGAACACCGTGGCGCACTGTAATGGTACGATGGCGTTATTGGCGGCGATGGACGCAGCCTCGGCATGCGAATTGGGATTCACGCGTGTGCGATGCGGTTGCACACTACAGCACACTTAGCATCTTGAGATGTGTAGTTCGCCCGGACTACAAGGTTAGGAGACGTTGAATATGAACCGGCACGATTCAGAATGCAACGACCCGGCGCAATCGGCCAGGAATGTCTACATGGGGTTTGCCCAGGCGATTGTGGACCAAGCCGTGAAGTGGCTTGATGAAGATGGAGTCATTCGCAATCCGATAGATGGTGGGCATGATGATCGCTGGGAGGGCGGCACGGCAGCGAGGTTCGCATGCCCTGCGGCGATACTGGCGGCGGAGTATGGCAGGGATGACATGGTCGAACCTGCCTCGCGGGCATTGACGCAGGTGATTACAGGGGTTGTTCAACGGGCACTGAATGATGCGCCTGTCCGCTCGAGGGGGCTGTTTGACCTTGTAATGAAGGAACTGGTGCAGGCTTGCGTCATGCTCAAGCCGATGGCGCCGACCCAACAGCACCAGCAATGGGCGGATGTGCTCAGTGCGTTTCCACAGGATAAATATCGATGCGATCATGACATCAGGCTTGGACGCCGTCCAACTAATTTCGCCATTTCGGCAGTGGTTGGAGAGTGGTTCAGGCACAAGTACGGCTTTGGCGGCAGCAGAGACTGGATAGAAACGACACTGGGTGATCAACTGCGATTCTTCACAGACAAGGGCATGTATCGCGACCCGCATGACCCCATGTTGTACGACCTGATGGTTCGTCAGAACCTCAACGAGTTGCTGTGGCACGGGTACGACGGCGGGCTTCGCGAGAAGATCGAGACGATGCTCGATGTGGCGGACACGCAGACGCTGGACATGCTGTCACCTTGCGGTTATGCCCCGTTTGGCGGCCGATCTAACGCCATGATTCACAATGAGGCGATGGCGATCTACTGTTTCGAGCGGCAGGCGTCGGCGAGTCTCTCCGATGTGGATCGGGCGGGAGATTTTCGATGCGCCGCCAGGCTTTCATCCGATGCGGTGAGCAAGTTCATTCATTCGGATCCGCTCAGGTTCATCAAGAACATGTTTGACCCGATAACCAGTCACGGCAAGGAATCCTCCTACGGCGAATACGCGAACTATGCTCTTTTGGCGGCTTCGCTGTTTGCAAGAGCCGCCTTGGTTGCCGGTGACAGAAGCGCCTTGGGTCGTGTTCCCGCCGATATGCCCAGCCGGGGCAAGGTGAGCACAGTGCATCTTTGGCCCGCGTTTCATCGAACATTCGCCACCGTAGGCGATACCCAGGTTGAGATTGATACGCGTGCACAGGCCTCATATGACGCAACCGGGATCGGCCGGTTCCACAGAAAGGGAGCGCCTGCCGATCTGGGTCTGTCGATGCCTATTTCGGCCAACCCATCATACGTCCTGCACGACGCCCAGCCTGGTCGGGCGGCCGCTCACGGACCTTGTTGGAAGACACGCGGCGGCGAGTGGCAGTCGCTGGCAGGGCTGTCGGATGAAATTGAGGACGTCACGTTCACCGAAATAGACCGCCAGGCTGATTCTCTTTCATGGCGATTGAAATGGTCTTTGACATCATTGGCCCAACTTGCAGTAACCAGCATCAGCCAGACGTTCACGTTGTCCCCTGGCGAGTTGTGCGTGCAGGTTGAAGTTGACGGCCTGTTCGACTGCCTTGGGTGGGATGTGCCGTGTCTTGTAACGGATGGCAGCCTGTGCGCCACGACGACGATCGTCGACAACTGCGTGAAAGTTACATGCGATGACTGGGCTTTTCAGGTCAACATGCCTGCGCCGTGCAGTGTTACACTCGAGG
>JAAYCU010000080.1 GCA_012729595.1 Phycisphaerales bacterium
CATGTTGGTCCTTGTTCCCGGACTGATTCTCGTTGCTCTTGGTCTCATCGCGGAGATACTGGTGACTACCCGGCCGGTAACTGAATATTATTCGATTTGCGAGCGGGTCGGCTGGCCGGCGGCAACCGAGACCTTTGAAACCGTGGAATAAGACAAGGAAACACTTGCATGAGTACTCTGCCCGAAAGCTTTTCTCCCAGTGAAACTCCTGTTGCGACCGCGAGGAAGCCATCCCTGGACTTGGGCTGGGTATTTATCGTTCTGGCGGCTGGTTTGCTGGTGGGTAGTATTCTGGGCAGTTTTCATATTGCCTATTCGGTGAACGATGCCTCCCGATGGAATACGGTGTATTCGCTGGTTACCCATGGCCGGTACGCCTATGTTGATGATCCGGTGTTCTGGCGCGCCGTACCACGGGACCAGGTGTCGCGACCTCGTGATTTCCCTCCGTTGCCCACGATCGATATGGTGAAGATCGGCGATGAGTATTATTCGAGCAAGCCGCCCTTGATGCCCACGTTCATTTCCGGTTGTGTTATGGGTATCACCGCGCTGACCGGCCGGACTTTCGCTGACAACCCGCGTCTGATAGTGAAGAGTACGCTGATTATATTACAGGTAATCCCGCTGGTAGGGATGCTGCTTTTGGTTCGCTGGCATTTCCGTCGCTGGATCACATCTCCGTTCGTCTATCATTTCTGCATGGCAACCGCGGCTTTGGGCACCTATCTGACATCGTGGTCGGTCACGCTGAATAATCATGTGATGGCGGCCTGTGCCGCGATGGTGGCGGTCCACGCCTTGTGGCGGATCTGGCTGGATGGTCGACGAGAGTGGTACTGGTTTGGCCTGGCGGGTTTTTTCTCGGCCCTCACCGCATCCTTTGAGTTGCCTGCGGCTTTCCTGGCCGTGTGCCTGTTCGCGGTGTTAGGTGTGACCGACCTCAAACGCGCCTTGTTGGTGGCCTTGCCGGCGGCTCTGATCGTTGTGGCCGCCGCCCTGTATACTAATTATTTGGCTTTCGGTACGGTGGTGCCGGTGTATGCCACCTTTGGTCAACCCGGTGGGCCATACGACTACGAAGGTAGCTATTGGAATAGTCCGGAGGGCCTCGATAGTGTTAAGGAACCACGCCATGTATATCTGATGCACATGCTCATCGGGCATCACGGCATATTTCTGCTTACACCGGTATTACTGCTCAGTTTTTGGGGCATGTTGATTCAACTGTTCTTTGGTAGCCAACTATCGCAAGATCTGTCGGAAGATTCTCGAAGCCCTTTGGTTTCCGAAGACTCTACGGTTAAGTTCCGAGGTTCACCTCGCCTGTTTGCCATCATGGCACTACTGACGACAGTGGTGATCATTACGTTCTACGCGACCAATAAGACCCAGAATTACGGCGGATCCTGCCAAGGTTTACGTTGGATGTTTTGGTTGATTCCTCTATGGCTGCTGTTTTTGCCTACCGGTGTGGCCAGGATCGCGGCCGGATCCGCGGGGCGGTTCGTGTGCTACGCGTTCCTGTTTTTTTCCGTGGTTAACACCATGGCCGCCATACCCCAGCCCTGGGCATATTCCTGGGTTCAACGGGTCTTCCATGAGTTGGGCTGGACCAGCTACTGAGTCTCTGTGTGCGTAACACTGTCAATGCCGGCCATCCGGGATTAGCTCTGGAAACCCGTCCGTTGCCCAAGATCGGAATTGTTTTTTACCCCGGTTACGGGGATGCTGTGTTCATATCCGTTACGGTAGACCGGAAACGAGATTTCGATTTAATAAAAGCCCAAGCGCCCAAAGAACATCTGGTGGCAATCGGTGAGGCGGGGAAGCCCAATCGGGTTATGGAAGCTTGCGTGCTCCCGGTTCCACGCCAAGCTTTATATCGTCATAGCGTAATAGCGAATATGCCCCTTGCGAAGAGTGGGCATTGATTCTGGTGATGGTTGCTCTGAATGTCGCTTACACCAGATCGACTGGCTTGCCGGTGCGGAGGCTTTCGCCTTCGGCCAGGGCCAGAGCAACCGCCATGCGGCTTTCTTGTGGGGTCGAATGTGTTGGCTTCTTGTTCTGCTCGACGCAATCTAGGAAGTATCCGATTTCCGCGATATAGCCGTCAGCCACGGGAAACTCCGGCGTTTCCGTGCCGCCCCCGGCGAGATATACGGTGAGCGGTTTCTGGGAAGCCATGTCCCAATGCACTGCGGCGTGTTCGAACTTGGCGCTGATTCCGGCGTTGAACGGGTAATCGGGGGGCATGTCCCAGAAACCCTCCAACACGATGGGGCGGTTCTTGTCATAGTGCCAGAACGCATACACCCGGTCGGCACCGAATTGGGGATTGTAAACCCCACTGACCTCGATGGCTTTGGGTTTTCCGAGAAGGAACAGGGCATAGTCCACGTCGTGAATATGCAGGTCGAGAATCATCCCACCCGATAATTCAGGATTATTGATCCAGTTGTTGAGCGTATAGCCCGGGCGGGCCGCCTGGCGGCGCAAATGCAGCGACTCAAGCCGGCCGTACTTTTCGGTCTCAACCAGTTGCTTAAGAAAAACGTATTCCGGCCAGAAGCGGGTACACTGTGCGATCATGAATGTACGGTCGGTCTTTTCCGCGGCGGCGATCATGGCATCGCATTCGACCAGGGTGGCGGCCATTGGTTTCTCGCAGAGTACGTGCTTACCCGCCGCAAGTGCGGCCACGGCAATCTCGCGGTGCAGGAAGGTCGGGGCGCAGATATCGATGAGATCGATTGCGGGATTGTTCAGAAGCTCATGGTAGTCCGCACTGGGTTTGACGGAGCTGAAATCGCGACGGATCGATCCGTAATCGCCAAGGTTACCGATGGCGTCGCGCCAGTCGCCGATACGCCGGGCGGCTTCCTTGTCGCACAGGGTTACCACCTGGGCGCGAGCGGAGTGTTTTTGATAAGCATCAAAGTGCATCCGCCCCATGAACCCAGCCCCTATAATACCTACACGAATCATCGTTATTCTCCTTGCCGGACAGTCCACATACCCAAGCCGCCTTGGAAGACAACATGGTACAACGAATGGCGTGAACGGGAAAGCTTGGTTGTTGCTTCATTATTAAGGTTACTGGGCGATTGGGAGCCGTGCTCCTGGGGGCCACCGATCCAACCTGGGGGGGTAATCGTTATGTGTTAACCAGTTTCGGATGCCGTGGTATAATGGCAGACGCTGTCAATTGACGAGTTTGGGGATGACGGAGAGGGCGGGGAGCGTGTCTATGGAACTCGAGCTAACCGGTGATCCTTTGCTGGGGCATCTGACGGCCCTGCGAGAGAATATTCATCGTGTTTTTCTGGGAAAGCCCGGAGTCGTGAATCAGATCCTGGTGGGCCTGATGAGCCGTGGGCATCTGTTGATCGAGGATGTTCCGGGAGTGGGTAAGACAGTCCTGGCCCGGACCTTGGCCCGCAGTCTGGATTTGAGTTTTGCGCGGATCCAGTTGACTCCGGACATGCTCCCCTCGGACATTATCGGGGTGAGTATTTATGACACGAGTGCCGGAACGTTTGAATTCAAGAAGGGACCGATTTTCGCCAACATTGTTTTGGCCGACGAAATCAACCGGACTACCCCCCGGACGCAATCAGCCCTGCTGGAGGCGATGAACGAAGCTCAGGTCAGCGTTGATGGACGTACCCTGAAACTCGATCAACCATTCCTGGTCATGGCTACTCAGAATCCATTCGAATTCGAGGGGACCTATTTCCTACCGGAAAACCAGTTAGATCGTTTTGCCATGCGCATCCGCATCGGGTACCCGTCAAGAGAGGTGGAAACACGCATCCTGCAAGAACAACCGGCCACGGTGGCGTTGGAGACATTACGGCCGGTGATGCGCCGGCAGGAATTGATTGCCATTCAGGAGCGGGTTACCCGTGTCAGAGTCGACGATGCTCTGGTGAGCTATGCCTTGGACCTGATCGAACTGACCCGCGGCCACGAGTATTTCGAGGTAGGGGTATCTCCACGAGGCACGATCTCACTGATTCGGGCCGCCCAGGCGCAGGCGATGTTGATCGGTCGGGATTATGTTATTCCCGACGACATTAAAGCGTTATTCGTACCGGTTTGTGCCCATCGTGTGGTTTGCAAGAGTTTTCTGCACGAGGGGCACCCGGTTAGCGCTGAGCGGATTATGATGGATATTCTACGGCAGGTGGCCGTGCCCGAGTAATCAAGCAGCGGCCCGCGACGCGAAACCACCCTCATGAGCACTATCCATCCAGAGCGTATTGCCGGTTTCGCGGCGCTGCCCGGCGTCGGGGGAGCGGTACGTCGGCGGCCCGTGTGGTGGGGGATACGAATTACGTACGCTGGGCTGCTTTACATAATCATACTTACGATCATGGTTATGGCCTCACAGATAAACGAGGCTAACCTACTGTTGCTACTGGCTACCATCGGTTCCGGCATGGTGTTGGTCAGCATCGTTCTGGTCGCACGTTCGGTGAATCGCGTCTCGGTTGAGCGTCTCGTCCCCGACGCGGTAATGGCCGGCCGAAGCTTTACGATTACGTACATAGTACGCAATCCGCGACGATGGTCGCGAGGCTGGGGTCTGATTATCGGAGAATACCCTTCCGGACAGGATGCTTCGGGTTTGGGGCATGGTTTTATTGGCGTGTTGGCCCCCGGCGAGGAGAGGAGGATCGAGGTCGAGCAGGTGGTGCCGCGGCGCGGTCGGATTCGGCTGCATGCGGTTCGGGTTCAGTCTCGTTTTTCCTTGGGCTTGTTTTCCTGCACGGTGGACCATGTGACGCCCGCGGAGTTGATGGTGTACCCGGTCATCGCCCGTTTTCGTCGCGATCCCTGGCGCGAGCGTTCGAGGACCATGGCTGGTGGTGGGTCTGCTCCACGGCAGGTGGCGATTCAAGATGAGTTTTTCGGGTTGCGCGAATATCGGCAAGGCGACAACTATCGGTGGATTCACTGGCGCCGTTCCGCCCGCATGGGAGAACTGCTCGTCCGGGAAATGAGGGCCATGCAGCTTCGCGAGATGGTGGTAATCGTGGATCCATGGTCCGCACCATATGCTCGTATGGAGACGGACGGGGCGGGAATGGTTGACGTGGCCGCTGAGCGAGTTATTAGCGCCGCTACAGCCGCGGTCTGCGACGGTCTAGATCGCGGCTACCGGGTGGGGTTGATTTGTCGGGCGGCCGAACCTGTGCTGATTCCGGTGGCCAGCGGAAGAGTGCATCGTCAACGAGTATTGCGGGAGCTGGCTTTACTGCAACCCGAATCTGCTGAAAGTCTGGCCGATTTGGTGGCCAGGAGCTATGGGGCAAAATTGGGGCAGGCTCGTTTGGTGGTATGTACGGCCCGCATGTCGCCCCAGCATGAGGGGTTGGTTCGTTATCTGCATCGCCAGGCGGAGGCCTTGCTGGTTCTATGTCCGGAACAAGCTGAATTCCAGGCCTTGGTGGATCTGGGGCGTGAGACACGGGACGATCGGAGGGCATCATGACCGCGCGGGGCGGTTTGTTCTGGTCGGCAATGATTCTTCTCTTGGTTGTCACATGGTCTCTAGCCATTGCCGAAGAGCATCTTGGGTATGCGTTGATCGTGTCTTTCTCATGCTTGGTCGCCGGTATGCGCGTTGTAATCGGCCGACAACCTCTCTGGTCCGCCCGAATTAACACCATTCTGACCGTGGGCTGCTTTGTCTTTATCGGTATAGATTATTATTGGCTACATTCCGAACCCGTAATCGCGCTATCGCATTTTATGGTCATGTTTTGTGCCTGCAAGTTGCTTTCGGCACGAACTCTCCGCGATGAAGGCCAGTTGTTATTGATGTGCCATTTTCTCTTAATCATCTCCGCCGTGACCAGCGGTAATATAATGTTTCCGATCGCTCTGCTGGTTTTTCTGACCGTGGGCATTCAAGCCTTGATACGCTTTTACCTGTGGTGGCTCGAACATGAAACTAGCCGGGAATCGGAGGGGCTGTGCCAATCAATAACGGATCGCGAGGCCGTCAGTGCCGGACGGCACCTTTTGATCAGAGTTGTCGCCTTTTCGGCGACCACGTCGCTGGCCATCGGGATTATTCTGTTTATTGTCTGTCCTCGGGGAGAGGCGCGGGAGTTCTTCAGAGGGCGCCAACCAACTCCCAACATGACAAGTCTAAGTGGCTTCAGCCCGATGGTCGAATTCGAGCAGCGGGGGACAATTCAGGAGTCAGAGCGCCCGGTTATGCGGGTACAGATTCGGCTCGATGACCAAAAAACCGAGTCGGTGGACGAGTCTTTACTATATTTTCGTGGTGCGGTACTCAGTCAATATCGGCAGACCCGTTCCCGGGTTACGGGTATTTATGCCTGGCGGTGGCAGTCGTGGCGTGCGTCGGGTTTACGAGACTACAGGATGACCATGTCGAGCGAGCATGGTCTGGGAACCTGGTTGTTGCCCGGGGTCGAACACATGACGACCGATACCTTCCACACCATTACGCAGTACTATTGGCTGCAGCCAGATCAGAATAACCGGTATTTGTTCAGTTGCTACCCGCCTCTCTGGATTGGTTCAAACGATTTTTCGAGGGTGCGGAAGTGGAGCGACGGCCAGGAGCTTCGGTTGGAGGATATGTCACCCAATGGGGTCCGGTATGTAGTTCGGTCGGCCTGGTCTCGTGACATATCCGGGAGCGTATTGCATGCCCTGAACGCCGAACGCGGTTACGACCCTCAGGAGCATATTTACTTGCCCAACCCGGATTTGCCTCGCCGCGGGGAAATTATGGCCATGATCGAACAGGAAATCGGCTCGCCAGATACTCTGCAAAGCGCTGCCCAGAAGGAGTTATTTGCTCGGCGGATGGAGACTTTTCTTCGTTCCGAAAGATTCAGTTACACGCTGGAGTCGCCTCCCATAGAGGCGGACGAGGAGCCGATTGGGGAATTTCTGCTGCGTACCCGACGGGGCCATTGCGAGTATTTCGCTTCGGCCATGGTGTTGATGTGTCAGTATAGCGGGCTTGCCGCCCGGCTGGTGACCGGATACCAGGGGGGGGAATTCAATCCGCTGGGTAATTACTACTTGGTTCGTGCCAAGCATGCCCATTCATGGGTGGAGGTGTATATCCCAGGCAAGGACTGGGTGGTTTTTGATCCAACTCCGGGGCGGGTTGCATTTTCGCGGGGGGGCGATACATGGCCGACGGTATTCGTCAAGCTATTTGATTATGTTCAGTTTTATTGGGTCTCGGAGGTGATGTCTTTCGATGCCCAGGCCCGTCTGGCCCTGTTGCAACGCTGCAAGGAATGGCTTCTGCGCCCGACGCGCAATCAGCAGACGTTGGTAGGAGCGATGGCCGCCTTTGTGCAGGAATTGTTCGGCGGAAATTTGCCCTTGACCAGACGTGAGCGGGTGCTCTACTGGGTATTTGCCTTGCTGGCCGTGGTGGGAGTGGTGATGGTCGGATATGCCCTGACCTTGATCGGTCGATGGGTGCTTGTGCGAATCAAGCGTATTCTTGAGACGCGGAGGGCTCGCGGGGCGGCGATGATAAATGTCGAATTTTATCGACGGTTCTGTCATCTGCTGCATGATCGGGGTTTAGCCCGTCGGGGCGAGCAAACCCCGGCCGAATTTGCTGCCGAATTAGCCGATAAATTCGTCAACTTTGACGCGGCCCCCGAGCTGGTCCAAGCCTATTATGAGGTTGTATATGGCCGCCGGACTCTTAGCGAGGACCGCCAAAACCGTATTGATGCGTTCCTCCAGCAACTCAAACAGCTCGACGGTATTCAACATCGCAGTTCTGCGCCAGATCTTGCCGTTTGACGGTGGTATACATGGACACGATTGCCGATATTTTTCCGATATGGCGGTGCTGGCCGGAGTATCGAGGGGCGGGGCTGGTCACTGCTCGGTATAGTCACAAAATATATTGATCGGATATTGAGCGTTTACGGGCCGGTTAGTAGGATGTGCGAGGTTTACGTTAAGTTACAGGAAAAGATCCTTGTGTAAGGTGATTGGAAGATGGCATATTGCGTGGGTATTGATCTGGGTGGCACGAACATCAAGGCCGGTCTGTTGGATGCGCAGTCTCGAGTGCTCTGCAAGTTCAGCATTCCGACGGAAGTGGAGCAAGGCGAGGCGCAGGTTGTTAACAATATCGCCGTCGCCGTGGAGCGGGCCATCGAAGAATCCGGCGTGCCGCGTGGCGAGGTCCGGGGAATTGGAATCGGTTCACCGGGGCCATTGAGTCACAGGACAGGCGTGGTAATCAAGCCCGGGAATTTGCCTTGTCTGCGTAACGTGCCGTTGACTAAATACATAAGTGAACGTACCGGTATCCATACGACGCTCGAAAACGACGCAAACGCCGCCGCCTGGGGCGAGTACTGGGCCGGGGCGGGAAAAGGCGTAACGGATTTGGTTATGTTTACGCTGGGGACCGGTGTTGGTGGGGGGGTCATCACTGACGGTCGCCTGTTGCGTGGCTATTTCGAGAACGGAGCCGAACTTGGGCACATGCTGGTTCAGCCCGGCGGGCGGTTGTGTTCCTGTGGCCAACGGGGATGCGTGGAGGCCTATTCGTCGGCCTATTTTCTGGCCCGCTGGGCGGAGGAATTGATCGCCGAGGGGCGCCCCAGCGTATTGAAACAGCGCGTCGACGATTGCGAAATGCTGCTGGCCGAACATATCGTGGAGGCGGCCCAGGCCGGTGACGAACTGGCCGGCTATGTGTGGGATCGGGCCTGTTATTACCTGGCCGTTGTTTGCGTGGTCATGCAGCACGTGACCAACCCGCAAAGGATCGTAATGGCCGGTGGCCTGATCGCGGCCGGCGACTTTCTCCTTGAGCCTGTCCAGCGGCATTTCCACAAACTAACCTGGCAATTATTGAAGGATCACCCTGAAATAAGTTTCGCCACACTCGGTAATGATGCCGGTTTCATTGGCGCCGCCGGCTGCGCGTGGGAAGCCTTCCGTAACGAGCCTTGAGGGAAATACGCTCAAGTGGTTTGGTTTTGAAATCGCTCGCGTGCCTGATTGATGGCCGAGACGCATTGGTTGGTCTTGGACCATCCGCCCAGATCGTCGCCATTGCATGTAAATAAATCTGTTCCATCCTTTCCTGCCAGATGGAATTCTCCGCCGAACCAAACGCTTCTGGCCTGTTCAATGTCCGTCCAGGCGTGATGTGTCACGTCCTTGTTGGCATAGAAGAAATGCACGCCCTCTCGATCGATGGCAAGATAGATCAGATAGCGATGCCGGCGAGTCGTGAAACTTGAAAGGTGTATCCGGATAATAACAAGCAAAAATAACGCGAGAACCGCCATCTGCATTATGGAGAGATTCATTCGAAAGATGTACTGAGCCAGAGCCATCAATGGCAGCCCGACGGCAATTAGTGGCATATAGTTTGTCATGATCCTGCGAAATCCGCGGATCGGGATAACCATGCGGTTCAAATCGTAATCCAGCCCGCATTCGGGACACGCGTAAACCGTAGGCAGACCCTGCAAGTCATATCCGCAAGCGAGGCAATGATGGTCCACTGCTATTGCTCTCGTCGATTCCACCATGTTTATCAGCCCCGGAATACCCGTTCATGCAGACTATGTTTTTATTATATTGTGGAATGGGGGCGAACGGCAATCGAGGCAATGGTGGGAATCGCTGTCTTTCTGAAACTTTCCCATCATATTTCGTTTATGCAGCGGTCAACCGCAGATCCAAACCTCTTTTTTGCTCCTTTGCATTCCCGATATCAAGGACCACCTTCAGCGGGGGGGCTGTGGTGGTCATTGCGGAATCGATGATGAGAATCCGCTGGTTGCCTTTTTCGAGCCGGTTGCGTTGTAGTCCCTATATCTGTGAACCCGGAGGGGGTTGAGCCATGCCGAAGCAGCCAACCCTGTCGGCGAGAGAGGGCGAAAGCGGCTTGGATTGGTTCTGTTGAAGTCCTCCAG
>JAAYCU010000081.1 GCA_012729595.1 Phycisphaerales bacterium
CGCAAGTCGTCCCAGCATCGTTCTTTACCAACGAACCGGGTAAAAGACTCTACGGCCTTTTTGCAATAGTTAAAATGAGAGGGGGTGATGATTGCCCGTTTTGCCTTCTCTGCTTGAACGGTCAAATAACTGTTGGCAAGGGCTTTGATGGTCGGTATGCTACTATCATATCGAACGGATTGTCGGCCAGCGTGCAAGTCTGCGGCTTGCCGGTTATAATTGTTTAAGGCCTCCATGGGTTCGGCCCAGACACCGAAGAAGTGGACTTTACCACGGATTTTTTTGCACCATTGGCCGTTTGGATGAGCCGTGAGAGGGAATCCAGCGTAAGGTTTGTCAGGCTTACTTGGTTTGGATTTATTCTTGGTCATGACGACACGCGAACTCAAATTGTGGATAAGTATTAATGAATCAAGAACAGTATCGCATACTTATCGGTTGTCGTCAAGGTTGTCGTCGTACAAAACATGCATGGCTGACTTTTTATTTAAGTTGTTTTATAACAGATGTTTGGCGGCGTAGCTCAGTTGGTTAGAGCGTGGGATTCATAAACCCAAGGTCGGCGGTTCGAGCCCGCCCGCCGCTAATTTCGTAAGTCACTTGGAAATATAGAGTTACCCTTCGTTGCTACATTGCGCGACCACATTATCCCTGTCGCTATTGCCAAGGCCGTTTCGTGAAACTGAAGCGACTACATTTGCTCTGCCTCTTCCAGAGACCGCAAATTACGAGGAAGAATCTGGCCAAGCCGATTGAGCAGTACCTTCTTCGCCTTATCCGGCATCTTTACGCATAGAACGCGAATACCTTTACCTGGACGATCATTCAGACCTTTGCGGGTTACGGGTCCAGGATCACGAATTTTGCCTTACTCGTTAGTCAGAGGATCGACGCGATCTTGCCCTCGAACGCCCCGCACTTCGCCAATCCTGGCCTTGGAGTCACCACAACCGGCGATTCGCGATATCCGCATCCTTCAGACTTTCGGACTGGGACAAAACCTGCTTCCGCTTCAACGTAGCCTTGGGCGTGCCTCCAATATATGAACTGCTCCTCTTACGCACAAATGCCAGGCAGTCCTCACTGACTATGCCCCGATCCATGGCACTACTGCTCGACACGAGAATACGGGAACACTCTTCACATTTGGCACCGTTATTGCTAGAGTAACCGCGTGCGCAATCGATGCTACGGAGGAAGTACCGCGCTGGAAGCGAGCGGCGCATCCAATGCGGCCGAAAAGGCTTTCTGATGGCACGTTCACGCTCGATAAGGTTGCACGCCGTTGTCATACGAGACTGAAGATTCGACATATTTAACGCAACAGGAATCATTATCCGCCTTAGCAGCGAGGCGCGACCGGCAGATCCGTGCGCTGCGAGCGATCGCTGACGCGTTGAACCACTACTCGGGACAGCATAAAATCCTGCAGGAAGTACTCCACGCCCTCGAGAGTCTTGTGGGGCTGTGTCGCTGCACCGTGATGCTTCTAAGTCCGGATGGCAAAGAACTTACGGTCGAGGACATTCCAAAACGCGGCAATCGTGGAAGAGCCGACGCACGGTACTCCCGCGGAGAAGGCATTACAGGACAAGTTCTTCAGACCGGACACG
This sequence comes from Phycisphaerales bacterium, assembly GCA_012729595.1. GTDB lineage: Bacteria > Planctomycetota > Phycisphaerae > UBA1845 > PWPN01 > JAAYCU01. The sequence continues at coordinate 1,614 of JAAYCU010000081.1, forward strand.
CCGCCATCGTCGCCAGAATCAGTCAGGAACCACAGTTCCGCAACCGAATCCATCGTCGCGGTCCGGAGGCAAGCAAGGATTTTAGCTTTATTTGCGTTCCGGTGATGGTCGGGGAGGAGGTAGTCGGCACCCTTTCTGCCGACCATCCATGCAGTCCCGCGAATGTGCTGAATGAGGTCAAGGATTTTCTTCTGCTGGTGGCGGGACTGATAGCCAACGATGTTAAGGCGCGTCGTGTCGCACAACAGCAACAGATGGCGCTGGAGGAGGAAAATATTCGCCTTCGGGGAGAATTGGAGGGTATTCATCGTCCGGAGAACATTATCGGTAACTCTCGACCGATGCGGCAGATCTACCAGAGAATTCAACAGGTCGCGTCCGGAAACACAACCGTGTTGATTCGGGGTGAGTCGGGGACGGGTAAGGAACTGGTGGCTGCCGCAATCCACTACTCCAGTCCCCGCTGCGGGAAACCCTTTGTGCGCGTAAATTGTGCAGCCCTCAGCGAAAACCTGCTGGAGAGCGAACTCTTCGGTCACGAGAAAGGGGCTTTTACCAGCGCCATCACAACCCGTATCGGACGTATCGAACAAGCCGAAGGCGGAACTTTGTTCCTCGACGAGATCGGTGATTTTTCGACTACTGTGCAAATCAAACTGCTTCGTATCCTGCAGGAGCGTCAATACGAGCGCGTTGGGGACAACGAAACCAGAAGTGCAAACGTTCGCATTCTGGCCGCCACCAACCGTAACTTGGAAGCGGACGTCGAAGCGGGACGGTTCCGCCACGACTTGTATTACCGGATAAATGTGTTTCCTATTTATCTGCCCACTCTGCGGGACCGGAAGGACGATATTCTTTCGCTGGCCGACCACTTTGTCGCCAAATATGCCAGGGCGATGGAGAAGGATGTGCATCGCATCTCAACCAGCGCGATTCAAATGATGCTCGCCTACCACTGGCCAGGCAATGTCCGCGAGTTGGAAAACTGCATCGAACACGCGGTCTTGTTGAGTAATGATGGCGTGATCCATGGATCCTCCCTACCTCCGACTTTGCAGGTACCCTCCGCCGATGAACAGGTTGAACCCATGACCCTAAAAGCACGCGTACGGATTCTGGAGCGAGACCTAATCACTGATGCTCTCAAACGCCACGAGGGCAGTGTTGTTTGCGCCGCCACGGAACTAGGCATCACCGAACGAATGGTACGCTACAAGATCAAGAGTCTCGCCATCGACTACAAAGGGCTATTCCGGAAATAGGATCCCACATCGCCATCTCTTGGCCAGTGTTTCCCGGAAATATATTTCCGTGATTTCTCTCGAGACGGAAGTAATTGTCGCTCAATCGTCGAGCGTACCCCCTTATTAAACTCGTTTTCCCAATGTTTACGCCTTTTCACTCTGGCACAGAATGTGCCCTTATAGCAGGTGTTGAGTTTTACAAGGAGACTCTGATTATGGGCGTAATGACAAAAACCTGTACCAGGAAAGTTGCGATTTACGGAAAAGGTGGCATAGGCAAGAGTACCACAACGCAAAATACCGTCGCCGCGCTGGCGGAGATGGGTAAGAAGGTCATGGTCGTCGGGTGCGACCCTAAAGCCGATTCCACGCGTCTTCTGCTGGGCGGATTGGCCCAGCGGACGGTTCTGGACACTCTGCGCGAGGAAGGGGAGGACGTGGACCTTTGCGACATTCGGAAACCCGGATTCTGTAACACGCTTTGCGTGGAATCTGGCGGACCGGAACCCGGCGTGGGCTGCGCGGGACGAGGCATCATCACGTCGATCAACATGCTCGAACAACTCGGGGCCTACGAGGAGGACGAAAACCTCGACTACGTATTCTATGACGTTCTGGGCGATGTGGTTTGCGGTGGGTTCGCCATGCCCATCCGCGACGGCAAGGCCCAGGAAATCTATATCGTCTGCTCGGGTGAGATGATGGCCATGTACGCCGCCAACAATATATGTAAAGGCATCGTCAAGTTCGCCGAGGCCGGCGGCGTGCGGTTGGGCGGACTGATCTGCAATAGCCGTAAGGTAGACAATGAGAAAGAAATGATTGCCGAGTTCGCCAAACGTCTGGGAACTCAAATGATCCACTTCGTGCCCCGCGACAACGATGTACAGCGGGCGGAGATCAACAAGAAGACAGTCATCGACTGGAATCCACAATGTGCTCAAGCCGACGAATATCGTACGTTGGCGACCAACATCGATTCTAACGAGAGGTTCGTCATCCCCCAGCCAATGGCGATCGAAGACCTGGAGAAGCTTCTGTTGGACTACGGTCTTCTGGCGTAAACGTTCCCCCTTACTCTCTACCAGGAAAGGAATTGGCCATGCTAATGGTTCGCGCTATTGTACGTCCGGAAAAGCTTGATGAAGTCCTTGCCGCTCTGATGTATGCGGGTTTTCCATCGGTAACGAAGATGGATGTCTTCGGCCGAGGCAAACAACGGGGCATGAAGGTCGGCGAGATTACTTACGACGAGTTGCCCAAGGAGTTGATCCTCACGGTAATTCAGGATAGCGACAAAGATTTTGTTGTGGAGACGATTATGAAATCGGCTCGGACGGGTACCAAAGGGGCCTTCGGTGACGGCAAGATTTTCATCTCCGCCGTCGAGGAAGCCTATACCGTCTCAACCGGCACCAAGGGCCTCTAGTCACGAGGAGCACGATCGTGAAAGAAATAACAGCGATTATACGCATGAACAAGATGAACGTGACGAAACGGGCGCTGGCCGAGGTCGGGGGCTGGTCGTTGACCGCCCGGAAGGTTGTTGGACGAGGCAAGGGGAAGGTGGACTATCTTTTGCTCAAGGGGGCCGAAGCGGGCTACGATGAGGCGATCTCGCAATTGGGCCCCGGCCCGAAGCTCATCCCCAAGCGCATGCTCACCCTGGTCGTGCCCGACAATATGGTTGATGCGGTGGTCAAGACTATTATCGAAATCAATCAGACCGGATCGCCCGGAGACGGAAAGATCTTCGTTCAAGCCGTCACGGATGCCATCCGCATTCGAACCGGTGAAACCGGCGAAGCCGTCTTGGATACCATACTGCCCGCAAATACAGAGGTGCCTATATGAGTTCCCCCAAGAAACCCGACATCGAGACTGTCCGCGAGGATCTCCTCAGGAAGTATCCCACTAAGGTCGCCCGCAAGCGTGCAGGACAGATCGTCATCAATCGTAAAACGGAAGAGGGAGTACCCCCCGAGATCAAGGCTAACATTCGCACTGTTCCGGGAATCATCACCCAGCGCGGATGCTGCTACGCCGGATGCAAGGGTGTGGTCCTCGGCCCTACCCGCGATATCGTCAATATCACCCACGGCCCGATCGGTTGCGGCTTCTACTCCTGGCTGACACGGCGCAATCAGACCGACCCCGGTCCCGATGGGGAGAACTTCATGACCTACTGCTTTTCGACCGACATGCAGGACGAACAGATCATCTTCGGTGGGGAGAAGAAGCTGGCCGCCGCCATCCAGGAGGCTTACGACCTCTTTCATCCTAAGGCGATCGCGGTTTTCTCGACCTGCCCGGTGGGGTTGATTGGAGACGATGTCCACCAGGTCTGCAAGAGTATGCAAGAGAAGTTGAACATCAACTGTTTCGGGTTCAGTTGCGAAGGCTATAAGGGCGTGTCGCAATCCGCGGGACACCATATCGCCAACAACCAGCTCTTCAAACATGTAATCGGTCGTAACGACACGCCGCCGGAAGGCAAATACAAGATAACACTGATGGGCGAATACAACATCGGCGGTGATGCGTTCGTGATCGAGGAATTATTGGACAAATGCGGAATCACGCTCGTTAGTACGTTCAGCGGAAACTCCACGATCAGCGCGTTCGAGCGGGCACACACCGCCGACCTGAACTGCGTGATGTGCCACCGGTCGATCAATTATGTCGCGGACATGATCGAAAAGAAGTATGGTGTTCCATGGATCAAGGTCAACTTCATCGGCACGGAGTCCACCGCCAAGAGTCTTCGCAAGATAGCTGAATACTTCGGAGATCCGAAGCTTTCCGAGCAGGTTGAGACCGTTATTGCCGAGGAAATAGAGGCGACCGAACCGATTCGACAGGAAATCCACGAACGCTGCCAGGATAAGCTTGCCATGTTGTTCGTGGGCGGCTCCCGGGCGCATCACTATCAGGATCTATTTGCCGAGATCGGCATGAAGACATTAGCTGCGGGGTATGAATTTGCCCATCGCGATGACTACGAGGGACGCCGGGTCTTGCCGAGCATTACCATCGATGCGGACAGTAGGAACATCGAGGAACTCGCAGTTGAAGCCGACCCGGATAAGTACTCCCCACGCAAGAGCGAACAGGAATTGGCTGACTTAATCCAAAACGGTATGCCTGTAAAAGGCTACGAGGGCATGATGTCGCAGATGGAGGAGGAAACGCTGGTCATCGATGACATCAGCCACTGGGAGAGCGAAAGACTGATCGAGCTCTACAAGCCGGCGGTATTCTGCGCCGGGATCAAGGAGAAGTACGCCATTCAGAAAATGTGCGTCCCGAGCAAGCAGTTGCACAGCTATGACTACGGCGGTCCTTACGCCGGGTTCGCGGGGGCGGTGAACTTCTGGAGAGACATCGACCGGATGGTGGGCGCTCGTGTCTGGACGTACATCCAGGCCCCGTGGCAGAAGCAGGACTATCCGGCCCTGGAGGCGGAGTTGGTACATACCGGTTCAAGCGAGTGCTAAAGGAAGTTATTTATGTTATTGCGTCATACGAATACCGAAGTTGTTGAGCGCGAAGCGCTCACGATCAACCCTGCGAAAACCTGCCAACCGGTGGGCGCGATGTATGCCGCGCTGGGCATCCACGGTTGCCTGCCACATTCCCACGGCAGCCAGGGATGTTGCTCTTACCACCGCAGCACGCTTACGCGCCACTACAAGGAACCGGTGATGGCTTCCACCAGCAGTTTCACCGAAGGGGCCAGCGTATTCGGCGGGCAAAGTAACCTTCTGACCGCCATCGAGACGATATTCACCGTCTACGCCCCGGACATCATCGCGGTGCATACGACATGCCTGTCGGAAACTATCGGCGACGATATCGTCCAGATAACCGCCAAGGCGACAGGCAAGGGCCTAATCCCCCCTGGCAAATATGTCATTCATGCCAACACCCCCAGCTATGTGGGGTCACATGTTACGGGCTTTGCTAACATGACCAAAAGCATGGTGACGTATTTCGCCCAAGCCGTGGCCGAGAAGAAAAATAAAACCGTGAATATTCTGCCCGGATGGGTGGAACCCGCGGACATGAAGGAGATTCGGCGACTCGCCGGGGAAATGGGCGTTGCTATTCTGATGTACCCGGATACCTCGGGTGTGCTGGACGCCCCCCAAACCGGACGGCATGAGTTTTACCCTCGGGGCGGAGCAACAGTCGACCAAATACGCGCGTCGGGAGACAGCAGGATCACGCTGGCCCTGGGCCCCACCGCCAGCACCTCCGCTGCGGAGGCCCTGGATTCAAGGTGCAAAGTGCCTTTCCAAACGCTGGAATTGCCTATCGGGCTACGGGCGACGGACCGCTTCATTAATGCCCTTCGCAAGGCGGGTAAAGTAGAGGTCCCCGCGTCGATCAACGACGAGCGGGGCCGGCTGGTCGACATGATTTCCGACATGCAGCAATACTTTTTCGGCAAACGAGCAGCGCTCTGGGGCGACCCGGATCAACTTGTGAGCCTGGCGGAATTCCTCCACGATCTGGACATGAAGCCGACGTACATCGTGACCGGAACACCAGGCAGGGCCTTCGAGGAACGCATTGCCACCGTATTAGGGGGACGACTTCCGGAAGTGAAGGTACGCCAGGGCAAGCAGGCCGACATGTTCCTACTGCATCAGTGGATTAAAAATGAAAAGGTGGACCTGCTGATCGGCAACTCGTATGGCAAGTACATCGCCCGGGACGAGGACATTCCGCTGGTCCGCCATGGATTCCCGATCCTGGACCGCGTAGGGCATCAATATTTCCCAACGGTGGGATACCGCGGCGCGATGCGCCTCTGCGAACAGATATTGAACGTACTTATGGACCGACAGGATCGCGACAGCCCTGAGGCGAGCTTCGAACTGGTTATGTAATCCTTCACGTTCGGTTCGTGGGGGGAGTGTGATGAATAACGATATGATCGACATCCTGGAGGACCGCAAGGACCAAATCCACCGCACGGGAGCCGCTCCTTACGCGATGGATTGCCAGAAACGCAGCCTGGCAGGATCCGTAAGCCAGCGGGCATGCGTATTCTGTGGTTCGCGTGTGGTACTCTATCCCATCACCGACGCGCTCCACTTGGTACATGGTCCAGTAGGTTGCGCCGCTTACACCTGGGACATCCGCGGGGCCCTGTCGAGTGGCCCGGAGCTTCACCGCCTGAGCTTTTCCACGGACTTGCGGGAGAAGGACGTGATCTATGGCGGCGAGAAGAAACTATACGCTGCTTTGACCGAACTGATTGCCGAATATCACCCCCAAGCGGCGTTCATCTATTCCACGTGCATCGTCGGTCTTATCGGCGACGACGTTCAGGCTGTTGCCCGTAAGGTCGAGCGGGAAACGGGTATCCCCGTTATCCCCGTGCAGTCCGAGGGCTTCCGTGGGACCAAATCCACCGGGTACAAGGCCGCCTGTGACGCACTATCGCGACTGGTAGGTACGGGACCGACCCACCATCTTCCTGACCATAGCATCAATATCATCGGCGAGTTCAATCTCGCCGGCGAGGCGTGGATTCTGCGACGCTACTACGAACGTATGGGAGTACATGTCGCGGCCACGCTAACCGGTGACGGCCGGGTCAATGACATCCGCTCTTGCCACGGAGTCAAGCTCAATGTCGTGCAATGCAGCGGTTCCATGATGCATATAGCCAAATGGATGAAGGACACCTACGGAATCCCCTTCATCCGTGCGAGTTACTTCGGCATCGAGGATGTCTCTCGCGCCCTGTACGATGTGGCTGAGTTTTTCGGTGATGACACAGTCGTGGAACGTACCCGGGATCTGGTTCGCCAGGAGGTGAAAGCGATTCTGCCGCAGCTTTCCTTATGGAGATCGGCCCTCGAAGGACGCAAGGCCGCGATCTATACCGGAGGCGCATTCAAGGCATTCTCGCTGGTCCGTTCGCTCCGCACCCTTGGGGTCAAGACCGTAATCGTCGGGTCGCAGACCGGCAACCAGGAGGATTATGAGCTTCTTCGCGAGTTGTGCGACGAAGGCACGGTCCTCATCGACGATACCAACCCGTTGGAATTGCAGAAATTCATCCGCGAAACCGGCGCCGACCTGTTGATCGGCGGAGTCAAGGAGCGTCCGATCGCTCACAAACTCGGGCTGGGGTTTTGCGATCACAACCACGAACGAAAACTGCCATTGGCCGGATTCGAAGGAATGGTTCACTTCGGCCGCGAGGTGTATGCCTCCCTGCAAAGCCCTGTCTGGCATCTAACATACCGCAGTAGCGGGCCATGCAAGGAGGTCTCGTGATGACACCGTCCTACGTCTCCACCCGCAACCCCTGCAAGCTTTGCGCACCCTTTGGTGCAACGCTGGCGTTTCTCGGTTTGGAAGGGTGTATTCCATTATTGCACGGTTCGCAGGGGTGCAGTACGTATATCCGTCGTTATATGATCGGGCATTTTCGTGAACCGGTGGATGTCGCCAGTAGCAACTTCCATGAACAGGCCGCGATATTTGGCGGGAAGAGCAACCTGGCCGAGGCCATCTTCAACGTCGTGAAACAATATCAGCCGCGAGTGATCGGAATCGCCACCACATGCCTTGCGGAAACCATCGGCGACGACGTAGGCATGATCCTTCGGGAGTTATCCTCCAAGGCTGGTAACGTGGACCTGCCTGCGTTGGTCCATGCCTCCACGCCAAGCTATCACGGCTGTGATGCCGAGGGCTACCACGCGGCCATCCGCGCGATGGTTGACCAGCTTGCGGGCAATCAGCCCGGAGCGGACCACCTCGCCTTGTTTCCCGGGATGCTATCCAGCGAGGATCTACGTTATCTGCGCGATCTGGTAGAGGATTTCGAGTTGCCCGTCATCATGCTGAGCGACTATGCCGACCGCCTCGACGGGCCAACTTGGGATACCTTCCACCGCATCCCCAAGGGCGGCACCCCCCTTGAGCAACTGTATCGCCTTGGCGGGGCGCGGACATGCCTCGAACTGACCAGCATTTACGAACCCGCCCGCACCGGTGGAGGCCTGCTGGCCGATCGATTCGGCGTTCGTCATGTTCGCTTGCCGATGCCTATTGGCGTGAAACTGACCGATCGTTTCACTCGTGAACTGGAAGCAATTAGCGGAAGATCGCTTCCGTATAGGCACGCCGCGGAACGCGGTCGGCTGATTGACAGCTATGTCGACGCCCACAAATACGTCTTTGATAAACGGGCGGTTCTCTTCGGGCACGAGGATCTCGTCGTGAGTCTGTCCGCTTTTCTGGCGGAAGTCGGAATGATTCCCGCCCTGATCGCCAGCGGCGGCGGTAACGCGGGCAGACTTCGCCGCGCGGTGCTTAGCGCTGCCCCGGAACTGGAGGGGCACACAAGGATCCTCGGCGGAGTGGATTTCGCTGAGATCGAGGAGGCCGCCGTACAAGTGCAGGCGGACCTACTGATCGGCAGCAGCAATGGGTATCGTTTGTCGCGTCAACTGGGCGTCCCTCTGGTCCGTGTAGGGTTACCGATACACGACCGTTTGGGCGCCGCGCGCGTAATGCATGTGGGTTACCGCGGTACGCAACAGTTGTTTGATCGTATTGTCAACGCCCTGCTCGAGGCCCGGCAGGATGGCGACCCGACCGGTTACACCCATATGTAAACCGACGCACCCAGGAGGCTGACCATGACTCTCGACATATCCCGGCACCCCTGTTTCAACGGATCCTGCAAGGACAGCTTTGGCCGCATCCATCTGCCCGTTGCACCCCGTTGCAATGTTCAGTGCAATTTCTGCAATCGCAAGTACGATTGCGTCAATGAATCGCGCCCGGGCGTGACCAGCGGTATTCTTTCTCCGGGACAGGCGGTGGAATACCTTTCAGTGGCGATGGACCGCAACCCCGCGTTGACGGTCGTGGGAATTGCGGGTCCGGGCGATCCCTTCGCCGACCCCCATACCAGCATGGAGACGCTGCGCCGCGTTCGGGCGCGCTGGCCGGAGCTACTGTTGTGCGTGGCGACCAATGGCCTGGGACTGGAACCCCACGTCCAGGAACTCGCGGCCCTGCAGACCACACATGTCACGATTACCATCAGCGCGGTCGATCCGGCCATCGCCGGAGGAATCTATACTTGGGTTCGCGCCGGACATCGGGCCTTGCGGGGGATCGAGGCCGGCCGACTGATGGTTGAACGCCAGCTTGCGGCCCTGCAGGCAGTCAAAAGTGCGGGCATGATTGCCAAGGTCAATTGCATCGTGATCCCCGGAATCAACGACCAGCACGTGCTCGAAGTCGCCGCCAGGGTCAAGGCGCTCGGTGCCGACATACTGAACCTGATGGGGCTTTGCCACGTTCCGGGCACGCCGTTTGAACAGGTGGTTCCCCCCTGCGATGAAGAGATTGGCGAATTACGTACTGAGGCCGGAGCTATTCTGCCCCAGATGCTTCACTGCAGTCGCTGCCGCGCCGATGCCGCAGGGCTGATCGGTGGGAGTATGCCCGAGGAACTGCTCTGCTGCCTGCAACGAGTGGCGGCCGGTCCGCTGGAGCCTGAACAGGAACGGCCGTACATTGCGGTCGCGAGCCTGGAGGGCGTCCTGGTCAATCAGCATCTGGGCGAGGCCAAGCACCTTCGAATTTTCGAACGGATCGGGCCTTCGGCGTTTCGCCTGCTGGAACACCGTCCGACGCCTCCACCAGGCGGCGGCTGCGAGCGCTGGCGTGCGCTGAGCGATCGACTGCACGACTGTCGCGCCCTGCTCTGCGGCGGCGCGGGGAGTTCACCGGTTTCCACCTGCGCACAATCGGGATTACGAGTTATTGTCATGGAGGGGCTCATCGAAGATGCCCTGAAAACCATCTACGGCGGAGGCATGGCGCGAGCGCCTCTCCGCAAACATACATGCGGGAGCGGATGCAGCGGAAACGGCACGGGATGTTCTTAAGCCATGGACGATCCTTACACAAGGGCTGCGCTATGAAACAACCGACTTATCATATTCTGGTCTGTAACAGTTTTCGACTTAACAGCGATCCCCAGGGGGTGTGCAACCGTAAGGGCGCCATCGATTTGCTGGCCGCCCTGGAGGAACAGATTACCGATCGAGGCCTCGATGCGGCGATCTCATCTACCGGATGCCTGAAAGTGTGTGACCGCGGACCGGTGATGGTCATCTATCCACAAAACTGGTGGTACGGCCGGGTGGATGAGGATGCCATTGAAACCATTCTCGATGCTCTGGAAGAAGGACAATGCGTCGAGGAAATGCTGATCACATGAGGTGAGACCATGATCCATCCCCGGCTCAATAAACGCACCGCCTACTTGGTCGATACCACGTTACGAGACGGGCAGCAGGCCCCTGGGGTATCGTTTACCTCCGATCAGTGCCTCACCATCGCCCGTCGCCTGGACGAGGCGGGCATCGGCGAGATAGAGGTGGGCACCCCGGCCATGGGTGAGGACGAATGCAACACGATTCGCCGAATCGCGGGACTGGGTCTCTCCGCCAGGCTAACCGCCTGGTGTCGCGCGGAACAGTCCGACCTAGATCTTGCCGCGAGCTGTGGCGTAACCGCTGTACATATATCGTTGCCGGTTTCGGACATTCTCCTGTCCGCAATGGGTCGCACGCGATCCTGGGTCATCGCCCGTCTCGAGTCGCTTCTGCCATACGCCATACGACGCTTCACCTATGTTTCGGTCGGAGCACAGGATGCTTCTCGGGCCACTGCGCGTTTTCTAGCGGAGTATGCCCGGACCACATATCGCCTGGGTGCCGATCGGCTACGGCTCGCCGATACGGTCGGGATCTGGAATCCGGCGGTGACCACGTCTACGTTCATGCGGCTGCGTAAGCTGTGTCGGGATAGGGAACTTGGTTTCCACGGACACAATGACCTGGGTATGGCAACCGCCAACAGCATCGCCGCCTTACAAGGTAGCGCCTCATGCATAGACGTGACGGTCACCGGCTTGGGCGAACGTGCCGGTAACGCTGCCTTGGAGCAGGTAGCTTTGGCCAGCCGCGTCTGCCTGCGACGAGAACTCGGCGTGCGTATGGAACAGCTTTGCGACCTGGCCAAGATCGTTTCCAAAGCCTCACGCCGTCCCATTCCTACTGGCCAACCCGTCGTTGGCCCAGCCGCATTCGCACATGAATCTGGTATCCATGTGCGCTGCCTGCTCCGCGACTCCCGGGCCTATGAACCCGTATGCCCGGAAAGCGTTGGCGTACGGCGATCATTCGTTATTGGCAAACATAGCGGTCGCAGCTCACTGGTTCACGCGCTTACCCTCCTGGGGCGGACCTGTCCGTCCTCTGATCTGCCCTTTCTGCTCCAGATCGTCCGCCGCGAGGCGAATATGACCGGAAGCGTAACCCCCACTCGATTGATGGAATTATCGGAGTCCCTCGTATGACATTCCGTCACTTCATACATAAGGGTAACATGTACCTCTACCAGCCGCTTCGGTACAGCTTCATCGTTGCGGTCCCGTTCGTCCTTTTTTGTATCGGATACTCCCGCCAGGAATCCATCCCCTTAAACCAACCTGTTAAGGTCTTTGCCGCATCCAGTCTGGAGCAAGCCCTGACGCGGATCGGAAAAGATTTCGAGATACTCACTGGCGGAAGGATTACGCTGCATTGCGCGGCCAGCTCGACCCTCGTCCGCCAGATCGAAACCGGCTCAGAAGCTCATGTGCTGATCTCCGCCAATGCAAAATGGGTGGACTACGCCCAAAACAGGGGATTCATCGACGCCGAATCCCGAATCGATCTCCTGTCCAATCGGTTGGCCATTATCACACCGGTGGAAAGCGACCTTGTTGTGATACCGGAGGACGCAGGTAATTTACCAGCCGCTTTCCAGGGCCCTCTGGCCCTCGCTGATCCCGCTCATGCCCCCGTCGGCATGTACGCGAAAGAAGCCCTCGTGTCCCTGGGCTGGTGGGAAGAATTGGAACCCCGCCTGGCCCTCACGGCTGACGCAATATCCGCCATTCAACTTGTAGCCCAAGGTGAAGCCTCGGTCGGTATCGTGTATGCGTCCAACGCGATCGGCAACAATCGCGTTCGCATCGCCGCGATGATACCATCAAGCACCCATTCCCCGATCGTCTACCCGGCGGCCTTAGGGTGCAACGCGCCAGCATCTGCCAGAGACTTTCTGCAATTTCTGGATACTCCCAATACCCGTATAACCTTCCAGCAACACGGGTTCTCGGCCATCGAAATCGGGTCAGTATCCCCTCCGCCAGCGCCGACGGCCTCCCCCGTCACAAACTTTTTTAATGGTCCGCACGGACAGGCTTTATGGCTTTCCCTCAAGATCTCCGCGCTATGCACCCTCGCGTTGTTGGTTCCCGGCGTTGGTTTGGGCTGGATCCTGGCGAGAAAACGCTTTCCGGGGCGAACCGCGTTCAACATGGCCGTCCACCTGCCACTGGTCGTTCCACCCGTTGCGACGGGATACCTTCTTCTCCTGTTGCTGGGCGTTAACGGCCCGATCGGGGGCTTACTGCATAAGACACTTGGCATTCGTCTTCCGTTTACCATGACCGCCGCCGTGCTGGCGTCGGCGGTCGTAGCGCTTCCACTAATGGTTCGTTCCGTACAACTGGCGATGGAGGCTATTGATATCCGTATCGAACAGGCGGCCACCACGCTTGGTCGTCATCCCATGGAAGTCTTCGCCACCGTTACACTGCCGCTGGCCCTGCCGGGTATTCTGGCGGGGTCGGTCCTGACCTTTGCCCGTAGCCTTGGCGAATTCGGGGCCACAATCACTTTCGCCGGCAATATCGCAGACCAAACGCGCACCCTTCCTCTGGCGGCCTTTTCGGCAATGCAGACGCCCGGTGGCAACAGGGAAGCCCTGGGTTTGGTGTTGCTGTCGGTGGCAATATCGGTTCTGGCCGTGGTCGGTTCCGAATTCCTCGCCGCTCGTAGCAAATTACGATGGGGCGTAACATGAGACTTTCCGCCAATCTTACCGCCCGTCTCGGCCAATTCCATCTCTGCATGGAGATGGAGCTTAATGGCAACGCCTGGGGTGTGGTCGGACACAACGGCGCGGGCAAGACGACGCTGCTTAATGTGCTGGCGGGCTTGGTTAAACCAGTTTCCGGTCGACTGACACTGGACGATGATGTGTTGTTCGAACGGATCACGAAGAGGTTCATTCCTCCCCATCGTCGTCGAATCGGGTACGTATTTCAGGACAATCGCTTGCTACCGCATCTTTGCGTCGAGGACAATCTCCGCTATGCCATGAAGTATGCCTGCCCCGCATCCGCACCAGACCTGTCTTTCCTCGTCGAATTCCTTGGCCTTGGTGATTTGATGAAGCGTAACGTCGAGGATCTCTCCGGCGGTCAGAAGCGATGCGTGGCCGTTGCTCGTGCCCTTTTGTCTAGACCTCGCCTACTGTTGCTGGACGAACCTTTAACTGGCCTGGATGACGACAGTCGTCAGCGAGTACTATCCTTGTTTCATAGAATCATTCACGACCAAGCAACGAACGTTATGATCGTCAGTCACGACATGGACACTCTGTTGGCGCTGACGCCCCACCTCGTAGTCATGCAAGCCGGAAAGACCTTGGCCACCGGCCACTGCCTGCGTTTACTGGAATCCCCCGCCGCCATGGCCTGGTCGCATCACGCTTGCCCACCCAACATTCTTCATCTGAGCATTCAAAGTCGGTGCGCGAGGACGGGGCTAGCTCGTGCTCGTTCGGTAACGGGTCAGCCTAATCCTGTTAACGGGTTGGTACCGATATTTCATCTTCCGACATCTCTTGGCGCGGTCTCGGGACAGCAGATTCTGGCGTCACTGCGCCCCGAGGATATTGCTCTGGCATGGGCCCCGGTCGAATACATATCCATGCAGAACCAGATATGCGGGCGAATCGATAATATCATCCGGCACGCAACCCGGGGATTAGTCTGTGTAGACGTCGGAATACCTCTGTTGGTCGAAGTGTCCCTTCAGGCCATGCGGCAGATGGGCCTGGCTACTGGTCAGCGCATCTGGTGCCTCTTCAAAAGTCATGCCCTAAAGCGACTTGTGACACTGGGCCTAGAAAACGCATCCATGACGGAGGCCGCTCACGGGCGAAGCTCACGGGAATGCGATACCGGACCGCGCCAAGATTCTCTGGGTTGCCGCGTATGACGGCACTATGAGCTGTCGGGTTTGTACCGTTCTTTTTCGGGCGGCGGCGACACGACGCTTCGTTGCAATCCCGATAGTATTCGCGCCGCTTGCTCTGTTCTCGCCCTGAAGACCAGTACCGGTTCCAGCTCTGACCAGAAGTCAGAAAGCTTGGGTGTTACCTTAGCGCCCGGCCGGTGGGTCATCCCTGGCCAAACCAATGCCACGGACCACAACCTGTGTGCGAGGTGCCGTTAACGGGCAAGCCGGATGGTCAGTACGACCGACTCCGACCAACTTGTGATCGTCCGACTTCCGTCCTCCAATATCTGTGTAACCGATATTTCATGAGCGTCATTCCGAACAGCAACAAGCCCCACTGGAAGGCCCCGGCCATCCCGCATGTGCCGCACAGGAGCGGGGCCGGCAATGTATCCGTCGACGTGTCTTCCTCGTCGTCGTGCAACGGACCCTCATCCGCGACCTGTTCATCTTCGTCAGTTTCCCATGCTCCCAGCCTGCTTACGGTAAAGGTACCCAACTCCTCAACTTCCGCCCAGACCGTGTTGGTCTCGATATCGACTCCATAGTCTCCGAGAATGCCCGTAGGGGCGGCAATACCCAGGTCGTTTATGCCGGCGTATTCATATCGGCCGGTCGCCTCGTTCCAATGCAATAGCCGCAAATCGCTCGCGGCCCCGCCCGACCAATCACTATCGCGATACGCCATACGAATGGATATGACCGTTCCGGCCTTTCGTTAGTCCATAAACCCACGGGCTTTGGCCGTGGGTTTATGGACTAACTAATGCCACCTGTAAGCAGGTGTACACAAGGAATCCATCGGCTTCGGTCATTATTGACTTTGTATATTTGTGAACCCATCGGTAGAGATAAGCGTGGTGACGAAAATGCCTGATGTATACCCGCCAGGGGAGATGAACGAGACGGTATCGGAGTCGCGTGGATGTCTACCGAACACCCGATAATCCGAGCTAAGACTTGGCAACTGCGGGCGGAGAATCCGGCGCATAAATCAGGCGGACCTCCTCTCGGATTGTCCGCCCGAACAAGCGATTACTTACACTTGCAGCAGCCTTTACGGCCGGTCTTCTTCGCGGCCTTCTTCGCGGCCTTCTTGGCGACTTTCTTGACTGCTTTCTTCTTCGTTTTCTTCTTAGCCATAGCGCATTCTCCGTATAAAGGACTCACCCGCCTAACGCAGGCGGGACTCTGGCTATTTGCCCTTCTCTAAAAAGTTCGCCTGTCGCTCGAACATCCTGGCTCGGGCGACAGGGTCGCTCTGAAGAAAATGGTACATGGCGTCCGCGACGACCTTTTCCCTGATACAACCGTTCTTGTCGGCTTCCATGTCAAAGGCCGCGACCAGCTTGCCAGGCTGGTAGTATGAGCGTTTCGGTTGGTTTTGCACATAGCTTTCCTTTCAATACAGAAAAGGTACTCAAGTGAGCGGGTTTGCTCAAGGGGGTTGCATGGTCGCTCAATAGGATTATGATGGCCCCAGTTGCATGGAAATGATTTCAACGCGTGCGGCTTTTCAGGCAGGGTTCGGCCGGGTATGGATCCCCATCCGTAAGCTGTGCGACGTGTTCGCTATTCGGGGATTTGTGAGGTGCGCTTATGGAATGCCGGAAGCAGGAGAATCTCGATTTCTGTACGTGCAGTTATGACGGTTGCGGCCGCAAGGGCGTCTGCTGCGAGTGCCTGCAATACCACCTGAAAAGCAAGCAGTTGCCCGGCTGCTGCTTTCCGCCCGAGGCGGAGCGGACCTATGACCGCAGCTTTCAGGCCTTCGCCCGGGCCTGGAAACTGAAGGGGTAAAGCCGTGGCGATAGACCAACCGGCATGAATTCTCGAAGCATTCTGTTGATCAACGCGAACCGCATGCGCCCACCGGTCGCCCCACTGGCCCTCGATTACGTGGGTGATCACCTTTACACCGCGGGCTTCGAGGTACACCTGCTCGATCTGTGCTTCGCCGAAAACCCCGTCGATTCAATCCGGCACAAGCTGGCCAACTTCGATCCCCTGGCGGTCGGCATCAGTTTTCGCAATACGGACGATTGTTACCTGTTCAGTCAGGCCTGGTTCGTTCCCCAACTGGCCGAGCTGGTTACCCTAGTCCGGTCGCTCACGGCGGCTCCGATTATTCTGGGCGGCTGCGGGTTCAGCATTTTTCCCGCCCCGATCATGGATTACGTGCAAGCCGATTTCGGCGTCGTCGGCGACGGGGAAGAGACCATGCGGCGGCTCATGTCCGCCCTGCGAGACGACCGGGACTACCGCAAGATCGCCGGCCTTGCCTGGCGCGACGCCACGGGCCGGGTCGTCGTCAATCCGCCGTGCTACACTTCCACCCTGGATATCCCCCCCAGCCGTGGAATGCTGGACAACCTGCGTTATCTCCACGAAGGGGCCATGAGCAACATCGAAACCAAGCGCGGATGCCCGATGCCGTGTATTTACTGCGCCGATCCGGCGGCCAAAGGCACGGCGCTTCGCGTTCGTGACCCGCGACAGGTCGCCGACGAACTGGAAACCCTCCTCGCCCGCGGCATCGATGTTTTTCACATTTGCGATGGAGAGTTCAATATCCCGGCCGAGCATGCCCTGGCCGTATGCGAGGCGATCCGTGACTGCGGGCTTGGCGAGCGGATTCGTTGGTATGCATACGCGTCGATCCAGCCCTTTTCGGCGGAGCTGGCCGAGGCCATGCGCCGGGCGGGCTGCGTAGGGATCAACTTCGGCGCGGACAGCGGCTGCGACCGGATGCTGGCGGCCTTGCGGCGTGGCTATCGTAGCGCGGACATTCGCCAGACGGTCGAACACTGCCGCCGAGCGGGGATCACGGTCATGCTCGATCTGCTGCTCGGCGGACCGGGCGAGGACGAGGCCTCGATCCGAGAAACTATCGAATTGATCAAATCCGTCGATCCGGACCGGGCGGGGGCGGCCACCGGACTGCGCGTTTATCCGGGCACCGCCCTGGCCGAGCTGGTCCGGCAACAGGGGCCCATGCCGCGAAACCGCAATCTGCACGGCTGCGTGGAAGACAATGACAACCTCCTGCGTCCGATCTTTTTTATCGAGCAACAACTCGGCGACGACCCGTTCGGTTTGATCGTGGACCTGATCGACGGAGATGAACGCTTTTTCCCCCCGTCGCGAAAACAGGACGCGGCCAACTACAATTACAACGACAATAAAGTGCTCGAGAACGCCATCGCCGCCGGGGCCCGTGGCGCGTTCTGGGACATTTTGCGTAAATTGGCCGACTCTTCCCCCAGAACTTCCTGAATTTGCGTACACTCAAGTAAACGACAGATTATTCCCGTCTGATTCTCATGGGCATATTGTCAGTGATATCCTGGGTGGGCCGGGCGATGACCAGATCCTCGGCGGTCAATCCTTCCAGAATCTGGACCTGTTCATCGTTCATCAATCCCACGCCCACGGTCCGCAATTGCGTACGGCCGTCGCGAACGAGTAACACCTGCCAGGTTACGTCCCGCTCGCCGAACGAAACGATTGGGGAAGTTGTCCCTCGCTCGCGCTTCGGCGGACTTTCCCGACATGGACCGCATCGGCAGACTTGCCTGATACGGGCCTCTCGACCATGGTTAACCTCGCGCCGCTCACAAAGGCCGCTTTCAGCGGCCTTCCCCAAAGGGCTGATAGGCCAGTCGTTTACGACTGGTTTGGGTGGACGTAAAAGTCTGGCCCTTAGAGCATTTCACGATTGGGTGTATCGATAGCCGCAATGTTGAAACCACCCCTCGGCATCCTCGGCTGTGACGGCCTGCAAGGCTTGAGTGATCGCGCGTAGCAGTGCCCGTGGCGTGCGGGCC
>JAAYCU010000082.1 GCA_012729595.1 Phycisphaerales bacterium
AAGGCGCCTACAATAAGCTACTCTTGCCGGAGATCGAATGGTTCGTCTCGGCGGTCGGTGGAATCGTAATTGTGAGGTAAGCCATGTCGAGAAAAATTATTTTACTGTTGATCGGAGCGGTGTCGCTGATGTTGGTCGGTTGCGCGTCTACGGAAAAGTCGGCCGGTTGTGCCGGGGCGGACAAGCCGGCGTGTTGTGGAGCATGTCCGAAGGCGGCTGCGTGCGGCAAGACCTGCCCGGTCGCCGCTGCGAGTTGTACCTATTGCCCTAAAGAGCAGAAGCTGATGGGCCAGCAAGGCACGGTCCATTGCGCTAAATGCAATAAGGACATGCCGGCCGGCAAGTGGTGCTCCGCGTGCAACCGGATTATGCTGGAAGGCACGGTGCATTGCGACAAGTGCAACAAGGACATACCAAAGGGGCAGTATTGCGCCGAGTGTAAGCAGTATATGGGTGTGCCGGGAGTGGCTTATTGTAACCAGTGCAAAAAGCCCTATAACGAATCCGTGGGTTGCCCGTGTTGTATAAAATAATCCGACCCGATAGAGAGCAGGAGACACCTCTTAATCGAACGTATGGTGCGATTACCCGGGCCGCGGGCTGATGTGACCCGATGGCGTCTCTCTGCGCATAAAAAAGCCATCGCAGGATCGTATGTTGCGATGGCTAATGAGGAAGAGAGTATCTGTTAGTCTAGTTCGCTATCGTTCGACCGATATCGGCCTCGGGGCAAGTCAGACGCAGGCAAGTTTTACTAGCAGGGGACTTACAAACCCATGCCTTCCTTGGTGAAGACCGAGTCGGGCAGGTTCACGTTCAGCTTGATGTCCGTGGTCAGGTATTTGCCGAGCAGTTGCGTCTTGGCATCGTCCGCGTAGGCTACGCATAAGATCGGCATCTGCAGTTCCTTGTCCACATGCACGACCAACACGCGATCAGGCCATTCGCAATCCTCGCCGGTGTAGGGCAGATGTCGCTCGAAGACCAGAGTGGGTCGTCCGTCCACTTCTCCGCTACCCAGGTAAGTAAAATCGAGCAGCCCGCGGCTCTGGGCCAACTCGCAATACTGGATGACCAGGGCCAGGCTGTTGCGCAAGCCGAACTGGTTGATCGTCCGCCGGGAACTCTTGTAGGCGTCCTTCCCGTCGATCTGCCGCATCACGTAGGGCACGAACAGCCGAGCGATCACTCCGGGCTCGACCAGGGCCATCTGCAAGCCATCTTTTACCCAGCGGTCCTCGACGTACAGCACCCGGCTACACTTATCCTCGTTCTTGACCCATTTGAAAAGAACGCTGAACGGCTGCTCGCGAAAATGCACGTCGATCACCTGCTCCTCGGTTAGAGCTCCGCCGACCAGTTCCTGCTTGGTGAAGGTACAAGTGTAATCACGCACGCGCTGATCGTAGCGATCCAGCATCTGCTTGAAGAACCGCAGAGGATCCTCGCCGGCTAATTCTTCCAAGCTCGCCGGATACCTCGGGGTATCCGAGGTGGGCATGGCGTAGGCAACGTTCGGGTTGGATTTTGCCGGACCGACAATCCGGGTCTGGGAGACAAGATCATCATGCCGTCGAAAAGCTTGGTAACATTGAAAAATCAATCCAGCCGCAAGCACGACTCCGACCAACCCGTGTAAACGCTTCCTTGTCAACGAGCGCTGAATCATCTATCGCCAACCTCCGCGAGATCGCCAGTCGGCGTACCACGCGACTACCGGGTTTTCTCTGGCACACCCGGCCTATATTGATGCCGAACGGTTTATGCTCGCTCCCTGTCGCGGTGCTCGAATCCGTTTAGCAAGAACAACATCGGATTACAAAACTTCCGCGCCATCCCGTATTTATCGACCTTTTTGCCTCACATTCTGAACCGGTGAGCCCCTCGGATGTCTCGACTACCCCCCCGCATTATCAGGTCTCGCGCCATCAACCTGCCAAAATCCGCGATCATGCCAATCGCAGCAACACATAAAGAGGACATGCTAATATTTTGACGGGCTGAATACAACCACGTTTCAGAAATATGGCCAGATTAATCCGCCTCGCATCCACATACCATGAATACATCGGAGCAATGCTATTGAATAACCCAAGACATCGCCCAGCACAACCCCCATGGACTATAACTCATTATGTGCAATATAGATAAGTCCGACTAGAGTGACTAGCGACAGCATGCATCAGACGACGACAATTACCTTTGTTGCATTTATTGCTCTGTGGCAGGAAGGCGAATCATGCACACTGTGCCCTCACCTGGGCGAGAATTCAGGGTGATTACCCCTCCTAGATTACGAATAATCCCATGAGCCACGGCCAGCCCCATACCCGTAGGCTCTTTGCTCAAATTGGCATTCTGTTGCTTGGCCGTAAAAAACGGCTCTAAAACCTGGCTTATATGTTCCCGGAGAATACCCGGGCCGTTATCCGCGAAACGCAGGCACACTTCCCGCCCTTCTTTCGTCAATTCAAGACGAATCTTGCCCCCAAGGGGCATCGCCTCGCAGGCGTTGGCCGCCAGAATTTTCAGAACGGTACGCAGCGGCCGATCAGGATACATGTCCTCTACGGGCTGCAATTCCTTTTCAAGAATGATTCTGGGGTTATCCAATCCGTGCGAAAAACACTCGACAAAACTTTTGACAATATCGATTATTCGAACCTGGGCACTGGGCATCCTGTCGCCCTCGGCAAATACCAGCAAGTCGCGAGTAAGCTCGTTCGCCCTCGTCAGGGCCGCCGAGGAGATACGCAAAGCGCGTTTCAGGGCCTGCGGATCGTCGCTGGATTGAGCAAAATCAATGGTGGTAAGGACGCCACCGAGCAGATTATTAAAATGGTGGGCTACGGCGCCAGCCATGGAGCCGAGCGCGGACATTTTCCTCAGGTCCGCCATCTGTCGAAGCAACTCTACCCGCTGAGTCGTGTCGCTGACGACAATCGAGGCCCCCACCAATGCACCCATATCATCCTTGATCGGCGAGATGACCCCGATCAAGTAGGCCGCATGGTCCGAGGGATTATGCGACCAGAAATCGAATTCTGCACTAACCCCATCTCGCAAGGTTTGCTCGAGAAGATGTCCTACCTGTTCGCGCCGCTCCGGGGGAAAGAGTTCCCGCACGGGCGATCCGATCCCTTTCAGATGATCAACGGCCATGATCTTTTTCACCGCCGGATTCATCATCAGCACCCGCATCTCGCGGTCCACCACCACCAAGGCCATCTCCAGCCCCTGGCAAAGGTGACGACAAAGGGGTTCATTGCTATCTTTCACGTCCGTCATAAATATCCCTGCTTCGCGTACCCTTGGGGGGCAGTTATCCACCCCGAATCTCAGTTCTTTCCACCCGCGGAGTAATAACGTAAATCGATTCGCTCAGCCCCTCCTCGGTTTCATCGCACAACAGTAACGAACCGGCATAATATCCTGAATGAGCCTGGTTACTGGGCCCGATCAGCAAAAACTCTCCGGGGGCAATTTTCATCCGAAATGCCAGCTCCCGCAGAACCGCTCCCGGATGCTCGAGGGGATGGTAAACCCATCCGGAAGCCGTCAACTCTCGAGGCCGACGAAATAACGGCAAGCGAATCTCCGGCATCACCTCAAGCTCCAGACTTCGCCAATCGTCCAGGGCCATGGCATATTCGACCCGTAACAGGTTAGTACTGCTGACAAAATCACCACCCTTTAAACGGTGGTCCGGACGTACCACGAACAAGACCTGGTCCCGCGGTTCCAAGCTGGCCTCTATCTCCAGTGGGGCGGGCGGGGCGACAACAATCTCCTGTGAGCAGGTGGCCGTCATTTCCCGATCCAGCAACTCCTTGATCGCCGGCCAGAGTTCCACTCGCCCCTTGGCCACCCGCAAACCGTTGCGCCGCAGATGACTCGATTGCTCAGCAGTCAAGGCTTCCTCATCTAGATAATTCCAAAGGATATTCGATTGGCTGAAAACCCCCTGCTTCGCCCAGATCCGCAGAATGTGGAAGCTGATCTTAAGTCGAATCGGTTCCTGGGAAAGGCTCAGTTCCTCAGTGACTATACTGGGGGAGGATTCCACGGCCACCGGGGACAACGGTTTCGGTGTATCGTTCGGGATGGTCGAGGCAGTCTCGGCCTCTCCGACCGGAACATCCCATGACCATTCGGAGCACCCGCCGATCAACCCCAGCAGCGACCAGCACACTCCCCCCAGGATCGCACAAACGCAAGGGTATAGTGTTCCTCTCCGCCACATAATGGGCTGGGCTCGCATGCTACTCCTGTAACCGGCGGTGGTCGATAACCCGAACGGCCTTGCCCAGGAAACGCTCCAAGGTTTGCGGCTCCACCAGTGCCACGTTGACTCGAATACCGGTAATCGAATGAATTTCTCGGTCAATCTTGTCGCGGAAGGCCTGCATAACCCGCATTCGGTCGGAAAACTGCCCAGGCAGCAACTCGACTTTAACGGTAACCTCGTCGAGCGCTCCGGGCCGACTTATTTCGATCAGATAATGCGGGGCGGTACCCTCGACGCGCAGCAAGGCCTCTTCGATCTGTGACGGGTAGACGTTTACCCCACGGACAATGAACATATCGTCGGTTCGGCCGATCACCCGACTCATCCGTGCCGTGGTCCGCCCACAAGGACAGGGCGAATAATCCAACGTGCTGATGTCCCGCGTACGGTAGCGAATCACCGGCATGGCCTGCCGGGTCAGGGTGGTGATGACCAGTTCGCCGGGCTGGCCTTCAGGTACCGGCTCGAGAGTCGCAGGGTCGAGACATTCGACAAGAAAATGGTCCTCTTGCAGGTGCATACCTTGCTGGCAGGCGCATTCTCCGCTGACTCCCGGCCCGATGATCTCGCTCAACCCGTAATTGTTGAACGCGATGATGGCCAGATCCTGCTCGATCCGCTCGCGCATGGCCTCGGTCCATGGTTCGCCACCGAAATGTCCGAACTTCAACGCCAGACGATGCGGATCAAGCCCTTCCCGATGGACGGCTTCGGCCAGATTGAGGGCGTAACTCGGCGTACAGATCAACACGTCCGGGGCCATGTCCTGCAACAATAGAAGCTGCCGGGCCGTGTTGCCCGCCGCCGCCGGGACGATGGCCGCCCCCACTTTTTCCACGCCCTGGTGCAGCCCGAACCCCCCGGTAAACAGGCCGTAACCGAATGCGATCTGTACCACGTGATGGGTCTGCAACCCGCCGGCAATCAGAAAGCGGGCACACATATTCGACCAGAGTTTCATGTCCTCGGCGGTATAAGCCACGAAGGTCGGCTTGCCGGTCGTACCCGACGATCCGTGAAACCGAACCACCTGCTCCCGCGGGACGGCCAGAAAGCCTAGCGGATAATGCTCTCGCAAATCCTGCTTGGTAGTCAATGGAAGGCGACGGAGGTCGTCCAGAGTATTAATCGAATCCCAGACGATGCCCAATCGCTCGAAGGCTTCGCGATAGAACGGCACCTTGGCGACCCGGGCTATACAAGCCCGCAACCTGGTAACCTGCAAAGCCTGGAGCTGTTCGCGCGGCATGGTCTCAGCCGGCGGATCCCAGAGACGATTTTCAATGCGAAAGGGCGACATAGAGCACACAAGCGAACGCTTCAGGCCTTAGCCTGCTTGAACAATTCCACGGACTCGATCACGTTGATTCCGTTGGCCTGCAGGGCCGCGATGGCCGCGTCCCCGTCCTCGAAACGAATAACCAGAATGGCCCGGTCCCCGCGATGAAAAGTAAACGAATACATGTACTCGATATTCAAATCGGCCTCCTCCACGACGGCCAAAATCTGATCCAACCCGCCGGGCCGATCCGGCACCTCGATGGCCACCACCTCGGTCACGTTGACCACGCAGCCGGCCTGCTCCAAAACCTGCCTGGCCTTCTCCCAGTCCTGCACGATCAAGCGCAGGATGCCGAATTGTTGAGTATCCGCCAAGGCCAAGGTCAGGATGTCCACCCCGGCGGCAGCCAGCACCTTGCTGGGGACTCGTAGTTGACGCGGCTTATTCTCGAGAAAAAGCGATAGCTGATGCAATTTCATGGCGACCCCTCGTTAACTGAGTTCGCGTTTGTCTATGACTCGTTTTGCTTTGCCTGCGCTACGCTCGATGGTCTGCGGCTCGACCAGACGAACCCTCGCCCGGATATTGAGCGTCCGTTCGATCGAATGCGACAGGGCGTTTTGCAGATTTTCCAATGAACGGATTTTATCGCTGAACACCTCGGAGGTCACTTCCACCTGCACTTCCATCTGATCCAGGCCCTTCTCGCGAGTCAAAATGATCTGATAGTGTGGAAGGGTGCCTTCGACGGCCAGCAGGGCCTCCTCGATCTGAGACGGGAACACGTTCACGCCGCGGATAATCAACATATCATCGGTGCGATGTCCGATCCGGTGAATCCGTCGGATGGTCCGGCCGCAGGGGCAGGGTTCCGTGACGATGCTGGTGATATCATGCGTGCGATAGCGGATTATGGGCATGGCCCGCTTGCTCAAGGTGGTCAGAACCAACTCTCCGGCCGTGCCATCCGGCCGGACCTGCCCAGTGACTGGATCGACGATCTCGGGCAAAAAATGGTCCTCGAAAATATGCAATCCGTGCTGCGCGCAGCACGCCGAGGCCACGCCAGGCCCGATGATCTCGCTCAAACCATAAATATCGTAGGCTTTGATACCGGCGGCATCTTCTATGCGTTGCCGCATGGCCTCGGTCCAAGGCTCGGCCCCGAATATGCCCGCCCGCAGCGGCAGATCGCGAAGAGGCATGCCCATCGACTCGGCCTGCTCGATCAGGTGCAGAAAATAGCTCGGCGTGCTGCAGATGGCGGTTACGCCGAAATCCTTCATCACCATTATCTGGCGGGCAGAGTTGCCGCCGGAAATCGGGATCACCGTCGCCCCCAGAGCTTCCGCCCCATAGTGAGCGCCCAGCCCGCCGGTGAACAGTCCGTACCCATAGGCATTCTGCACGATGTCCCCGCGATGCAGCCCGCAAGCCGCGAAGGTCCGCACCATGACCGAGGCCCAGACGTGCAAGTCCTCGCTGGTATAAGCCACCACGATCGGCTTGCCGGTCGTTCCGCTGGAGGCGTGCAGTCGGACGATTTCGCTCATCGGACTGGCGAACAGACCGAACGGATAGGTGTCCCGCAAATCCAGCTTATCCATGAACGGCAGCCGGGCCACGTCTTCCAGGCCGCGCACATCATCGGCCGTTATACCCCGTTCCCGCATACGGGTACGGAACAATTCCACATGGTCGTACGCCCGCCGCACGGTGGCCTGCAACCGGCGCAACTGAAGGTCGCGAAGTTGCGGCAACGGCAGATAATCCGGGGTACTGGCCGGGTGAAACCCGCCCGGCAGGTCGTTCCAGGATTCATGGCTTTGGCTGCAAATCATGATCGAAGCCCCACAGGCTGATGGGTCGCGTCAGGATGTGCCGCGTCCCAAGGTAAAGGCGTTCTCGTTAACTTCCAGCAATTTCTCCGGCAGACAAGCCCTTATGGCCGATCGCCATACGGATTCCGGTATCTCCAGATGACGACTAAGGATACCAAGCAAGGCGACATTGATGCTACGTTTATTGCTTAACGCTTCGCCATCCACCGCATCCGGGGTAATCAATACACCCGTCGGTCGAAGGTAGCGGCGGGCGTTTTCCACTTCCTCGGGGGCCAGCACGACAACAAAATCGGCCTCGCCGACCGGCACCATCGGGCTGTGAACTTTTTTCCCGAAGCGCACGTCGCTGGTCACCGACCCACCCCGCTGGCTCATCCCGTGGATTTCACTCTTTTTCAGGTCCAGACCCTGATCAAATATCGCTCGGGACAGGATATCCGAGGCCTTGAGCACCCCTTGTCCGCCCAGACCGGCGATCACCACGTTCGTTACCTTGTTGTCCTTCATGTTTGCGTCGCTCCCCCCGCTGAAACCTGGTCATTACCCGCCGCCTGGCAGTCGCAACCCGACCGCTGGAGTTCGGCGGTCTTTTCGTATTCGCGAATCTTGCCGGCCGCCAGCAGACAAGGCCGCCGGGCCACCAGCAGGGTCAACTTTTCGGCGTCCAGGGCCTGCCGCAGTGCCTCCTCGAAACCCGCCGGGTCCGCTGCCGGGTCCAGTACCCGCACATTCGTGATGCCCAGTGATCGAGCCAGCGCCTCGATGCTCACCTTTCCGGTCGGCTCGTGATTGAGCATCCGTCCAGTACCGGGATGCTCCTGCAACCCGGTCATGGCCGTCGTCCCGTTGTCCAGGACAAGCACCACATGCCCCTGCGGCGGCGGATTGTAGACCATTTCGACCAGTCCGGTGATGCCGCTGTGCATGAACGTGCTGTCGCCGATCACGCTGACCACCCGCCGGGCCTGTTCCGCGGGCAGGGTATGTCGCAGCCCCAATCCCACGGTGATACTGGCCCCCATGCATACGCAGGTATCCATGGCCTCGAACGGCGGCAGGACGCCCAGGGTGTAGCAACCGATATCGCCGGAGACGATGCAGCCCAGTTTGTTCAGGACGGTGAACGCCGTGCGATGCGGACAGCCCTGGCAAAGTTGCGGCGGCTTGCCGCGCGGGGGCACCGGCTCCGGGCTGGTATCGCCCGCCAGAATCCGCCGCACCCGCTCGACGCTCAGTTCGCCGTAACGATACATCTCCGGCTTGCCCTCCACGGCGATACCCGCCGCCCGGATGGCCTCGACCAGATACGGATCGCCTTCCTCGATCACCACGCAACGCTGGACCGTGCCGACGAACAGCCGAATCCGTTCCATCGGCAAGGGATAGGTCATGCCCAGCTTGAGAATGCTTGCATCGGGAGCGACCTCGGCCACGTGCGCATACGAAATGCCCGAGGTGATAATGCCCAGGGCAGGTTTGCCCTTATGTTCCTCGTTCGGCCCCGACGATTCGTTCCAGGCCTCGATCTCCGTCAGCTTCTTTCGCAAACGTCGATGCGCGGGGCGGGCGTAAGCGGGAATCATCACCCGCCCCTGGATATCGCGCTGAAAATCAGCGGGCGGGGGCGGTTCAATCCGTCGGTTCGGCACGACAATCGTCTGGGAATGGCATACGCGGGTGGTCATCCGCAACAGGACGGGCGTGTGCCAGCGGTGGGAAATTTCCAGGGCGGCCAGGGTAAAATCGTACGCCTCCTGCGAATCGGCGGGTTCGAGCATGGGTACGCCGGCGGCCACGGCATAGTGGCGATTGTCCTGCTCGTTCTGGCTGGAGGCCATGCCGGGATCGTCGGCCGAGACGATGACCAGGGCTCCGCTCACCCCCGTATACGCGGCGGTGAACAACGGGTCGGCGGCCACGTTCAAGCCCACGTGCTTCATGGTCACCAGGGCCCGGGCCCCGGCAAACGCCGCTCCCAGACCGACTTCCAAGGCCGTCTTCTCGTTCGGCGACCATCGGGCCTTGCCCCCGAGGGCCGCGAGGTTTTCCAGAATCTCCGTGGACGGCGTACCCGGATACCCGACGCCCCAAGCGACCTGCGCATCGCGGGCTGCCCGAGCCACCGCCTCGTCTCCGCTCCATAAGTACCGTTGCGATTGATTCATGCGTGATTCCGTCCGTCGTCCGCCAGCACATCGATGAACCATGCCGGCGGCCGGATCGGCCGGCCGGAAGGATCGACAAAAGCGTGAATGGTGTAGCCGCGGGCAATCTCTTTTTCGTTGTCCGCCCGCACGATACGAATCTCAAAACGTAACCGGGCCTTGCTCGACAGGTGGGCCGAGGTCGCGATTTTCAGCAAGTCGTCGTAACGGGCCTTGCCCGTATAGTTCACATGGGCCTCGATGACCGGCAGCAAAACCCCCCGCCGCTCCATCTCCGTATACGCACAACCCATCGCCCGAAGGTATTCGGTTCGCCCGCACTCGAACCACTCCAGGGCCCGGGAATTATAGAACGTGCCCATCTGGTCCGTCTCGCTGTAGCGCACCCGCAACAGGGTGGTATGCGCCCGCTCTTCCGCGCTCATACTCGCGGCTCCACCAGGAGAAAAGGCATCATTCCGCAACCCCGTTCCCAACGACCCCCCATTGTGTTCCTAGATACCAGATTCGGCCGCGAAGATCAAAACCGGCGAGCCGGTGTCATGGACCGTACTTCACGATACAGTTTAATAATTGTGGACCTCGATGGCATGAAATGGTAATACCCCGTTCGCTCGTGGAAACCTATCATCGTGTCCGCACGGAGAAAGACCTGAGCCTGCAAACGTTTGTTTGTCGATGATACTGGATTATTATCGGAAACGCCGATCGGAGGATCTGTTTTGCTGGGTCTTGACGATTCGAATGTTCTGGCAGGTTATCTGCTCTGTATCGGAGCGGTCCTGTTGTGCGTCATCTACGGCCTGATCACCTGGAACCGCGGGGCCGAGGACACCGACGCCGACGATGTTCGCTGGGCCGCCGAGGAGAAGGAAGTCGAGGAAGAGTTCTCGTAATGCCTCGAGGGGATGGTTGATCTGCAAGTCCCGGAGGTCTTGCGTTTCCCGATCCGACCGCCGTTTGCCCCTCGACCCGAAGACCTGATGGAGGACACATATTGCTATTGGCGCAGAGTATTGATTTCTGGGAAATCCTTCTGGTCATTGTTTACCTCGGCATCATCGGCTACCTCGGCTGGCTGGGCTATCATCGGACCCGGACGGCCACGGATTATCTGCTCGCCGGACGGGGCACGCATCCGTTCGTAATGGCCACCAGCTACGGGGCCACCTTCATCTCCACCAGCGCCATTGTCGGTTTCGGCGGAGTCGCCGCCCTGTTCGGGATGAGCCTGCTGTGGCTGGTGTTCCTCAATATTTTCGTGGGCATCTTTCTGGCCTTCGTGTTCCTCGGCGGGCCGACCCGTCGGCTCGGACATCGGTTGAATGCCCACACCTTCCCCGAGCTGCTCGGCCGGCGGTACCAGAGCCGATTCATCCAGATATTGGCCGGGGCCATCATTTTCGCTTTCATTCCCCTCTACGCTGGGGCCGTGCTTATTGGGGGTACCGAGTTCATCGCCGCCCGATTTGAGATCGACTATCACGCCGCCTTGGCCGTCTTCACCGTGGTCACTGCCGCCTACGTGGTGGCCGGTGGCCTCAAGGGCGTGATGTATACCGAAGCCTTTCAGGGCACGATCATGTTCATCGGGATGCTGATTCTCCTCGGCTACGGTTACCATCTGGTCGGCGGCGTCTCCGCGGGCCATCGCCAACTGTCCGAATTGGCGCCCCTGGTCCCCCCCGCGCTGCAAGACATGGGGCATAACGGCTGGACCGCGTTCCCCGCTTTCGGGTTCGGCGAACCGGGCTATGACCTCTGGTGGGTCGTGGTCAGCACGATCACCCTCGGCGTGGGCATCGGCGTGCTCGCCCAGCCGCAACTGGTCGTGCGTTTCATGACCGTCAAAAGCCGCCAGCAACTCAACCGCGGGGTGCTCATTGGCGGGCTGTTCATTTTCGTGACCCCCGGTACCGCCTACGTCGTGGGCAGCCTGTCCAACGCATATTTCGTCAAGCATGGCGACCTGCTCACCGGCCGCGTGGTCGAGACCCTTGACCACGAAAAAGGGCAGGTCGTTCTGCAACTGACCCGGCGGGACGATTCGGGTCAATGGGTCGATATCGAAGGCAAACAGGTTCCGGCCGTGCTCGATCGATCGGAAAATTCCGGGAGTGAATCCGTCAGCGCGGCTGCCGATCCGTCAATCGTTCGGGGCCGCGGCATTGCCCTCGTCTATGCCGCCGGCAATTCCGACCAGATCATCCCGACCTACATCACCCACGCCATGCCCTCCTGGTTCGGTTTACTGTTTCTGCTGACCCTTTTAGCCGCCGCCATGAGTACGCTGGCCAGCCAGTTCCACGCCCTGGGCACGAGTATCAGTCGCGACGTGTACGAGCAACTGACCGGCAGCAGCGGCGGCAGCATCGGAGTCAATCGCATCGGCATTATTCTGGGCATCATTCTGGCCGGCGTCATCGCCTACCATGCCCGCGGCGGTTACATCATCGCCCGGGCGACGGCCATCTTCTTCGGGCTCTGTTCCTCCGCCTTTCTGCCCGCCTACATCGGCGGACTATTCTTCAAACGCATGACCCGGGCGGCGGCGATCGCCTCGATGATTACCGGATTCGTCGTCACCGCCTTCTGGTTGTTGCTGGTCAAGGCCACCGAGGCCGAAGCCATCGGCCTCGTGCAGTATCTGACCAACGGAAAATCGAGCATCCTGGCCGAGTATCCGAACTGGCCGGTGGTCGATCCGATTGTCGTGGCCCTGCCTTTGTCCTGCCTGGCGGCTTTGGGGGTAAGCCTCTTGACCCGCCCGCCCGACCAGGCCCATATAAACAGGTGTTTTCGATGAGTACGAGCGCGGCTTGTTTTCCACCTCGCCCATGGGGCCGCGTGGCCTGGTGCATCTTTTGCCTTATTTTCTGTCTGGCCCTCGAAGCGGCGCAAGGACAGAGCAGTCAGCCAAGCACCGCGCCCCATCCGGAAGGATGCGATCGGCGCGAACTGGTCGACGGCCCCCCGCCGGCCGCCCCCCTGAAAGACTGGGTGGATCAGATCAAGAACCCGCTGCCCGGGTTCACCTGGGGCGCCGATCTGCGCCTGCGCGAAGTGTACATCAACAACGCCATCAACCTCGATAAGCACAACCCCGACCACGAAATCCATTGGCAACGCCAGCGAGCCCGCTGGTGGACGACGATCGCCCCGGTCGAGGATGTCGAGTTCAACATGCGTATCGCCTGGGAAGGCAAGCATTTCGACAAACCCAAGTCGTTCGAGAACTGGCAGCCGACCTCCACCGTCTTTGACCTGCTGAACCTGAAACTCAGCCGGATCGGCGGCTCGCCTTTCACTATTCAGGCCGGTCGCCAGGAGCTCATGCTCGGTGATCGCTGGCTGGTCATGGACGGCACGCCGCTCGACGGTTCGTCCACCCTGTATTTCGACGCCATCCGGCTGATCGGCGATTTCGAGTCGATCGACACGCGTTTCGAGCTGATCTATCTGGAAAACGACGCCGAGCAGAAGAACTGGTTCCGGCCCCTGTGCGACCGCGATCTTTACGTCGTCGAGCAGGACGAAACCGGGGTGATCGCCTGGCTGACCAACACCTCCCTGCCCCGGACCCAGCTCGACGCCTATTACATCTATAAAAAGGGCACGCAGGCCACCCCCCGCGGCTACGACGCGGAGATTCACACCTTCGGCTTCATGGGCGAGCACGGTTTTGCCGACCGATGGAAATTCCGGGGGAACCTCGCCGGGCAGTTCGGGCGCAAGAACGACGCCACCCTCTGCGCCCTCGGCTCGCTCAATCGACTCAGCTACGAGCTGAAGGACGCCTGGAACAGCCGCTTGCGTCTCGATTATGAATACCTCTCCGGCGACGACCCGGACACGGAGACGAACGAGGCATTCGACATTCTCTGGGGCCGCTGGCCGCGCTTCAGCGAAATGTATATCTACAACAACATAGGCGAGGGTGGGCGCATTGGAGACATGACCAACCTGCACCGAATCGGATTCGGCTGGACGGGCAACCCGAGCAAGAAAATGGAGCTCTGCGCCGATTATCATCTGCTCTTCGCCGACCAGAACACCTACGCCGGTACAAGCGGGTTCAGCAACAGCGGCTGTTTCCGCGGCCAACTGCTCACCGCCCTGATGAAATACCAGTTCAACCGCTTCCTGAGTGGACATTTGGTTTCCGAATTCTTCTTCCCCGGCGATTATTACTCCAACGAACGCAACGACCCCGCCTGCTTTCTCCGGGCGGAGATTATGATTACCTGGTAAACGTGATTTGACAGGCAGGGTGTGTACACGGTGTTGTCTGCCAGGCGCATCAAACGCTTTACGCCCGCGCATAGCATTCGGCAAACACAAGCATTGAGGGACAGTATACGCCTTTCCGCTTCAGATATTCGTGCCCTTCACGCGCCTTCCGCGCTGATGCGAGCACGATTGGGGTTGATCTTCGTGACAATGGTTTCCCAAGGCGGTGGACGGTGCGTCACCTTTTGGCTATGGATGGAGCAGCTTGGGACAAAGGGACTATGGCAGCAGCGGGCTTATGGGCTGAAACCAGTGCCGCAATGAATCACAAAAACCCGCGTCCAGCAACCTCGGCTTGATACCCCCCTCGCAACTAATCCGCGCAGTTCGGGTCAGCCGGGCGGCTTTCTCCGCTGTAGCAGCGTTGAAAAATGGCGAAGTCGTCCTGGTCCACATCGCCGTCGCCGTCGAGGTCGGCCTCCTGGCAGAGCGAATCCGTCTGTAGGATACCCGGACCCGTAGCGCAATTCCGAAAGACGGCGTAATCGGTCTGATCCACGCGGTTGTCGCCGTTGAAGTCGGCGGCCACCAGGGCCCCGTGAACGACCAGCTCGGTGATAGTGGTGTACTCATGAGCCCCGCCGGCGGTCCCCCGGATGCGGATACCGATTCCCCAAAGACGATCGAATGTCAAGTCAATCACTTGATACGCCTTGAAAGGATCCAGCGGTTCGCTGAACATGAGGTTCTGGACCGATACCCACCCCTGGCCGGTGCGCACCTCCACGTCGAGGGTATCGAAATAACCGCCGTTCAAACCCTCGGTCCGCGGATCTCTGTTATAGCCACCCACGGCGTCCCCTTCATAAAAGGTCAACGCATCGAAGCGCACCGGTTGAGGAAAATTGATCTGATAAAAATCTCCGCCGGCCGGCTGGGAGTTCACTCCATCATACGTAGAGTAAGGCAACCGGCCGTTGTAGCGCACATCCACGATCCCGTCGATAATGCTTTCCAGGTTCTGACGATCGTTCAGGGGATTATGTCTTTCGATGCTGGCCGAGACGGTAATGTTCCAACCGGCGTTTTGGGCGGCGGCCACCAGTCCGGTCGGCCCGGTGGTCGGGTCGGGCATTTCGGGTTCCGTGATGATGGGGCTTTCATCCGGCAAGGTATACGTGCCGGAGGCGATGCCGCCGCCTTGTGCCACGATCACCTGCTCCCCCACGGCCTGCATACGAACGGCCAGGTTGCTGATCGTATCGTATTGCGGGAGACCCGGGCGGTAGAGTACCCGGTAATGATCGGTCGCCGGTCCGGTCAGGTCGGTCGGCAAGCCCGTGAAACCATTGATCATACCGATCAGCCCACCGGCCGTCGCGGGATTGCAATCGGCATCGTAGCCGGACAATACGGCGATTTTGATCGTTTCCTCGAAGTCGCCCTGGCCGTAAAGCAAGGTCAATGTGGTCATGGCCAGATTGATGGTCGATTCGATCCAGTATCGGTAACGTCCGTACGCATATGTACCGTGGTAATGGTCGTAAATCTTTCGCCGGGTTTCGCGCCAGTCGGGTATGTCGTCGAGCATATCCTGGGCGTACCAGTCGCGCACGTCCTGGATCACCTTGTAACTGCGCGAGCTAACCGGCAGGCACTGCTGGCCGGCGAGGACCAGGGCGTTGATATCGCTTTCGCACGCGGCGGCCGCGTATATGGCCGCGTAGAACTGGGCCGCGTGCAACGAGAATCCTTCGTTGGTTACCCCGCCGAATGTGCGGGCCGCGTCGATCGCCCATTGACGCATGCCCGGAGCGAGCGAGCCGAAAAATTCGGTGGTGATCTGCGAGTCAATCGCGAAGGAGTGGATATTGTTGGTGTAGGATCCCGTTTCCGGGGGCGAGAACCCGTGGTTCATGAGGTACTTGGCCTGCTTGTTGGCGATATAGATACCGGTTAACGGAACATACAGATCCCACTCGTTTTTAATTTGGGAATAAGTGGGATCGATTCCGTAGGTTTCCAGGGTGTGCAGGTACAGGTATTCGAAACTGGTGTCGTCGTCACCGGTCCAGGGGTCCGCGTAGCTGGTTTTAATGACCCATTGAAACAGCTCGTCGGGCGCCGCTTCCCGCGTACAATATTTGCCCTCGAAATCGCGTCCGCTGTGGTTACCGATCAATTGCCCGAACCACATGCCCCGCAATTTGTCGCGATAAACGTCCGCCTCCAGGGTGCGTTGGCCCCAAGCGGGATGAACCGCCAGCACAAAAAGCAGCAGCCCTCCAGAGACTATTTTCGGTATAAGTTGTAATCGTACCAAGTGCATACCGCTTCTCCGGCAACCCGAACAGAGTAACCCAAGGCATCACTCGACGGCCGGATAACTCTTCCGCCCCGTTGGCGGCGGCAACTATGACGTCGAAAATCGCCCGCTCATCGGTTCTTAATAATGATTCAATTGCCCGTCTGGAGATAGTATACCACAACAAAGGCGGACATAAAAAGCTATTTCCAATGCCGTCAGTATGCCGAATACAACACAACAGAAATGCTCAACAACTCGCCCAACCCATCCTCAAACCTACCAATCCGGATAGATTTGCGGGGCTCGTCATAGGCATGCCTTATCTGGATAACCAGCGGAAAGACAGGGGTTTGGGACATGCTTCGTTCGTGCCGCCGCCATCGGGATCGAGTACGTCCGTTCGCGTTTCGGAAACGCTGACGATCTTACACTTCCGGCTCGGAGCGACCGAGTGCCTGGTAGGCAACCTTCAACCATCGCCGACATTGCTCCCGGCGTTTGTCGTCGGTCAACTGATCGAGCAACGGACGCAGATGGCCGGCAGCCACCTCGAATTGCTGGAGGTCTCGGGCATAGATAATACCCAGCAGCAGGCGAACCTCGTTGGCGTCCGGCGAATCGGCATACTGCACGAGGTATTTTTCGTAAGCGGCCGCCGCCTGCGGGGTGCGGTTGAGCGTGTAAAGCTGGTTGGCCACGTCCATCTGCTGGAAACGTGGCAGAATCTGTCGCGGATCAATATCCAGCAGCCGGGCATAGAGATCGGCGGCCTCGTCCCGGGCGTTCCGGGCCAGCAGCTCACCGATCTCGCGGCGTAACTCGGTAATCCGCTCCTGTCGCGGGTCAGCGGCCGAGGCGTCGGTTACGTCGCGGACGGAGATCGGCCGGGCCACCCGTCCATACTGAGCCTGAGCCCGGGCGTTCGGGTCGGCCATCGCCGCCTGCATCGCCTGCCGTTGAAACCAGCGCCGCCACAAGGCCACGATGTCGTACTGGTCGCGCGGCAACAGTCGCAAGGCCAACAGTATCGCTATCGCAAAAAACCCGAAAGCATAGCCGGCCAGATGGGCGCCATACGCCACATTCGATTCGCCGAACCAACTGGGCACCAGGACGTTATCGTAAAGGACCATCTTGAATACGATCAGCCACAGACTGGGAATTTCAAAGGTGCCGATAAAGAACCACCAGTACAAAACGGTGATATGGCTACGGGGAAATAGAGCCAAATACGCGGTTGTTACGCCGGCGATGGACCCGGACGCCCCGACCATCGGGTTGTCATGATTGATCGCGAACCCCGCGGCCGCGAAGACCCCGCAGGCCAGATAGAAGAACAGGTACGGGCCGTGCCCCATTTTGGCGTTCACCGGATTTCCGAAGACCCACAGAAACAGCATGTTGCCAACCAAATGGCCGGTGCCGCCGTGCAGAAACTGATAGGTGAAGAACTGATATAGCTCTGGATACGCCGCGTCGAGAGTACCAAACTGTCGAAACCGCCCCATCATCGAGGACCAGTCGGCCGAAGAGGAGGAAAGCTGCTGGGCAGCGAATTCCAGCAACAGGACCAGCACGTTCAGGCCGATCAGTGCGTAGTTCATCCACGGCGTACGACGCACGGAGGTGTCAGTGGCAATGGGGAAAAACATGGTTCTCGCCGATCAATGTGAGATAATTTATGCGTGGGGCATCGATGCCGACGGAGGGATCTGGCCCTCTAACTGGGACACCTGCACGAATGCCATCCGCAACTCGTGCAACGCCCCTTCCAGAATACGCTTTTCGGTCTCGTCCAGGTTGCCGGCGGTCTTTTCGCCCAACAGGGCCAGCAGGTCGATATAGTGCTTGGCTACCATCATGTTGGGCGGCAACTGATGGCCGGTCTGCGGATCCTGATACCCGCCCAGGCCGATCGAGGCCTGCAACAGAATCATCTGGATGATCTCGACAAAAGATGGCTCCGCCAGCCGGTCCTGGTCGGGTGTTTCCTGGGCAGCCTGGTCGGCCTGCTCTTTTTCGCGTTGGGCCTGTTCCTTCCAGTCGGAATCCACGATAATTTTCGGACTTTCGTCGTTAGTTTGGCTCATAGTCGGCTCCATCAGGTAATGTTCGTTAATCGTACGCTCCGTCAGTGCGGAAGAAGGCATCTTAACACAGCCGCCGCCACACCGAAACCTGTACCGGATAACTTTTTAATCTGCCCTGCCCATGGTTGCGACACCCGCTTCGAGTCCTCATAATGGGCTTGGTGCGTCGTTTAGCTGATGGATTGAGAGCAAGCCGTCGATACCAGTAACATCAGATGCCGGGACCGGAATGAACAACATGAGCACATCGTATTTTCGTACCCTGCTGTGCGTCCCACTCACCGCCCCAGGTATCGGGGAAACGCTTGACCTGCTGCATGACCCAAAACGCTTCTTTGACGTGGCCGAATTGCGCCTGGATTACCTGGAACGGCCGGACGTGGCCCGGCTGCTGCGCGACAAACCCTGCCCGGTGATCGTCACTAACCGGCCGACTCGCGAAGGGGGACACTGGGCGGGCGACGAAACCCGCCGCCTGGAACTGCTGGCCGAGGCTGATCGGCTCGGGGCCGATTATATTGATATCGAATGGGATGCACGTGAACATTTTGGCCATCCCGGCCAGGCCCGGCTTATCGTTTCCCGTCACTATTTCCAGGAAACTCCGGCGGAAATCGCCGAGATCGCCCGACAAATCGAGGACACCGACGCCGACGTGGTAAAAATCGCGACCAGGGCCAACACGCCGGCGGATAACGTGGCCATGCTCCGCGTGTTACGGGCCGCCCGCAAACCGACCATCGCAGTCACCATGGGCGAGCATGGCAACCTTCCGCGAATCCTCGGCCCGAAAGAAAACGCCTTCCTCGTTTACGCCTCGCTGGGAACCGGGCTCGAATCCGCCCCCGGCCAAGTACCGATCGACGAATTCGTCGATATCTTCCGTTTTCGTGAGATACGACCAGCAACGCGGTGTTTCGGCATCCTGGGCAACCCCGCTCCGCATCCGGTATATGCGGCCCTGCTCAATCGCGCCTTTCGTCATCTGGCCGTCGATGCGGTGGCCTTGCCGATCCGGACGGAAAACCCCGCCGAGGTATTGCACGCTTATCAGGAAGTGCCCATGGCCGGCTATATGATTCTGCCCCCGCTCCAGACTAAGATGGCCGACCTTACTAATGCATCCCACTCGCGCATGACCGGTTTCGTCGATACGCTGGTCATGAGGGATGAGCGACTTGAAGGATGTCATCTGCACCCCTGCCCTGACGCCATGTCCCCCACCAGCCAACTCCCATCTGATACGAATATCCTAGTTAAATATCTGGCCGCCGTGTTTGAATTCTGGACTGACCGTCCGGCCCCGTACGAATACATGCATACCATCACGAGCATCTGACAACTTAAATGCGCCCTTGTTCCAGGATTGGCCACCCAACATATCAGACTACGTACGTCGGAGACTTATTAAAACCGTGATTCCGAGAATTCATGATCATAATCAGGTCCGTGATTCGGGTCGCCAGTAAACCGACTGACTGGCACGATAACCAATTTGCCAACAATGGCTTACAGGTACTCCTTGCGAATAATTACTCTCAAAACAGTAATTCCGTTATCGTGAATCCATACACAACATTAATTATCCTGCAACGCGATATTCGTCACTACTAAACACAAGCCCCTTACTCTTCTTCGGTGGTTACGGGGTAGAAACGCCGCGTGTGTCGGCGGGCCCTATGCAACCATCCTTACGAAGGAGGAGAATACAATGAAGTCCATCAGTACCATCATCATGTCCCTAATGGTCGCTTCCATGGCCCAGGCAGGCATGTATATCACCGAATATGCATACCAGGCGACGGCCGGAGAGTATGTCGAATTCACCAATCTGAGCGGTGCGCCCATCGATATGACCGGCTGGAGTTACGACGACGACAGCCAGCAGCCGGGGGAATTCGATCTGAGCGCATTTGGCATCGTACAACCGGGCGAATCGGTAATCATCACCGAGGGCACGGCCAGTGGTTTCAGGCAGCAATGGAACCTGAATGATTCCGTCAAAGTTCTCGGCGGCTACACCAACAACCTCGGACGAAATGACGAGATCAACCTCTTCGATTCGTACGGAAACCTGGTCGATCGCCTTACCTACGGAGATCAGAACTTCCCAGGCACCTTCCGCACGCAGAATACCAGCGCAAATCCGCTATATCCGACGGCTTTGGGGATGAATGACATCTACCAGTGGGTAGCTTCCTCGGTCGGCGACGAATTCGGATCTTACAGATCAGTCGGTGGCAACATCGGTAACCCCGGCTTCTATGTTCCAGAACCGGCTACCCTGTTCCTGCTGCTTTCGAGCGGACTACTGCTCATTCGCCGACGCTAATCGGTACCTGCGGTATAAAACCGGAGGGGAAAGGCCAACGACAGAACGTTGGATTAGTGTGCTGGCGACCGCGGGATGGAAATACCGCGGCTGCCAGCATTTTAATGCGTGTGCGGATTCCCCGTATTAATCGGGTTCCGGGGCGATCAAGGACCGCGCCGGGCGCTTCGAACTGGCCGACGGCGGCACGCTGTTCCTCGACGAAGTCGGCGAGATACCGCTCGATCTGCAGAGCAAACTGCTACGCGTGCTTCAGGAAGGCCAGTACGAACGGGTCGGCGAGGAAAAGACCCGCCATGCGAATGTACGAATCATTGCCGCCACGAACCGCGACCTGAAGGCCGAGATCGACGCCGGCCGATTCCGCGAGGATCTCTATTACCGACTCAATGTTTTTCCCGTCGAGATCGCCCCATTACGGCAGAGACGCGAGGACATCCCGATGCTGGCGGCGCATTTCGTGGAGTTGGCCTCCAAGAAATTTCACCGGCCCCGCCCCCCGCTGACCCAGGCCAATGTCATGCAACTGCAAGGCTACGACTGGCCGGGCAATATCCGCGAGTTGCAGAATGTCATCGAGCGGGCGGTGATCACCCTGCGGGGCGGACGGCTGCAGTTCGATCTGCCCGCGGGAAGACCGGCGAGGAAGGAAGCCGCCGCCGGAGTGGCCCCCGCCCCGGCATACCGTGATGCCGATGTGCTTTCCGAACCAGAGATGAGGCAGCGCCAGCGCGAGAACATCATCGCCGTCTTGCGTCAGAGCGGTGGCAGAATCTACGGCCCCCACGGGGCGGCGGCCATCCTCGGCCTCAAACCAACCACCCTGTCTTCCCGAATTAAAAAACTGGGGATCAGCAGGCGACGGAGCGAATAGCCGGGTGATTCACCACGGAGAAACATAGGCACGGAGATTGGCTAAAGCGAATAATATGCTGGTTGTGACGAGAATGCTTATCAACACCCTGCGACAAGTTCCATCGGCATGTTCGAGTATCGAGGGGGCAAACGTCCCCAATCGTCATTCAAAACGCAGGTACGCCTCGCGGTCCAGCAATCGAGACACGGCCTGGGCATAGTTCCAGGCTTCTGGATCGGTTTCTTCCAAGGTAACTGTGCTGTTCTCGATGGCCAGGGCCAGGGCTTGAGGCAGGTCCATGAACCGAAGTACGTTTATCAGTTCCACACCCTCGCGATGCGAGAGTGGCGGCTGAATAAGGCGAAGGGCTTCCACCCTGCCGTGCAGAGCGGCGGCATAGAGGGCGATTCCGGCCATTTCCTTTCGACCGATCAGCGTAACCGGAAGGTCCGGGGTCGCCTGCCGCAAACCTTCGAGGGTACGTAACACGTCTAGCACGCGCTGGCCGTCAAGGGTCTGGCCGATAATGGGAAAACAGCGGCGCAGATGCACGGCGTCGGCGGAGCCGGGTTCGGCCCAAGCCCCAGGTCCCACACCCCGGGGGGTCAAGATGGCCCAGACCGCCTTGCTGGTCTCGAGCAGGTCGCGTTCCCGGGCGAAGGCTTCCTCGTCGGGATTCACTGCGGGATAAGCGGGCTGGACGTCGTCGAAAACCGTACGGTAGGCGGCCAGGGCGTTAGCCCACGTCTGGTCGTCGGCCACGATCAGATTGATGCGTTCGGGCTCGGTAAGTCCGGCCGCCCGGGCCACGTGCAACCAAAGGTGGACATGGGGTTCCGCGGTTAAACGCCAGGCCCGCAGATACACGCCATCGCGTTCGGCGGCGAAGACCCGCTCGATATCCAGTGGCTCAAGGGTGGCGGGCCAGTTGCGGAAACAATGCTCTCCAAGCCCCGCCAGAAACGCCGCCCGCTGCTCCGTCCAGGTTTCAATGCTGCCCGGTATCGCCACCGCGGCTGCGGGCACGAATTTTTCATGGATACGCGTGACTATCTCATCTTCGGGCAGTTTCTCGAACACGCGCAAGGCGGTGTCCTCGACTAAGGATTTCGCCGGCGAGTCTATGGGGACGGATTTGCCCTTGAGATGCAGGTTGAACCAGTCAAAGACCGGCACTTGCATGAGTTGCGAATCGGCATGTCCTCCGGGGGCGACGGCCAGGCCCAGCTTTTCCGTCGCGCCCAGACGGTCATAGACATCCCGCACCCGGGCATGAACCCGTTGCACGCCGTCGAGCGGAAAGAGCGCATCCCGGTCCGTATTCACGATCAGCAGAGGGCGCGGCGCTATCAGCGAGACGATGCGGGCATAATCGATCCGCCAGGGGTTGGGGAAGTAGTTGCAGTCACAATGTTTCGGCGTCAGAAAGTCCACGACGTGATTCCGGATGTCCGTAATGCCGGCCACGGGAGCCGCCGCGGCCACCCGGTCGTCCAGGGCGGCCAGGTACAGCGTACCGGTCCCGCCGCCGGAGCGGCCCGTGACCCCGATGCGCCCGGCGTCGACTTCCTTTCGGGTTTCGAGGTAGTCGAGAGCCCGCATGGCGTTGAAGGCTTCGACCCCCGCGGGCGTGTAACCCCGGCTGGTCCACCACCACATGCCCTCCCGATGGGTTCCGTGATGCAGTCCCTCGATTTCGCCGAGTTGAATGGTATCGACGATGAGGCACGCATATCCGTGCCGGGCGAACCAGGCCGGGTGGCGCTGATAGGCCGTCTTGTTGCCCAGGCTGACCCCGTCCTCGACCCGGCGGGCGTGGCCGCAGAGGTAGAGGATGGTCGGGGCGGGTTCGGCGAGGTTTCGGGGGAGATACAGGTTGGCGGTCACATAGAGGCCGGGCAGCGTCTGGAAGTGGAGTTTTTCCACGATGAACTCGTCGTGTTCGAGGACGCCGGTTATCCTGGCTTCAAGGGGGCCGCGCGCCGGCATGGGTTCCAGGCCGAGGCTGTATTGCAACTGCCGGCGGTACGCCGCCTTCTGTGCCGGCCAATCCTCGGCGCTGGTGACGGTGACGGCGGATTCTACGGTAAGGGCTTCCACCTGTCGGGCGAAATACGCGGCCAGCGCGGCCCGGTTCTCCGCGAGAAGGCTTTCACCGTCGGCCGCTCGAGCCCCGGGCCCGCCCGAGGTCAGTGCGAATAAGGCCGCCATGACAAAAGCATAGGAGCGAATAGCTTCAGCGGACACTAACATGACCCTGACCCTGTCCTCCCCATACGATCCGTAGCCGAACCAGAGTGTCATCGGTTACAACCTGACAACCTTTGTTGAATGGTTCTGGCGTGGGGCATTCCCTTCCGCATTATATCGCGAGGGATTCGTCGTACAATCAGACATGCGACCATCGCATTGGGTGGTGTGATTGATATCATGGGCCCGGCATGTCGAGACCGCATGTTCAATCCTTCGGCCTACTCGGGTTCCGGGGCGATCTCCAGCGGCGGATAGGAGATTTCGGCGGCCTTGGCTTTCCATGCGGGGTCGCCGTAGACACCGGCCCTGGCATGATCGAACGGCTTGAAACCCAGGGCGATGGCAGGCGAATCCGGGGACAGACGAAAATCACGGCCGGTCGGGTCGGCGAACTTCGGATCGGCGATCACCGAGCCTTCCTCTTGCCCCAAAGCTTGCCACTCTTCGAGGGACTTGTCCATGAACAACACCGATTCTCCACCGGCATGCCAGAAACAATTCTTGCGGCTCGCATGGCGAATCTTATCCCAAGGGCCGGCCAGCAGTTGCCCGGAATCGTAATACACGAGGTTATTTTCGAGCGTATACGAAAGGTGGTCCTCGACCCGGGTAGCCTGGAGCTGGTACAACTCGCTGAAGGCAAGGATGTTGTTGCGGATGATATTCTCGCGTCCATAGTGCTGATGGAAGCCGCCGGTTTTCACGTCGTACACGAGGTTATTTTCGAAAAGGATACCGGTACTGCCTTCGTCGGTGTACAGACCCCATCCTCCGTAGGAGTACGAATAGACATGGTGGAACACATTGTCGTGAACCACCGTGCCCTCGGACGGCCCTAGAGTATAGATGCCGCCCATGTCACACAGAACCCCCCAGCCGATGTGATGAACGTGGTTAAAGGCGATGGTATTGCGCTTGGCCAGGCTCTCGTCGTAGCCCCAGCGCCAGCCTACGGAAATACCCGTGTAGTAGAAGTCGGCAATCTCGTTATGGGTGATCCGGTTGTCGCCGCTCTGGCCGATCCACACGCCGACCGCGCAGGCGAGGACGCGTCCGCCATGCCGGATGATGTTGTTATCCACCATGATATCGCCGGTGCGCTCGACTTCGTTTGGGGCGATGCCGGTCTCGCCGATGCGCACCCCTCCCGCTCCGAAGTCGTACAGGTAGGACCGCTGGAGCATGCAATCGCGGCATCCCTTGCGAAACCAGACCGCGTAACGGCCCACGTGGCCGATCTCGCAATCGACGATCTCGACGTGCCGGGCCCCGTCAAGCATGACCACCGCGTCGATGGGAGAGGCCGCCTGAGACGCCTCGAACCCGCCGGGCGGCATGACCCAGCGGGCATAACGAAACGCCAGCCCCTCGAAACGCACATGCTCGACGAATTCGCCGGCAGCCGCGTCGCCTCGGATAACCAGGAACCGGTCAATCACCGGGGCGACGACCGTAGCCTTGGTCATGTCCTGCCCCGGCAGGGGACGGTAGTACAACATGCCGTCACGGGCGAGGAACCATTCGCCGTCGGCGTCGAGGGCGGCCTTGTAGTTCTCCAGATGGAAACGTGTCTTCTTCGTCCACGGATTCCACGGCTTAAGGCCCTGCCCCGTGGTAATCAGCTCCGACCGTTCCGGATCAAGTCCATGAATAAAACGGCGGGTAACATCCCATTTGTGATAGACGACCATGTTGACGTCGGCCAGTTCCTCCTTGCTCAGCCCCTTGAGAGTCTTCTCGAAATCCTCGGGACGCATGGTTACGGTCTGGCGGGCCTTGATCGCGGGTCGTTGTGGGTTCTGGGCGGCTTCGAGAACGTCTTCCTTCAGATCCTGTATGTGAAAGTAGAATTTGTTAGGCGTGCGGGCTCGCGTGGCCCGATGTCCGTCGACAAAAAGCTGCTCGAAATGCCATTTCCCGGCGGCCACGTCGGGTAGATGGACCTGCCACAAACCGCCCTCGCCTTCTTGCCAGCCGTCAATCACGCGTCCGCCGCTGAACACCGGCCGCTCGCCCGGAACGGCCTTGTATACGATCGGAGCCGCCGGCGCTCCGCTATCCCGTGGCTCAAGCACCAGCGGTTCCGCCAGGGCATAGTTACCCCCAACCACATGCACATGAGTCGGCCCCGCAAGCTGCCCCCGATCCTTCTCGGCACGAATGGCATCGCGGGCCCGGGACAGGGTGGCGAACGGGCGATCGGCCGTGCCGAGATTGGCGTCGTCTCCGTTGGGGGCCACGTAATAATCGGCCGCGAAAATCAACGAAGCCGCATATAGAATCTTCCCTATTGCAAGATATTTCATGGCAGAACTCCAACGCTTGTTTAAGACCGGCCCCTGTGTACGTCCCTCGAAACACCCCGAGCCCCCCCCAGTATCCGCGAAAGGCACCGTATAGCTGCCCGCATAATTCGTCAATCTTGGCGACATACCGTCCGGCGAACCTGAACACCCCATGGTGT
Organism: Phycisphaerales bacterium; assembly: GCA_012729595.1. GTDB lineage: Bacteria > Planctomycetota > Phycisphaerae > UBA1845 > PWPN01 > JAAYCU01. Next base: position 26,113 of record JAAYCU010000082.1, read on the forward strand.
TATCCAGGAAGACAGCCGGGCTATCGGACATTCGGTTAATCAAGACGCCCCGGCCACGACCAACCAATCGGACAGAACCAGATCACGGCCCCTAGAATAACCATATCCAGCTTATTCGCAGCAACTTACAGCTTTATCTCGCAAACAATCACTCTGAACAAGGGCTTTGGGCATCTTGATTCTTTACACAATATTAACTTTTCCGCAACGCGGCATTCGTCACTACTAAACACAAGCCCCTTACTCTTCCTCGCATGGTTACGGGGTAGAAACGCCGCGTGTATCGGCGGGCTCTATGAAACCATCCTTACGCAGGAGGAGAAGACAATGAAATCCATCGGTACCATCATCGTGTCATTAATGGTCGCTTCCGCAGCCCAGGCAGGTATGTATATCACCGAATACGCATACGCGGCGACCGCCGGTGAGTATGTCGAATTCACCAATCTGAGCGGTGCGCCCATCGATATGACCGGCTGGAGTTACGACGACGACAACCGGCGTCCGGGGCAGTTCGATCTGAGTGCTTTTGGCATCGTGCAACCGGGCGAATCGGTAATCATCACCGAGGGCACGGCCAGTGGTTTCAGGCAGCAATGGAACCTGAATGATTCCGTCAAGGTTCTCGGCGACTACACCAACAACCTCGGACGAAATGACGAGATCAACCTCTTCGATTCGTACGGAAACCTGGTCGATCGCCTTACCTACGGAGATCAGAACTTCCCGGGCACCTTCCGCACGCAGAATACCAGCGCAAATCCGCTATATCCGACGGCTTTGGGGATCAATGATATTTACCAGTGGGTAGCTTCCTCGGTCGACGACGAATTCGGTTCGTACAGTTCGGTGAGTGGCAACGTTGGAAATCCGGGCTTTTACGTTCCCGAACCGACGACCTTGTTCCTGCTGCTTTCGAGCGGACTACTGATTATGCGCCGACGATAATCAGTCCCTGCGGCATAAAACCGGAGGGGAAAGGCCAACGACAGAACGTTGGATTAATTTGCTGGCGGCCGCGGTCAAAATGTGCCGCGGCCGTTCAGCGAATTTGAAGCGTATGCTTGTTCCATTGGAGCGATTCACCTATGAAATTATCCTTGAACCGGAAACAACTCACCAAGCACTTCCCACAAGCTTTCACTTTGATCGAGGTTCTTGTGGTCGTGTCCATCATCGCTCTGTTAATAGCCATTCTCCTGCCCGCGTTCAAAAGAGTCCGATCCCGATCTTACGAAACCAAATGCGCGGCCAATCTATCTCAATTCGGCAAAGGGTTTTACGCGTATGCCACGGAGTTCAAGGGGTACTTGTGCAGCGGATCGTTCGATCCGGAGATGGCCTCGAGCGAGAACCAGAAAGATCGAGACCGTGACGGACCGGTGGACCGGGTAGGCTGGATTGCGGATCTGGTCAACCGTAAATGCGGTCGGCCAGCGGAGGCCTTGTGTCCCAGCAATCTGGCTCAGGTCAACCAGAAGCTGGGGCGAGGCACGCACGGCTGGATGGGCACGCGTTTCCGTAACGGCGACGACTACCGTACCTGGGACCTGATCGATCAACGCATTAAGCGAGGATACAACTCAAACTATACCCAGGCCTGGTATATGGCCCGTTCGCAGGCCAACGGAAAAGGTTTCAACCTCAAGCGTCCCGCCAACACCATGGGCCCCCTACGGGACAGTTTCATGCTGCGGGTCAACCCCTCGGTCATCCCGCTGATGGGCGATGGTCGAATCGACACCTCCACCAATTATGAAGGGAATCTGGGTTACTCGCAGTTGACCGTAAAGACCCTGACCGATGGCCCGTATGTGGGCTTGTACGGCCCACAGAATTACGCGGATTTTGGCCCGGCCCACGGTATCAGTAAAAGCTGGTACATCGACGAAAGCGGCTCCAGCGTCGAAATCGCACCCCATGATCGAGCCAACATCCTCTTTGCCGATGGACACGTCAGCCAGTTCATCGACAAGGTGCGCAATGGGGCATTCAATCTCGCGCTGATCGAAAACCCGGACCCGTCCCAGCCGCCTCGCTATGTCCAGGAAGACATCGACGGGAGCGTATTCGACGGCGTGTTAAGTCTCGGTCGTAGAAAGGCGGACCCCGAAGGTATTGTTTTGAAATGAACAATGTCAATCGTGTTATTAATCATGCGAATATCCCGAAATGGAGAAGGAGAAAAGTGATGAAGAAATTGATGGGTTTGTTAATCGTCGCCGTCTTGTCCGGTGGGGCCCCCGCGCAGGCGGTCGTGGTGATCAACGAAGTATTTATCAATCCCCCGGGCAGCTACGACGACACCCGCGAGTTTATAGAACTGATGGGCACGCCTGGCAAAAAACTGGACGGCTATGCGATTGCCTTGGCCAATGGCACTCAGTGGAAATATTGGACCTTGGGCAGTCCCTATCCGGCAGATCAGGAAATCGACGAATTTTTCAGTCTGGACGGTTTGGAGTTGGGCGCGAACGGCCTGTTGGTCCTCGCGATAAACATTCCGTTTTATTATCCCACGGTCTTATCGGACACCAACTTCCAGCGTTGGAATACCATCTGGAACGGCGGCCTGGATTCCCCTGGTAAACTGCAAAACGACGGTAGTAATACGATTCTTCTGATCCGAAATCGGCCGGGAAAAACGCAGGCCAATCCCACGGGAACCCTCTGTTGGGGAAAGGATATCCGTCACGATACCGAGTATTACCCGGGGGTCGTTGATCCGAAAGATCCCAACTCACCGCCGAACTTGTACGTACAATGGGGTAACGGAAACCTGGATAAGGGTTCCGCCGACGAGCAGCCCACCGCACTGGACCTGAAAGGCGCTTCGACACCGGAGATCGATGATGATCTTGAGGTGGTTGATGAGGTCAGCTATGAACACGAGCGCGGCTGGGAATACGATATCGATGGTCGCCATGTGGACAATGGCAGCACCAACCCCAAATTTCCTCGTCGTCACGTACACGCCCTGGATGACCCTCAAGGCTTCAGCCCGGACGTTCTGACACGTGTAGATTATCGAACCAAGGGACCGGGCTGGGCTCCCACTCCAGGAGCAACCGGCGAGATGGCGAACGGCAACAACTGGCAGGACACCGCGACCGAACAGTGGATTCGCGGCGATAGCGTGGCCTGTACGTCAGGTTGCTCCGGGGCCGGAAGCGTACCGCAATTTTATTACGACAACGGGCCCAACGACAATCCTGATGCCATCCAGCCATACCGAACCCATGTACCTCTCTGGCTCGATAACGGCACGGCCCCCGATTATACTTTTACCGCCTTGAATACCTATCAGATCATGGCCGGACGGATCAATCCTCTGGCCGTCCCCTTCATCCCCGGCGATTGTAACCGGGACGGGGTTTGCGATGCCGAGGATATCGCCAAAATCTCCGCCGTTTTCGGCGATGCGGACTGGATCTTCAGCAACAGCTTCGCCGACGCGCCGGAAGGTGACGACGGAGATCCGGCCGAGCAAACCCGCCCCTGGGATGTCAATGCCACCGGCGAGAACGGCGTCGAGGCCAGCGACCTGCAATGGACGCTCAATTTCCAAGGCGACACTACCGGACGAATCGTCGGCGTGCGCTACGACAGCACGACACCGTCATCCGTCGGGGTGTACCTCAATGACAATAGTACGGTAAGCTGTACGGTCACCGCCTCTTTTCATGTGCCCAGCGATAGACCATTATGGGGGCTGACTACGGGAGATCTGGTGGAAGTGACCGTCATGGCCCAGGTTACCGGTGGAGCCATTCTCACCACCGGACAGGAAAACGGCATAATGCAGTATGTACACGACCTGCTGCTTGATGCCGAAGGAGTACTGAAAGTCAACAGCGTCATGCCTCAGGGGCTGTTTGCCACTACCCGCTCCGGGCTGCAGGAAGCGATCGGGAATCAAGGCGACCTGGGCATGAACACGATCAATGGTTACACCACCAGCTTTACGCAAGGACTTACGGCCCCCGTGGCGTTATACGTTGTGACCTTGGAAGCCATCGGCCAGGGTGCCGCCCGCGTAAGTGTCAACCCGGCTTCGGCGGAACGGTTCGCGGCCGGCACGCCCAGCGGTCTCAAGGTCGGCCGTACCAATCAACATGGCAATCCGAATACGGCCGATTACCCTATTGCGCAAATGGTTCGAGTTGACATGCCGGAGATTCCTGCCGATTTCGATCATGACGGTGATGTAGACTCGGATGATTTCGTGATATTCCAGAGTTGTGCGACCGGCCCGGCGATTGCCCATAACGGGAGCGAAACCTGCCAACAGGCCGATCTGGACAACGACGGGGACGTGGATCAGGATGACTTTGCAATTTTCCAACGCTGCTTTAGCGGCAAGGATAATCCGGCGAACCCAGACTGTGCGAACCAGCCGGCTCCTTGAATCAACAGGCATGGTTGACCGGATTGGTCAAATACAGCCGGAATAGCCCTTTACAGGCCATAGGCTGTTTTATATGCTGGTTATCTGGGAACGTGCAAATAATTGGATAAGGGAGCCAACAATGCCTGATTTGTCAAAATTGAGCGAAGCCATTCTCAAGGGCGATGTCAAAACCGCCGTCGAAATCACTAAGGAAGCCTTGGCGGCCAAGGTCGATCCTCAGGAAATCTTGGACAAATACATGATTCCGGCCATGGACGAGGTCGGCAGGAAGTTCGAGTGCAATGAGCTTTTCGTACCCGAACTGCTATTGACCGCCCGGGTCATGAAGAGTGCTCTGGAACTGGTTCGCCCTTTACTGGCGGCCAGCGGGGCGGAGCCTGCCGGACGAGTAGTGATCGGGACGGTCAAAGGCGACCTGCACGATATCGGTAAGAACCTGGTGGCATCCATGCTCGAAGGCGGCGGCTTCGAAGTGACCGATCTTGGCGTGGACGTTTCACCGGAAAAGTTCGTGGAGAGCGCGAAATCCAAGAACGCCAACCTAATCGCCATGAGCGCGCTGCTGACCACGACGATGCCCTCCATGAAATCGGTCATCGCCGAGCTGAACAAGCAGGGCGTTCGCGGGCAGGTCAAGGTCATTATTGGCGGAGCGCCGGTCACCCAGCAATACGCCGACGAGATCGGGGCCGACGGGTACAGCGATAACGCCAATGGCGCGGTGGGCCTGGCCCGGACCCTTATCAAAAAATAGATCGGTCCACTCACCGAGCATATGCAATCCCCAAGGCGCGCCGACGCAAATCGGCGCGCCTTTTTTCGTCATTTGGTGAACACTTGCTATAATACGGCATGCGCTTGAAGCTGATCAGTTGTGAAATCTTTTACCGTGAAATGTGTGCAGTCGTCGCCCGCTCACCAAACTGCGTGGATATAGAATTTCTGCCATACGGGCTGCATACCGCCGGCACCGACCGGATGAAAGAGCGCCTTCAGCAGGCCATCGACCAGGTCGAGCCGGACAAGTATGAGGCGGTCTTGTTGGGTTATGGGTTGTGCAACAACGGGATCTGTGGATTGCAGGCCGGGGCGGACCCGCTAATCGTGCCCCGGGCTCACGATTGCATCACCCTGTTTCTCGGCAGCAAGGAACGCTATCTGGATTATTTCAACAACCATCCCGGCGTTTACTACCAGACCACCGGCTGGGTCGAGCGCGGCACGGTCAACGGAGAATTAGAGCAATCATCCTTTGCCGCGACCAGTGGGATGAACATGAATTACGAGGAGATGGTCGCCAAATACGGAGAGGACAACGCCCGGTACCTTTATGAGCAATTTGGCGACCTTCTGCGAAACTACACGCAGTACACCTTTATAGAAATGGGAATCGAACCGGACGACAGCCATGAACTAATCGCCCGGGAAAAAGCTCAAGCACGAAACTGGACCTTTGAAAAAATTCGGGGAGATATCACACTGATCCAGCGTTTGGTTGACGGGCCGTGGGACGAGGATGTTTTTCTGACGGTTCCCCCGGGGCACCGCCTCGTCGCCTGTTATGACGACAGCATTATCGCCTCTGAACCGGTGTCCCCGTGAATGGTCGCGAAAGAATACTAGCCCTGCTGAACGGCGGTCGTCCCGACACATTGCCGCTTATGCCCATCACCATGATGTTCGCCGCCGACCTGCTGGAGATCCCCTACCGTCGGTATGCGACCGATTATCGTACCCTGGTCGAAGGACAGATGCGCACCGCGGAACAATTCGACTTTGATTATGTATCCTGCATATCCGATCCGGCCCGGGAAACAGCGGATTGCGGTGGGATAATTCAATATTACGACAACCAGCCGCCGGCGATCGACGAGAGCCAAGCTTTACTTGCCGACAAATCAGCTCTGGTTTCCTTGACAATCCCCGACCCACACGGCGGAGGGCGAATGCACGACCGGGTCCAAGCGGCCGCCTTGTTCAAGGAGCGAGCCGGGAGCAGCAAGCTGATTGAGGGATGGATCGAGGGCCCCTGTGCCCTGGCCGCCGACCTGCGCGGAATAAACACCTTGATGCTGGATTTCTTCGATGATCCCGGATTCGTGCGAGATCTATTCGCCTTTGCCGTAGAGGTCGCTCTGCGTTTCGCCCGGGCCCAGGTGGCGGCGGGCGCGGATATCATCGGGGTAGGCGATGCCGCCGCCTCGCTGGCGGGCCCGCGGTTTTACGAGGAGTACATTTTCCCCGCCGAGAAAAAACTGATCGACGGCCTGCATGACCTAGGCACGCGGGTCCGCCTGCATATTTGCGGAGACACGAGACCGATTCTCAAGAACATAAGCAAATTAGGTTGCGCCATTGTCGATCTGGACTGGATGATTCCGATACATCAGGCTAGACGGGAAATGGGAACCGGACAGGTTGTGCTGGGCAATGTCGATCCGGTTCGAGTGTTGCGTAACGGAACCCCGGAAACCGTAACAGCGGCCATCGCCGAGTGTCATCGCCAAGCAGGCAAGGCGTACATAGTAGGCGCCGGTTGCGAAGTAACACGGGATACCCCTAAGGAGAACCTGCGGGCATTGACTGCTTATGCCCGGGAACACGAACCGTAACCCCTGGCCGCCCGGGGGCTGCTTAGTAACACGATGCCCCGGTTGTGCCAGCCAAGGCATTACGGCATTGTCATCTTGAGTGGAATAATGAAGAATTACGTACGCATAGAGTTGCAGCCGTTGGGGGAGGTATTCCAGGTTGAGCGGGGCACTCCCCTGCAGGACGTACTTTTCGAGCATGGCGTCGAGTTCCCCTGTGGCGGCAAGGGACGCTGCAAAGGGTGCCGGGTTCGCGTACTGTCGGGTCGGATATCCCTCAACGCCAGACAGGAAGAAGTATTATCCAGCCGGGAGATCCAGGACGGATGGCGACTGGCTTGCGCAGCACGAGCCGAGGAAGATCTGGTCCTGGAAATTGCCCAGTGGGAAACGAACATACTGACCGACGAAAGTCGGTTTTCATTTACCCCTCGCGCCGGGTTGGGCATCGCCGTGGACGTGGGCACTACCACACTCGTTGCGCAACTGGTCGACCTGACCAGCGGGCAGGTGCGTGCGGTACAATCCGCCCTGAATCCGCAGGCCCGTTTCGGTGGCGACATTATGACTCGCGTGCAACACGCCCTGACGGACGACGGCCGGGAGGAACTCCGCCGTATAATCCACCACGAGATCGGAAGGCTGATCGCTCTTCTATTGCACGCCCCGGAATGCCCGGCCCAACCGTTAAGCGTAATCACCCTCGCGGGCAATACGGTTATGCACCATCTATTTTGCGGCCTGGATGTGCGGCCGCTGTCGGCCTACCCGTTTGAATCCGAGTCCCTTGGGGCCCAACGATTCTCCGCCAAGGACATGGGCTGGTCCGTACCCGGCGATCCGACGGTATGTTTTCTGCCCTGCATCGGCGGCTTCGTAGGCAGTGATATTCTGGCCGGCATACTGGCCACAAGCCTGCATGACAGCGAGACCGTAGTGGGACTGGTGGATCTGGGTACCAACGGAGAAATCGTCATCGGCAACCGCGACAAGATGATCTGCGCCTCCACGGCGGCCGGACCGGCCTTTGAGGGCGCGCGGATCGAAATGGGCATGCGGGCGGCCACCGGAGCGATTGCCGAGGTGCATTTGGAAAACAACGGATGGAAATGCCACGTTCTAGGAAATGCCCCGGCCAGAGGGCTTTGCGGCAGCGGGTTGGTAGACGCCGCCGCGGCCGGGTTGGAACTGGGTATCATTCAACCCAGCGGACGACTCAATGGCGACGGCACGCCGTGGCAACTTATGCCACCGGTTGCTCTAACTCAAAAAGACATCCGCGAGCTGCAACTGGCCAAGGGGGCCATCGCCGCCGGGTTCCAGATTCTTAAGGAACAATGGGCGGACGAGGCCCAGGAATTAGGCCGGTTGTATCTATCCGGAGCTTTTGGCAACTACATCAACCGGGGCAGTGCCCGGCGAATCGGCCTGCTGGATTTCCCACTGGAGCAAATTGTCCCCGCGGGCAATACGTCCCTGCTGGGGGCCAAACTGGCCCTGTTCCGCGATCCGGATGAACTGGATTTCCGCCCACTCCTGGGCCGAATCGAACATCTTTCGCTATCCGTTCACTTACGTTTCCAGGAAGTCTTCGCCGAATCAATGCTATTCCCGGAACAGTAAAGGCAACCAGTTTATGACCGACTGACATCCGGCCATAAAGGCCCCACCGCGCCTTGACGTTTAAGCTTGTTACGCACCGGTTGAAATCCACTTATCGAGGCGTATATAATCGGGTCGAGTGACATGATTTATTTGGGGATATCCGACCATGAACGAGCATGACTCCTCTAAACCGAACAAGGCCAACCCTCCAACCGTTCAAACGGGTTCTGTTGCCCCTCGGATCAAACAGTTGCCCCAGACACAACCGCCAGGGCTATTACCCCCATGGCGAGTGATTCTACATAACGATGACAAGAACGACATCGAGGATGTGGTCCGAATCATACGACGATTAACCCCTTTGAACCAGGAAGAGAGCATCGCCCGCACACTGGAGGCACACAAGACAGGCGTATCGCTTCTTCTGGTCACCCATCAGGAGCGGGCGGAGCTTTACGTCGAGCAATTTCAATCCTGCGGTCTGACGGTCACCGCCGAGGCCGATGCTTAACCACTTATCCGCCCCAGTACCAAACGCTTAGCCGCTTGAACTATTTGGTCATTATCGGGCAGGGCTTGGCCTTCCGCCGTCTTGGCGGCCGGGATGGGGTGTTCGGCCGCGCAGAGGCGGTTCGCCTGAAAGGTTCCTGTCCTTGGATCGCAGGTCAGGGCGGCAATGAGTTCGCTGCCGAAACCGGCAAAGCCTTGCCCTTCCTCAACCACCAGGAGCCGGCCGGTTCGCCGAACGGATTCTATCATAGGAGCGTAATCTAATGGGTAAAGCTGGGTCGGCATGAGTACGTCACAGGCCAGCTCTTCGGTCTCCCACAACACTTTCGCCGCCGCCTCAACCAGTGAAGCCATGCCGCCATATGCCACTATGGTTAGCTGATGATCGGCTTCCGGGGCAAAGCGGACGGTCGGAAACATAGCAGTAGTTGCGGATAGGGAATATCCTTGCGGGCTAACCGAATCGACCTGTCGGCCGTAGAGCGTTTTGTTTTCGATAACCAAGGTCGGCCGATCGATGTCAGCCAGTAGATCATGATATAGCCGCCCAGGACACCAGCGATGATGCAGGGCGAGTACGCGGGTGCCCGGCAGACCAAGCAGATGTTTTTCGAGACACTGACTGTGGGTGGGGCCATAACCACGGTAACCGCCGGCCGGAGTGCGAATAACCAGAGGCACGCGTACCTGTTCATTGAACATCCAGGCGAACTTGGCGGCATGATTGATGAACTGGTCGGCCGCCAACATCAGGAAATCATTGAACATGATCTCTACGATTGGATGATAGCCGGCCAAGGCCAGGCCGTTACCCAACCCCACAAGGGCGGCCTCGCTGATGGGAGTATTATATACCCGGTCGCCGAAACGGCGGCTCAAACCGCTGGTGACCTTGAATGCCCCACCGTAAGGATCGCACAGATCCTCGCCGAGCAAGATGGCCCGTTCGTCGCGGTCCAGAATCTCGGCCAAGGCGCCGCGGATAGCCTCGACGACCTTGCGGCTCGCGAATTGGACCGGTTGCCACTCCGGCGATTGGATATATTGTGTCTGGGGCGCGGATTGCTCGACAGTCGTAGACGCGGCCTCCGAGGCCCGGAAGACGGCACGTTGTATCCGCCCATCGATAGCATCCAGCGTTTTCGTTGTTTGCGGATCATTTTTCGCAAGGATCCGGCCTAGTACGTCGCGACGGACAAAAGCGGCTATTTGCTCTTGATCGCGATCATCATCGCCCTTGGAATGCGCCTTGAGGCGATCGGTTTTGACATGTAGCACCATGGGCCGGCGGTCTTCGCGCACGTTGCGCATAACGGTATCCGCCGTTTCGAGCAGATGCGGCACATCCCAGGTATCGGCCTGGGAATAGTCGATCCCGAAAGCCCGCGCTCGATTCTTAATGGAGCCGGCCAGCGTTTCGGTACTTGCGGTGGATTGGGCGATGCCGTTGTCCTCAACAACGATTACCAGTGGCAGCGACCACTTAGCGGCAAGGTTCATAGTTTCATAGACTACGCCCTGGCCTAGCGTTCCGTCGCCGATGAAAACCACGGCAATACCGTCCTCGGCCTCGAGTTTCTGGGCCATGGCCAGACCGGCGGAAACGGGGACGATTCCACCCTGAATACCATTCGAGAAAAAACCATCCTTACATAAATGCTGACTCCCTCCACGCCCTCCGCAAACGCCGGTGACACGGCCCATCAATTCGGCAAAAAAACCGTCAAGATCATCGGACCAAGCCAAGTAATGACCGTGCCCGCGATGATTGCTGAAAATATAATCTCCCCGCTGCAGGCACTCGGCCACGGCGACCGCAATCCACTCCTGCCCAATACAGGTATGTACCGTTCCGGAGAGTTGCCCTTCGGCAAAAAGAATGAGGAGACGCTCTTCTACACGTCTGATGGTCAAGGCTTTGGTTATAAGACGTTGAGGCAAGGCCTCAATGTCCGACCCGAGCTCTGGTACCCCACGATCGTTCGTGGCCGGCTCAGCCGGAGGACGGCGCGTACCGGCGGCCTGTCTACGTTTCTCAAGAATCTCAATCATGCCTGAGTTATCGGCAACAAGCCAAAGTCGCTACTGTTAGAGGGATAAATAGACAGATGCTCGCATGACAAATCAAACCCGACAGAAAAGATGACCAGAGCAGGGATAAGCTCTTGAATTGAAGATATTTGCGGATGAGAGGACTCGAACCTCCACGACCTTGCGGTCACTGGCACCTGAAGCCAGCGCGTCTGCCAATTCCGCCACATCCGCTTCGGGTTATCCCGAGTCGTCTATTAAATGTGTTTCTTGACGGGTTGTCAATGCCCCCCGGCCGTAAAACCGGACGGGGCTTGCCCCGACAAGGTTGCATTATTATCTGGGAGCAAGTAAGTCCAAGCGAAAAGTGCTACGCAGGACGCTGTCTTTTCAAAAAAGCCAACCCGGCCAGCAACAGCAAGCCACCGCTCGCCGGCTCGGGGACGGAGGCGACGCGAAACCCGATAGTTTCGCTCTCGGTTACTGGGGTATTGTTGTGCCGACTGTAGGATGCAAGAGCGTTGGCGTAATTGTTATGCGCTCCGCCCCGTACCCCGCGATTGGACTCGGCTCCGTAGCTGGTATCGCTCGAGGGGCTTTCCAGCCATTCATAGACGTTACCCATCATATCATACGTACCGTTAAGTTCCGCGCTGCCGCTGCCGACATTCCACGGGCCAGGAGGATTCGTGGCGAATCCGTTGACGTAGTAGTTCCATCCCGTCCCGTTGGTGCCGTTGCCCTGGTGCAGCGTGTCGCCCGGCTTGGTCGCGTAGGTTTGAAGACTCGTGCCGTTCCAGTAGGCCGCCTTGACCCATTCGTCCTCAGTCGGCAGAAAGTAGAAGGCGTTCTTGTGCCGATAGAGGTTTGTCCCGCCCGCGGCTTCACTTGTATCCCATGTGTCAAAAGTGTAGTTACTCGTTCCTTGGGTGCCGGTGAACTTATATGCCGCATGATATCCGTTGCTGGTATTCAGCCAGTTGACGAATTGGGCCGCCTCGTACCAGCTCACGTTGTTGGTCGGCACATTCGCGGCGGTCCCGGTCGGGTCGGCATCATAAGCGGCCGCTGGATGACCCGTTACCGAGATGCCCAACGCGTTCTTGAACTTGGTCCATTGATCGTTGGTAATTTCATAAGCCCCGATACGATAATCGTAATTGACGACGCCATAACCACCGGTCGGATTGGACGCACTGGAAATCGGCACGAAGACAATCGTGAACTGATTCGACCCCGAACCAAAAGTATCCGCTTTCGCGGCGGATAGTCCGCCCCCAAGCAGCACGGCCAACAAAATCCCTACGCGCATACTTTCCTTTAACATGATTTCCTCCTCGAACTGTAAATGTCCCGATGGATCGGCCTAAGATGGGCACTTCTTTCCGCC
>JAAYCU010000083.1 GCA_012729595.1 Phycisphaerales bacterium
CAAAGCCGACCTGCAACGCGCGGTCTGGCGAGAGGCGGTGAACGATGTGGTCAAAGTCAGTCATGAACGTCCGGTACTCCGCCGCCTGGAAAAGCTCCTGGCGGCATGAAATCGGTCAGTTTGAGTTACCAGTATCCTCTGCTCTGGCGCAATAACCGGCATCGTCATGTTGCCTTACTCCAGGCGGGCATATCGCTACGCGTACGCGTCTTTTGCTGCCGCGCGTCTGCGCTTTCCGCGAGAACATCGGCCAAGATGCGATTCGGAGCGTTGTGTCAGGAGCACTCGTCTGCAAGACGGGGACGATCTCCCCGTAATCGAGGACGCGATCCAGGAATGCTCGCTCAGCGTCAGCCAAGGGGAGAACGATGCCCAACGCCTACCGACATTCATTCAGGACCGTGCCAGGCCACGTCGCTGGTTCACTGCTGACATTCTTTGCACTCCTTAGCGGCGGGTTGGAGCCGGCGTGCCCGCAATGACTGAGCCCATACCAGATAGACGCACCAAAGCCCAGCCGGGAGGAGCGTCAGGACCAGCAACAGCGTTGATGAAGTGCCCGTCGCGCTACCAGTCCAAGCCAGGAGGAAGCCCATCGGAATCGATCCAAGGGCCAGGGCCGACGCGAAACGTTTCGGGTGCATCCTTGCCAGGCCAGCCATGAAGGTCAGTACTTCGGGCACTACCGGCATGGCACGCGAGGCGATGATTCCGGCAACACCCCATGTATCGAAGAACAGCTGGAAGTCTGCCATCTCCTGTTCGCTAGCTAGGAATCGGGCGGCCCTGCGACCGGCCAGCCGTGCCAACGCGTAAGCCACCAACCCGGCAAGAAACGAGCCGACAGCACCGATGACACCCCCCCAGAAAGTGCCGTAGATACCCCCTGCGGTCGCCACCACAGGTGCGGCCGGGATCGGCAAAAACAGATCCCCAATCAGCAGAGCGATGGCGACCGCCCAGGCGTAGGGTTTAACGGATACGACCCGATCGGCGAATTCAGGAGACTCAAAATAGGCATCTATCGGCTCGTGCCACAGGAAGTAAGGCACGAGAATCAGGACAACAATACCCGCCACGATAGCGGCCAACTTCAGGTGCATGGTCTGCCGGGAAGTCATGGCGGCAGAATACCAACTTGACGGCGATCCTTCCATGGGTAGCGAGCCCCCGGAACGGAACACTGGAAACACAGTCTGCCGATAGGTGCAATTGAGGCCGCACCTCCACTGCTGAACCGGTGACAATCTCATGCGACTGGAGGTCCAGATCGTGTAGGTTGAAGACGCGGACATTACGGTCGGCCCGGCTTGCGGGCAGATAGTATGCTAGAACACCATCCGCGCACCATGCCAGCCAGACGGTCCTGAAGGCTGTTCTCGGCGAGTTTTCGTCCGAGAAAGTGGAAGTGGCGATCCATCAGCAACAGACCCCACATCAGTATGCGAGTGTAAGGTAAAATTTGTGGCCCAGTAACCAGGGCTTCCTTTGGCGGCCGACGATAAGCAAAGTGCTTGAACGGCAATTTGGGATCAATTCGCGAGGAGCCCTTAGCCTCCATCAGAAGACAACGTCCGTCAGCGGATTTCACGGATACGGATATTGCGAAACTCAACGACACTGTCGTGATTCTGGAGGCCGATGTGACCGACGTCGGGTACGTCGCGCATGGGCGGGTCGTCACCTTGGGGTGGAACCGTATCGAAATGAGCCTCGCTGGCAAGTTGGCCGTTGAGCTCGACACGCACATGGCGACCGACACAGGTTATCTTACAAGTATTCCACTGGCCTACCGGCAGGCTGTATCTGCCCAAAGCGTTAACCCTTCTGAAAATCGATCCGCTGACATCGGTAAGATCGGTATGGGCGGAGTCGTCTATTACCTGCACCTCGAAGCCGAGCATGGAGGTACGTCCCTCGGGACTGGGGGCCCGCAGGAAAACACCGGAATTGCCACCGGGGCTGATTTTCCAGTCCAAGGTCAGCTCGAAATCTCCGTATCGACCTTCGCTGCAGAGCCAGGCATAACGGTCTCTCTGTCCGTTGCAATGCAAAACACCATCGCTGACGGACCAGGCCCCGGTCGAACCGATTTCCTGCCAGCCGGTCAGATCACGGCCGTTGAACAAAGCCCGGTCGGTTGCGCAACCACCGGTAAGCAGCACACACCCCAACAATGCCAGACAAACTATACGCATCGCGTGGCCTCCCCAATAAGATAATCGTATCTACCAACATTCCAAGATTGAATGTGTAACAGTTTCGGGCGGTATGGTCAAATCTTGAAGACGGACTGGGGTACCCCTATGATGCGTACATTCCGAGAGTCCATAGCGTCTCACGATCCAGTGGCAGAGCGATGGAGCGAAAGAGGGCCGGCAAGACCATGAACGTCTTACACTTGACCCAATCCAACGTAGACAGAACCCACGACGGCAGCGGCTGTGCCGGTTGTTATTCATTTATACCGTGAGGGCAATACCTTGAATCATGTTATAGAGCCCGCTCTGAACCAAGCGAGAAATCGAGAGAACTGGGGATCCAAGCTGGGGGTGATCCTGGCAGTAGCTGGTTCGGCAGTTGGATTGGGTAATTTCCTGCGATTTCCCGGACTAGCCGCGATAAACGGCGGCGGCGTGTTCATGATCCCGTACTTTGTATCCCTGTTTATTCTGGGGATTCCGATCTGCTGGGTGGAATGGACCATGGGACGCTACGGGGGTAGTAAGGGATACAACAGCGCCCCGGGGATTTTTGGGGTGCTGTGGGGCCGGTCCTGCGGAAAATATTTCGGGGCCCTGGCGTTGCTGGTGCCGGTGGTCATCTACATGTACTACGTGTACATCGAGGCGTGGTGCCTGACCTATGCCCTGGCCTACGCCACCGGGGAGATGTCGAACATTGCCGCGCAGGCCGAGCCGGGCGCGGAGGTCGCCGCCTATGGGGAGTATTTCGGCGGGTTCGTGGGCACGGCCCAGAACGGTTTCCCCCAATCCAAGGGGCTGATCATCCTGCTGACGGTTTTCGGGATCAATTTTTTCCTGATTTTCCGGGGCCTGACCCGGGGGATCGAGACGTTCTGCAAATTCGCCATGCCGCTGCTGATCGCCTGTGCCCTGGTCGTCCTGGTCCGCGTGCTAACCTTGGGCACGCCGGACCCGCCGCAGCCGGGAGGCAGTATTAACAACGCCCTCGGCTTCATGTGGAACCCCAAACCGATCGACAAGGAGGGGCACATCTGGAGCGCGCTGCTCAACCCCGAGTTGTGGCTGAGCGCCTCGGGGCAGATTTTTTTCAGCCTGTCGGTGGGGTTCGGCATCGTGCTCAACTACGCCAGTTATCTGCGCAAGGATGACGACGTGGTGCTTTCCGGTCTGACGGCCAGCTCGACCAATGAATTCTGCGAGGTTTGCCTGGGTGGACTGATCACGGTGCCGGTGGCTTTTCTATTTCTGGGCTCGACGGGCCTGACCAAGGAGGTGCTCGGCTCATCGATGGCCTTGGGTTTCCATGCCTTGCCGGCGGTGTTCATGAACATGCCCGGCGGCCGATTTTTCGGGACGGTATGGTTTTTCATGCTCTTCACCGCGGCGATCACCAGCTCGCTAAGCATGCTCCAGCCGGCCATCGCGTTTCTGGAGGAAGGGTTCGGGATGGGGCGGCGTCTGTCGGTGACTTGTCTGGGGTTCATCGTGGCCACCGGCAGCCTGATCGTGGTATATTTCTCCAAGGACCTGCTGGCGTTGGATACCATGGATTTCTGGGTAGGCACGGTGTGCATCTACATCCTGGCCACCGTTCAGGTCATCACCGTAGGTTGGATTTTTGGGGTGGACCGGGCTAAAAAAGAGGTCGGCCGGGGGGCGGAGATGCGGATCCCCGGCGTCTACTGGTTTATCATTAAATACATTTCGCCGCTTTATCTACTGACGATTTTCGGCCTCTGGTGCTACTATAATCTTCCAGGATACATCAAGCAGGTGCAGGCCAAGACCCCGGACGACCAGGGCACGGTGTGGTTCGTACTGGCTTTTATCGTGGCCGTCCTGCTTTTCTTCAATATGCTGGTATACCTGGCCGGGCGTCGCTGGCATTTTGATCCGGACCGGCCGGTCGAGGAGGGCCCGCCATGAAACCTCTCGGATGGGTCATGATGATCGGCAGCATCGGTTTCGTGCTGGCCTTGTTGAGTTACTGTTTTTATCGTGTCCTGAGCACGCCGAAAACCACGGAACACATGCACGCTCCGCTGGAAATTGACACCCGGGATAAGGACACATAATCTAAGGTCGAAGGTACTATCCAACCCACGGAACCGGCGTCATGAACGACAACAAACAGAACGAGTTACGCCTCGATCGCGGGCAAATAGAGGTTGTCGATGATGCGATGGCCCAAGTGCTCAGGCTCAAGAGCGGGCCGGAACGGCTGTCCATGGCCGACAAGCTGTTTGGCTTCGTCCGGACGCTGCTTGTGAACCGGTTGCGCAGCGACCATCCCGACTGGGACGAACAAAGAATTCGTGAGGAAACCGCTCACAGGTTATCTCATGGAGCTATTGAGGATGTCATTGTCAAGAAGATGGACTTCTATCGTGATGGTGACTCGGAAAAACATCTGCGCGACATTGCCGGCGTATTAAAAATCAGTGGCGAACAAGTGGACCGGGAGTACATTTCAGAATGGGCCGCCAGGTTGGGACTGGAATCCATCTGGCAAGCCATCGTGGCGCGGTTGGAACAAGGTCGATGACAGGATCATTGATAAGATCTCTCCCATCATATGAAACTCAAGGACATCCGAAAAAAACTGATTTCACCGCAACCGTGATCATTCTGTTGATCGGGGCCCGTGCTGCGATGCAATCACGTCGTGGGGGCGGCGTCGGTGGCGTCGGGCATGTTGGCCATGGGGTATTTATCCAACGACATGGTAAAGGCATCGCGGAGCTTGCGGGTACGCTCGGTGCAGCGGGGGATAAAGCCGAACCGTTCCTCGTCCTTGGGAATCTGGAGCTTGGCGATGCGTTTCCAGCCCTTGTTCATGCCGTGGATGAACAGGGCGCTGGTCAGGCTGCGGGTTTTCCACAGGGTGCGCAGGGTGCGCAACCAGACCCAGGACGTGTTGGCCGCCGCGTAGCGCAGTTCGTAGATGGCCTCGTCGAGCTTGGCCGCGGTCATACGTTCGGGATGATACACGGTTTCCACGAAGGTATAGCGTTCCCAGTCCTCGGGGTAGTTGGTGGCGAAAATCTTGTTCTGTTCCATCCAACGTTCGTAAAGCTTCGTGCCGGGCAGCGGGGTGAGGTTGGTGATCTGTATGGTGTCGATGCCCAGTTTGACGGATTGGATGGCCGTGTCCGCCACGGTCTCCTCGGTGTCCTGATCGGCCCCGATGATAAAGGCCCCGAAGACGGGGATCCCCGCCCGGTGGAAACCGTCCACAAGTTCCTTGTAGCGGGAAATATTCTTCCGATTGATCCCCTTGTGGAAATCCTTGAGTGATTCGGGGTTGAAGCTCTCGAAACCAATGAGCATCCCCCGGCAGCCGGCCTGGTAGGCCAGCTTCAGCCCTTCGGCATCTTCTCCCATGTTGATGGTCGTTTGACTGAACCACAGGCGTTTTTTGCCCCGCTTGATAATCTGGCGAAGCACTTCCTTGGTGTGTTCGGCGTGCTTGGGGCCTACTCCAAAAAAATTGTCGTCCACCACAAAGACAAAACGCCGCGGGGTCTGGTTCCATTCCTCGATCAGGTCGTCAATATCGCGACGGCGAATATTCGGCCCGTTGAATTTGGTCACGCTGCAATAGTCGCACCCCACCGGACAGCCACGAGACATTTGAATACTGGAGACTTCATATTTACCGTTGAGAGGCTGGAGATTCTGAGATGCTCGCCCGACACCGGGTTGAGCAATGTCGGCCAGACGCCCGGTGTAGCGCGGCTTCAGTTCGCCCCGCTCGGCGTCGGCGATGATTTCCGTCCAGATATCGTCGCACTCGCCAATGGCCACGGAATCCACGTAACGGGCAACCTCGTCGGGACAGGCCCAGGCATGCGGCCCGCCCATGATCGTGGGGATACCCTCCTCCCGACATCGAGCAGCGATTTCGTAGGCCCGGGTCGCTCCGCTGCTATAACCGGTGATCCCGACCAGATCGTATCGTCCACGGCGAATTTCCCGGTCGGTCACCTCGAAACCGAATATTTCGTCAATCAAGTCCACGGTATGCGGCGGAGGCGTGCAACGGGCCAGAACCTGCAAACCCAACTGGGGGATTTTACTGCCGATGGTATGATACCCCTGGCAGCGTCGGGCCACGGGACTGATCAATGCGATTCGCATGCACGATTTCCTTGTTGAGGCGGCATAATTCCTCTGGGGGGCCGCAAAAGGGTTGGCAAAATCCGAGAAGTTGAACCGCGCCACCAGTCCAAGCGGACTTATTAAACATAGTTATTTATCGACCAAGCGTCAACGATGGGCCGAATCATTCCCAGCGCAGCGATGTCCGGTACCAGGACGAATGTTCAATTGCTTGAGGAGTGGCACGTGCCCGCCGTCCCGAAAGAATTCCGCGTGTGGATGGCAGGCGTATGAATTCGACAATACGACGGCCGGCGTCGGTACTTACGACATTGGCTAACTGGTCGATGGCCTTGCCGAAGGGCATGCCCGAACGATACAGGAGACGATAGGCCTGACGAACTTCCTTGATCTGCTCGGGAGTAAACCCAGCCCGGCGAAGGCCAATAACGTTAATGCTGACGCATTGATTGCGATGGGCGGCCATCATGTAAGGCGGCAAATCCATAGTTAGCCCAGCGAGTCCGCTGACCATGACCAACTCGCCAATACGAACGAACTGATGCACAGTCGCGTTACCACCCACGAACGATCCGGCACCAACGTGTACATAACCGGCCAGAAGAACGCCGTTGGCAAGCTTAACATCGTCATCCAGTTTGCAGTTATGGGCCACGTGGGAGGCGGCCATCAAAAAGCAGCGCCGACCGATTTCAGTAGCCGAGCCGGGCTTGGTCCCCCGATGAATGGTAACAATTTCACGAATGATAGTTCCGTCACCGATTCGACAGTAGCTTTCTTGGCCCTTAAAAGCTAGATCCTGTGGGTCATGCCCGACGACCGCGCCAGGATGAATCTGGCAGTCCCGCCCGATTTCGGTCCAGCCGGTCAGATAGGCATGGGCCATGACCACAGTACCGGCCCCGACACGGACAGGGCCGTCAATGATGACATAAGGACCAATATCGGCCGAGGGGTCGATTTCCGCTTTTTTATCGACAATCGCCGTAGGGTGAATGGGCATGGCGTTTATTTACGCTTTTTAACCCCATATTTGCTGCGACTGCGATTGCGCGGGCGATTTTCCTTGTCGCCGGACACACCGGCACAGTCCAGGGAACCGCGAACAATGTGATACCGCACACCAGGCAGATCACGTACCCGGCCTCCACGGACCAGTACAATGGAATGCTCCTGAAGATTGTGATCAATGCCGGGAATATAAGCGGTCACCTCGCGTCCATTGGTGAGCCGCACCCTGGCGACTTTCCGCAGAGCGGAATTAGGCTTTTTAGGGGTCTGGGTTTTAACGATCAGGCAGACACCCCGCCGCTGGGGGCACTGGTCCAGATCGCGTACCTTTGATTTCTTGGCCTGCTTGGCCCTTCCCTTACGTACCAGTTGGTTGATGGTTGGCATCTTTATCCTCGAATTCTCGCCTGCGTATAATCCAAAACGGTTATTCTACTGCTGTTCTCTCTGTTTCTCAAGGGGTGTCAGGTTATCGGCCCCGGGATCCGCGACAGCCGTGCCCACGGGCTCCATGGCCGCAGTCGCCTCCTGGATCAGGGCGTGTGTTTCGTCCGGGGCCATTTCGTATTCTGGAACCGGCTCGGCCAGATGCCGGATCTGCATCTCAAGGTGTTTCTTGAAAGCGGTACCGGCCGGGATAAGGTGGCCCATGATAACATTTTCTTTCAGGCCGACCAGGTTGTCCTTGGCCGACGCAATTGCCGCCTCGGTCAACACTTTGGTCGTTTCCTGGAACGATGCCGCCGAGAGGAACGAATCACACTGGAGCGAAGCCTTGGTTATACCCAACAGCAAGGTCTTGGCTGTCGCCGGCTTGGGTTTACGATCCTTGGTCGGGGGTGTACCGCCCTCTTCTTCGATACGGGCAACGGTGGCATCGAATTCGCCACGGGACACAATCTGACCGGCGAGATATTCACTATCGCCTGGATCCTTGACTTTGACGCCGCTGGACAGTCGGTCATTCTCCTCGCGGAAACGAAACTTATCAACGACCTCGTGCGGAAGAAATACGGTATCACCGGGCGAATCAACCCGAACCTTGCGAAGCATCTGCCGGAGAATAATCTCCACGTGTTTATCGTTGATGGTCACGTTCTGGCTACGATAGACGGCTTGAACCTCGCCCAAAAGGTAGGTTTCGAGGGCCTCCTCGCCCTTGATTCGCAGAATATCATGCGGAACCAACGGGCCTTCCACGAGTGGATCTCCGGCCTCTACGCGGTCACCGGCATGTACGAGCAATTGGCGATCCTGGGGTACGTGGTGCTCTTTTTCCATACCGCTCTCGCTACGGATGATGATGGTCATCTTGCCGCGGCGTTTGTCCACCCGGAGCTCGACGGTGCCGGATATCTCGGACATAACGGCGGGCTCTTTGGGCTTGCGGGCCTCAAAAATCTCTGTAACCCTGGGCAGGCCACCGGTGATATCCTGAGTACCAGCAATGGCTCGTGGCTGGCGAGCCAGCAGCATACCGGCCTTGATTTCATCACCCTCGGCCACCTCAACACGAGCCTTAGCGGGCAAATAGTGATAATCGAGTACGGTACCCTCGCGGTCCTCGATAATAATCTGCGGATGCTTCTCGCCCTTGTGCTCGATAACAATATACTTGGCCCCGGCCCGATCCTGTTCCAGCCGAACAGTTTCGCCCTCGATGATGTCCAGGAAGCGAACAAATCCACCAACATCAGCAAGGATCGGAGTCAAGTGCGGATCCCATATAGCCAACTGACAACGGGTCTCGACTTCCTGACCCTCTCGAACCATAACTTCCGAACCGTAGGGAACCTTGTAACGTTCCAATTCACGATTCTTGGCATCGTGGATGGCAATCTCTCCATTGCGTTTCAACACTACACACCGAGCGGATATCTCGCCGTAGGCGGGAACCTCTGCCACCTTCAGATCGTGGAAAACAACCTTTCCGGCTTGCGTGTTACGAATCTCATTATCAACAACCGCCCGGGTCGCCACCCCACCGGTGTGGAAAGTCCGCATCGTCAACTGAGTACCCGGCTCACCGATGGACTGGGCCCCAAGAATACCGACGGCCATGCCATCCTCGACCAGTTGGCCAGTTGACAAATCCACGCCGTAGCAACGGGCACAAACGCCCAACGGGCTTTCGCAGGTCAGAGGACTCCGCACTCGGATGGTATCCAGACCGAGGTTTTCAACACGCTCGGCGATTTCACGGGTAATGATCTGGTTCTCCGCGACGATCAGTTCGTCAGTAACCGGGTTACGGATCGAGTCGCGGGCACAACGGCCGACGATACTATCCGCCAACGGAATGGCGATTTCCTCACCTTTGTAAATCGCGCCTTTGGTGATGCCGTTGATCGTGCCGCAATCGGGGGTATTGACAATAACATTCTGGGCCACGTCGGCCAGTTTACGGGTTAGATAGCCCGAGTCAGCGGTCTTGAGGGCGGTATCCGCCAGTCCCTTACGAGCTCCGTGAGTGGAACTAAAATATTCCAGCACCGACAAGCCCTCGCGGAAATTACTCTTGATCGGCGTCTCAATAATCTCGCCGGAGGGCTTCGCCATCAGAGCCCGCATACCCGCCAACTGACGAATCTGGTCCACCGAGCCTCGTGCCCCGGAATCGGTCATCAGATAAATGGGGTTCAGATAGTAATACCCGCGATCCTCGCCGGCCGGAACATAATTACCCTGCTCATCGCGCCGGTCGTAACGGAACTCTTTCATCATTTCCTCGGTAACCAGCTCGCGAGCATGGACCCAAACGTCGATCAACTGGTTATGCCTCTCCATAGGGGTAATGGCCCCCTGCTGGTAACCACGCTCAACACGATCCACGGTTCTCTGGGCGGCGGCGATAATTCTGGTCTTGGCCGCGGGAACCCGCAGGTCGGTGACCCCGAAAGACAGACCAGCCAAAGTACTGTGCTTAAAGCCGGTTTCCTTAATGTAATCGAGCAGGTCGATGGTAGCTGATCGCCCCAGCAAGTGATGGCAATCGGAAATCACCCGGCCAGCCCCCTTCTGACTGAGTGCGTAGTTATAGTAAGCCATCTCCGGAGGCAGAATATCATTGAACATCAGGCGACCAATTGTGGTGGTAATGATCCTATTGGCCGGTACTGGTTCAGCCACGCTCTTCTGCGAGGAAACGATCTTGTCGCGCTGTATACGGCAACGAATTTTCTGATGGATGGTAACCTTACGGGCACCGTAAGCCAGCAAAGCCTCATGCATATTGGTAAAACAGGGCAGCTTGGCGTCGGGATCGGGATCCGTCGGCGAATAATCGCAGGTAAGGTAATAAATACCCATAACAATGTCTTGCGAGGGCGACATGATCGGACCACCATTGGCCGGGCTGAAGATGTTATTCGTAGTCATCATCAACACATGGGCCTCGGTCTGGGCCTCGATGGACAAGGGCAAGTGGACGGCCATCTGGTCGCCGTCAAAGTCGGCATTGAAACCCCGGCACACCAGTGGATGAATACGAATCGCATTACCTTCTACTAGAACCGGCTCGAATGCCTGAATACCCATCCGGTGCAGGGTGGGAGCGCGGTTGAGGAGGACAGGGTGGTTAACGATCACCTCTTCCAGAATATCCCAGATTTCCTGATCGCGTCGCTCAAGCATTTTCTTGGCGCTCTTGATGGTGTCAGCCAAACCGCGATCTTTCAGCTTGCGAATAATAAACGGCTGATATAATTCCAGGGCAATCTTCTTGGGCAAACCGCATTGCCAGAGACGCAGCTCGGGCCCCACAACAATGACCGACCGCGCCGAATAGTCCACGCGCTTACCTAAAAGGTTCTCTCGGAAGCGGCCCTGTTTACCCTTGATCATGTCGGTTAGCGACTTGAGCGGCCTGTTGCTGCTGCCCAGTACCGGCCGACGACATCGCCCGTTGTCGAAGAGGGCATCAACCGCCTGCTGTAGCATGCGTTTCTCGTTGCGAATGATGACTTCGGGAGCGTTAAGATCTACCAGTTTTTTCAACCGGTTGTTGCGATTGATAATTCGGCGATACAAGTCGTTCAGATCGCTGGTGGCGAAATTGCCGCTTTCGAGAAGCACCAGCGGGCGCAGGTCCGGCGGAATAACCGGAATGACTTCCATCAC
This sequence comes from Phycisphaerales bacterium, assembly GCA_012729595.1. Lineage (GTDB taxonomy): Bacteria > Planctomycetota > Phycisphaerae > UBA1845 > PWPN01 > JAAYCU01. The sequence continues at coordinate 11,460 of JAAYCU010000083.1, forward strand.
CATCCACTGCGGGTCGTTCGTACTTTTCCGCAGGCTTTCGAGTACCTTGAGTCGCTTACTGAGTTCCTTGAGCTTCTGCTTGCTATTAGTTTTCTCGATATGCTTGCGCAAGGCCTCGCTTTCACTGGCCATATCAAGGTCGGCGAGCAGGCTCTTGACCGCCTCGGCCCCGACCTGGGCAAGAAACCCTCCATCGCCATATTTATCACGGGCAGCGCGGTACTCCTCCTCGTTCAACAACTGCTTCTTTTTAAGCGGGGTATCCTTGGGATCGATCACCACATAATCTTGAAAATAGACGACCTTTTCCAAGTCGCTGGTCTTCATATCCAGGATATTGCCCAGCCGTGAGGGCATGGCCTTGAAGAACCAGATATGTACGATGGGAGCCGCCAGGTTAATATGCCCCATGCGTTTGCGTCGTACGCGAGAATGGGTCACTTTAACCCCGCAACGGTCGCAAATAATACCCTTGTGCTTGGTGCCTTTGTGCTTTCCGCAGGCACATTCCCAGTCGCGTTCCGGTCCAAAAATTCGTTCGCAGAACAGACCGTCCTTTTCGGCCCGATAGGTACGGTAGTTGATCGTCTCGGGTTTCTTGACCTCGCCGAACGACCAACTCCGGATGTCGTTGGGGGAGGCCAGCGAAATCTTGACGCTTCCATAATCGTTGATGCGATCGTAAATGTTATCGGCCATTGTTATGCCCTTCTATCTGGTTAAGAACCGCCTCGCGATCCGATTGTCCCGTATCACCCCCGCCACTAGCCGCATTCTCAAATTACCCGGGTTTTCTCCAACTGGATGTTCATTCCCAGGCCCTTGATTTCATTGCACAGCACGTCGAAGGAGACCGGGGTGCCGGCCTCGAGTGTATTGTTCCCCTTGACCATCGATTCGTAAATCTTGGTCCGGCCCTCGACGTCGTCGCTCTTAACAGTTAACAGCTCCTGCAGGATATAGGCGGCGCCGTAGGCCTCCAGGCCCCAGACCTCCATCTCGCCAAAACGCTGACCACCGGTCCGGGCCTTGCCACCTAGAGGCTGTTGGGTAATCAACGAATAGGGCCCGGTCGAGCGGGCATGAATCTTGTCATCAACCAGATGGTGTAGTTTGTTCATATACAAATAACCCGCAGTGACCGGTTGGTCGAAAGGATCGCCCGTCCGGCCATCGTACAGGGTAATCTTTCCGCTAAGCGGCATTTCCACGAGAAGCTCGCCACTGTCCCCTGCCTGCTGGATCGCCTGGGGTTCCTGACTACGACGGCGAACGTGGGCATTGGCCTCGGCGATACTATTACGTATTTCCTCTTCCGATGCTCCGTCAAAAACGGGGGTGACCGCCTGGAAACCGAGAACTGCGGCCGCCCAGCCGAGGTGCGTTTCAAGAATCTGCCCCACGTTCATATGCGAAGGCACGCCCAGTGGATTCAGCAGAATATCGACGGGGGTACCGTCTTCCAGGAAAGGCATGTCCTCTTCGGGCAAAATACGTGCAATCACACCCTTATTACCGTGCCGGCCGGCCATCTTGTCACCAACCGCCAGTTGCCGCTTAGTGGCCACATAAACCTTGACCATTTCCAGCACGCCGCTGGGCAGTTCATCGCCTCGTTTCATGGCAGCCAGCTTGCGTTCCCGCTCCTCGGTGATTTCGTTGATCCGCGGCCAGTACCGATCCACCACCTTCTGGGCTTCCGGACGGGCCGACGCGGGCTTGATCCATTTCAGCTCGCCGGATTCCACCTGAGCACCGAAGGCCTCCACTTGTTCGAGAATCACCTCCGTAGATTCGGACTTACCGACCTTCTGCTTCGTGGAGGGGTCGATCATGATCTGCCCGGTCATCTCGTCCACCTCCGTACACATATTGCGGAAAATGGAGGCGATCTTGTCATCCTGGGCCTTGCGATAGTCCTTCATCTGCCGGGCAAGCTGTTTCTTCTGCTCGTCTGTCAGGTGCATGCGCCGACTGAACCACTTGGTATCGATCACAACACCCTCTTCGCCAGCGGGCAGTTCCAGCGAATCGTTCTTTACATCTTCACCGGCCCGCCCAAAGATTGCGTACAGCAACTTCTCTTCGGGAGACAACTCGCTCTTACTCTTGGGGCTGACCTTGCCAACCAGAATATCCCCAGGGCCCACCCGGGTACCCGCTCGTACGATGCCATTTTCGTCCAGGTTAGCTAGGGCCCGCTCGGAGACGTTGGGAATATCGCGGGTGAATTCCTCGCGCCCCAGCTTGGTCTCGCGAATCTCGATATCATACTCGTCGATGTGAATACTGGTGAACACGTCTTTGGTCAGCAACCGTTCGCTGATCAAAATGGCGTCCTCGAAATTATACCCGTCGTAAGTCATAAAAGCGACGAGCACATTACGCCCTAAAGCCAGCTCACCCTGACAACAAGCCGGCCCGTCGGCGATGATTTGCCCCTTGACGACTTTGTCGCCGAGCTTCACCATCGGCTTCTGGTTCAAGCAGGTCCGTTCATTAAGACCCTGGAACTTTCGAAGCACATACTCGTCGGTACTGTTGATTTCGATCCGCAGAGCATCCACGGCGGTAACTTTGCCAGACCGGCTCGCCCGCACGACCATCCCGCTGTTTTCGGGAACCAGTTTTTCCATGCCGGTGGCCACGATAGGCGGTTCGGTTACCAGCAAGGGGACCGCCTGCCGCTGCATGTTCGAGCCCATGAGTGCTCGGTTGGCGTCGTCATGCTCGAGGAAGGGAATCAAGGCCGCGGACACCCCCACCGTTTGCTTCGGGGAAATATCGATATAATCGACATGCTTGGAATCCACGGCAGCCAAATCGCCATTAACCCGCCCGTAGACATGTCCATCCGCAAGCTTCCCGCTTGCTGGATCCACCACCTCGGGCGGAGCCAGCACGGTGCGCATTTCCTCGTCCGCCCGCAACAGCGCCACATGACCGTTAACTCGGCCTTTGTCGACTTTGCGATAAGGCGTAACCAGGAAACCGTATTCATCCACAGTGCTATATATACTCAGTGAAGCGATCAGACCGATATTGGTGCCTTCCGGCGTTTCAATCGGACAGATACGTCCATAGTGACTGATATGCACGTCGCGAACCTCGAAGCCGGCCCGCTTGCGGTTCAACCCCCCCGGACCGAGCGCTGAAAGACGCCGCTCGTGGGTCAATTGGCTCAACGGGTTGGTTTGGTCCACTACCTGGGACAATTCCCCGCGACCAAAGAAAAATTCGATACTCGAGGAAATGCTCTTGCTGTTGACCAACTCGGCAATTCGACCGATGGATTCCGGATCCTTCAGGCTCATTCGCTCCTGGACGGTCCGCCGCAACTTGAGGAAACCCTTGCGCATTTCGTCGGCGGCCAGTTCGTCGATGGTTCGCAAGCGCCGGTTACCCAAGTGGTCGATATCGTCCACTTCGTAAGTGGCCTCACCACTGCGCAGCAGTAGTAAGTAACGCAATGCGTTAACCACGTCCTCGGCCCGCAAGGTCATTTCGGCCTCATCCACATTCTGGTTGAATTTGCGATTAAGCCGAAAACGCCCGACCTTGCCCAGACGGTAACGGTTTTCGTCGTAAAACTTCTCTTTGAACAGCTTCTCGGCCTTTTCCCGCTGCGGTGGGTTACCCGGGCGGAGCTTGGCGTAAATCTTCAGCAAGGCGGTCTCGAAATCGTGGCAACCATCCTCGGACATGGTGTTCAGAATCAATGGATCGCTGACATTATCGATTACCTGGACCGTCTTAATGTCGCTCTTTTGTATCCTGGTTACAGCGTCGCCTAACGGGCAACCACCTTTAACCAGAATCTCGCCACTCTCGGAATCGACGATATCGCAAACCGCGTACATGGTTGGCTTGAGCGACCCGGCTCTGACATTGCGGATCTTGTCGCCATAGAAGGTCCGGACCAAAGCCTCGTTGGTGGCTAACTGCTCGTCCATGGAGCGTAGAAAAGTCGTCGCGGCTATCTTGGCCGATTGGTCGATCCGGACAACCAGTATATCCTTCTTGGTAACGTTGATCTCAATCCACGAACCTCGCTCCGGAATGATTCGGCAGGCATGCAAGGCGCGATCACCCTCGGCCTGATGCTTAACAAAGTCAACACCAGGGCTGCGGTGCAACTGATTTACAATCACTCGCTCGGCACCGTTGATAATAAACTCACCGCCACCGAGCATGATCGGCAACTCGCCAAGATAAATCGCATCCTCGGTAATCTCGTCCTTGTCCTTGCGGACCAGGCGAGCCCGGACCCGTAAAGGCATCCCGTATGTCAGCCTAAGCTGGCGACACTCGTCCGGCGTGTAGCGAGGCTTGCCCAAAGTATAACTGATATATTCCAGGGACATGTTTCCATCGTAACTCTGTATCGGAAACACTTCCCTTAGCAAAGCCTCCAACCCATGACTCTTGCGTTTGCCCGGATCAACATCGGCCTGGAGAAAACGCGCGTACGAATCCGTCTGAATCTGGGTCAGAGGGGGAATGGGCGAGGCCTCCCCGATCTTGCCGAAATTACGCACTTCTTTGACTGTGAGCATGGAAAAGATTCCTTTCCTGCATACCCCTGTGAGGGTAACGATCTCGCGGAATGCCTGTTCGATCGCGCCCCGGCCATACTTCCACAAACCGGACACTACCGGGCCCGGTTGCGAAACCACGTCCGCACCGACCGGATGGCTACGAAGACCGACGGCGCAGCGGACACATTCATAGGATTCAGGACAGGATCCAACCCGGAGCCATCTGTTCGACTGACGGTCCTGGGCTGCCAGGTTCGTAAACCCGGCACGTCAGCCGATCCCGCTCCGTGGGAGGAGGGATATACTGCTGATCAGGCCCATCCATTATCTCCCACCCCTACATCAGAAGCATGCTTCTGAACCTGAGCCTGATATTCTGTATGCTACTTCCCCTGCGCGCCTGTGATTCAAGCTCGCGCGAATACCCTCGCTCTCAAGCAAGGATAGTCGCAGGAGCTTGAACTCCTGCCCGAACGAAGGGTAATTCGTTCGCGATTCCCCCCATCGCCCGGGGTCGCCGGGGCGCGGGGAGCAATTTCCTTACTTGACTTCCGCGACGGCGCCGGATTCCTCAAGCTCTTTCTTGAGTTTTTCGGCCTCGTCCTTGGGCAGTCCTTCCTTAACCGTCTTGGGAGCGCCTTCTACAAGATCCTTGGCCTCTTTTAGGCCCAGACCCGTCGCCGCTCGCACGACCTTGATCACCTGAATCTTCTTGTCACCAGCGGCCTTCAGCACTACGTCAAACGCTGTCTTCTCTTCCACAGGCTCGCCAGCACCACCACCCATCGGACCGGCGGCCATCATCACCGCCCCACCGGCTGCCGGCTCGATCCCATAATCCTGTTTGAGACAATCAACCAGTTCCTGGGCCTGTTTCAAAGTTAGTCCGGCCAATTTCTCGGCCAGTTGTTTTGTTTCTGCGCTGAATTCCTTGGTTGCTACTGCTTCATCCGACATCGATAACACTCCCTGCGTATATCATCTGGGCAATCACGACCGTCACCTGATAGGTAAGTTCCCGATGAACTCATTTATCCCAATCTTGGGCCAATCCGCAGTGACCGGGTGTATTGCCGACCGTGGTTGAAATTAATACCCTCTTCCCTTGCTGCATCATAATCCGCACATAGGAAACTATGTTGGATCAGTATCCGCCTTTTCGCTGCTTGCCTGATCTCTCACGAACTCCGCATTCTAGGCCGCAGCCGAGGCGTCCTCCGTCTCCTTCTCGGCCATGGCCTTGAAGCAACCGGCCAATCGACCACCAGGCCCCGCCAGGCAGCCAGCCAGAGACCGCGCCGGGCTGGCAATCATCATCGCCAGATCGGCCAGCAACTCCTCACGTCCTTTCATGTTGGCCAACCGCTCGACATCGATCAAATCGGCGTCGCCGTCGAGAATGCCTATTCCAAGCTCCAGTTTGGGATAATCTTTTTTAAATCCGACCAAGATCTTGGCCAAGTCTATAGCCGACGAATCTTCTTCACTGACCACCAGCGCACAAGGCCCTCGAAGCGCCGCCCCCAGTGGGGATAGCGGAGTATCCGCAAAGGCCCTCCGAGCCAGGCTGTTCTTGACCACCTGCATGCTAAGACGATGTTTCTTAAGGTCGCCACGGAATTTATTGGCCGCCACGCCCTCCATGCCGATCACGCTGACTACACAAGCGTTATGCTTAGCGGCGAAACTGGCTTTATATTCTTCCGTAATCAGGTCTTTTACTGGCTTGCTCATAATTCCCTTGCCTTTATCAATTCACCAGCAATGTGCCGGATGTTCTATCCTCTTAGATTAACTGGCCGATCAGGCCATATTTACGATCACTCCGGGGGTCATCGAACCCGACAGGCTAACCTTCTTGATATATTGTCCACGAGTCGCCGCCGGTTTGATTCTCCGTATATGGGTTACGAAAGCCTCAATATTGGCCAGCAGATCCTCATCACTGAAACTCATTTTACCGACCACGGCGTGAATATTGCCTCCGGAATCGTTCCGGTATTCGAGTTTTCCAGCGGCATAATCCTTGACAGCCTGGGTGATATCGGGAGTAACCGTGCCTGATTTGGGCGACGGCATCTTGCCCTGCGGACCGAGTACGCGCCCAAGTTTGCCTACCTTGCCCATCATGGATGGGTGAGCTACGGCCACATCAAAGTCCGACCATCCGTCTTGGACTTTCTTGATCAGGGCATCACCGCCGGACTCCATAGCTCCGGCCGACTGGGCGGCCTCGACCATTTCGTCGGGGCAGAACGCGATGACCCGTTTGGTCTTGCCGATCCCCTTGGGCAACGAAACCGAGCCGCGAATCATCTGATCCGCCTGTTTGGGATCGATCCCCAAATGCATAACGATCTCGACCGTTTGGTCAAAACCTTTTCGTTTACGGCCGCCCTTGTAGGACTTGCCGGCTTTTTCCTCGCCCATCGCCTTGACCATGGCCACCGCTTCAGGCAAGGCATACTGCGCCCGGCGATCGCCGATCTTAGTCAACTGGGCCTTGTAACGCATACTTTCTCGCGGCATTATCAAACGCCTCCCACTGTTAAAGGTTCTTGCGGACCCGTGGTCAGGCCCGGTCTTTACCAAACCGCCGCCCGTGCGTCGGCTTCAGATAATAGGAAAATTAATCACTTGGGGACTGGCCTCCGGATTCTATCGGAAGCAGTTACCCGTCCACGACCTCGATGCCCATCGATCGAGCCGTGCCCGCAATAATACGGTCGGCATGATCCAGATCGAAAGCGTTCAAGTCGGCCATCTTCCGTTCGCTGATGGTCCGCACCTGTTTCCAAGTCACCTTGCCAACTTTCTCCTTATGGGGAACACCGCTGCCCTTGGCAACTTGCGCGGCTTCCTTGAGCAAGACCGCAGCCGGTGGACTCTTCACCACAAAGACAAAAGACTTGTCTCTGTATATGGTCATTTCCACGGGAACGGTCATACCGTTAAGGCTGGCCGTCCGCGCATTAAATTGCTGGACGAACTGCCCGATATTCACTCCGTGCTGCCCGAGGGCCGGCCCAATCGGCGGGGCTGGGGTGGCTTGACCACCCGGTGCCTGCAACTTCAAAACTGTTAGAATTTCCTTGGCCACTTGTTAAACCTCATCCGCCGCGTTGTTCCGCCCACAAAACAGGGCTGAGACAATACGCGGGTTACACCTTCTCCAATTGCCAGTATTCCACGTCCACCGGTGTCGATCGACCGAAAATGGTCAACAGCACGGTAACAATACCCTTGGTCTCATCAACAGCTTCGACGCTACCCTCAAAGTTCTGAAATGAGCCTTCCTTGATCTTGACCCGATCGCCCTTGGAAAACTCCAAACCGGACAAGGTGGCTTCTTCGTCCGGCTTAGCGGAGGCTAGCAGCATCATATCCACGTCGTGGCCGCGCATGCTAGTCGGTTTCCCATCGGAACCGATAAAATCCCCGACCCCGGTAGTCTCCTTGATCATAAACCAGACGTTCTCTGAAATAGAGCCGTCTGGTTCGGTAGCCATCTCGACAAACACATAGCCCGGGTAGAGCTTACGCTCGAAAACCCGAACCTGGCCGCTCTTCATCCTTTTTTCCTTGGCCGTGGGTACCAGAACCCGCCCGACACGTTCGCCAAGGTTTTCGATGCGAACCTTTTTCTCTAAAGCCTCCCGGACTTGATTTTCCTTATTACTTGCCACCCGCAACACATACCACTGCATCCCCGGTCTGGTCGGCTCCGGCCCGGAGGCGGTCTTGTCGGCCGGCTCGCGACTCGTAACGTGGCTCGTCTCCGAGACCTCGGCAGCGGGCACCGCGGCTTCCTGCGTTGGACTATGTTCGGTATCCTGCAAACTCATCCCTTAATCCCGAAAATCTCAAGCAGTGTCGGACCTGCTCGAAGCACGCCCAAACTGCTGAAAATCATCATAAACAATAAATCTGCCGCGAAAAGAAAAACGGACATTACTATCGTAACCAACACAACCACCTTGGTCGATCGGACAATCTCCTGCTTGGTCGACCAATTGACTTTCTTCATCTCTCCTTCAGTGGCGATGAAGAAGTCATTCGCCTTGCGATTGATGCCTACCACCCAGTACAGAACCAACCCCATCACTAGAATGAAACCGGTCGCGATACCGTATTGAAGCGGAAGAGCATAGCTCGCGCTACTGGATCCTGACCCCAGCATGCCGGACAATTCGTCAAAAAGAAATTTTCCACCCCACAGAATCAGAACTCCGACACCGATAGCCGTACCCACCCGAGTATAGAACCCCTGTCCTGGCTTGTAGAGGCGTATCCCCCCATGCCCTGCTTCGCGGGGCTTACGGGGCGATTTGACCATCTGCTCGTTGACCGAGTCTACCTCACCGTTCTCAGGCATTTCTTGGACCAGATCGTCGCTCACGGAGGACTCCTCATCTTCTGTCCTGCACGGCCGTTATAAAAAAAGCGGTTATTACTTACCCAAGCCTATACCCGCCGTACCCAGTCGTGGGTTCACTTACTTCTCCCCTGATTCCCAAGACACAGGAGCGGAGGGACTCGAACCCCCAGCCGCCGGTTTTGGAAACCGGTGCTCTACCAATTGAGCTACGCTCCTTTCGCTGCCATCGCAACCATCCAGAGCCTGCGATCCAGAACCGGCCGGAGACCGGGCCCGATCGGATCCACCGGTCACGGACTTATTTGCGCTTTATCTTGTGCGTCGTCCGCGTCTTGGTACGGGGGCAATACTTTTTGAGCTCCAGCTTCGGCGTACCGCCGATCACGCTGACGGTCGTGCGGTAATTAAGGTCGCCGCATTCGACGCACTGAAGCCAGACATACTCGCGTTTGTTCGCCTTAGCCATATCCGATGATTCCAGAATCAAAGGTGAAGGCCGGTTACTACCGGCCTCCACGTACAACATATTTTCCTAGGCCCGCCGGGGAGTTTCCCCCTACGGACTACGTAGCCGGCCGCTGCTATTGGATAATCTTGATAACCACGCCGGAGCCAACCGTCCGTCCACCTTCACGCACCGCAAAACGCAATCCTTCTTCCATCGCAATCGGCTTACCCAGTTCAACCTCAAGCTCTACATTGTCGCCGGGCATGCACATCTCCGCCCCACCCAGCAAGTTTAAGGAGCCGGTCACGTCCGTGGTACGGAAATAGAACTGCGGACGATACCCAGAGAAGAACGGGCTGTGTCGCCCACCTTCCTCTTTCGTCAGAACGTATACCTGAGCCTGGAACTTGGTGTGCGGAGTGATCGAGCCGGGCTTGGCCAATACATGCCCACGCTCGAGATCGGATTTTTCGACACCACGCAGCAGCAAGCCGACATTGTCACCAGCCAACCCCTCCTCCAGGGTCTTGTTGAACATCTCAACGCCGGTAACCGTCGTTTCGCGGGTCTCTCCCAAACCAACAATAGAGATCTTGTCGCCAACGTGGACTTTACCACGCTCGATACGACCAGTACCTACCGTCCCGCGACCCTTAATACTGAAAACGTCTTCGATAGACATCTGGAAATCCATGTCCAAAGCGCGTTTTGGCTCGGGAATGTATTGATCGATGGCGCTCATCAATTCGCCGATGCAGGCATTCTTCTCGGGGTCTTCGGGATGCAACAGGGCTTCACTGGCCGCCCCTTTAATGATCGGAATGTCGTCGCCCGGGAAATCGTACTTGGACAACAACTCGCGAATTTCCAGCTCGACCAGTTCGAGCAGCTCCGGATCATCCACCAGGTCAACCTTGTTGAGGAAGACCACGATAGCCGGCACGTTCACCTGACGAGCCAGCAGGATGTGCTCGCGGGTCTGGGGCATCGGCCCGTCCGCCGCGGACACTACCAGAATGGCCCCGTCCATCTGAGCCGCGCCGGTGATCATGTTCTTGACATAATCCGCGTGGCCGGGACAGTCTACGTGAGCATAGTGCCGATTCTCGCTCTGATACTCTACGTGAGCAGTAGCAATGGTGAGAATCTTGGTCGGATCACGACGGCCAGCCGACTCGGAAGCTTTGGCCACTTCGTCATACGACTTGAAGGTGGCCAAGCCTTTCTTGGACTGCACCATGGTGATCGCAGCCGTCAGGGTCGTCTTACCGTGATCGACGTGACCGATGGTTCCTACGTTCACATGCGGTTTCGTGCGTTCAAATACAGCCTTGGCCATTGGACCAATACCTCCACTTGCATTGTTGCCTTTGAATACAAATCGCCAGTCGGCTCAAACTATCACCGCCGAGCCGATCTGGCTAGTCTTGTCGACTCCCAAATCTCAACTCAACCCAAAACGATTATCAACCGCGATACCGCGACTGGCCATGCAATCGCGTCGGGTTAATTTACTTGTTCGCCTTCGCCCCTCGCCTCCGCCGAACAAGTCGGCGAAAGCTGCTGATGGGACTTGAACCCATGACCTCGTCCTTACCAAGGACGCGCTCTACCAACTGAGCTACAGCAGCGTCTAGTGCTGCCCCAACCACGTCCACTGAGCTGGGGGACAAGGCCCGGTACCGCGGCCTACGTCCATACCATGTCCGTACTTACCGCGCCGGAGCCTGACCAGTATAAGGTTTCTGTAAAAACTGTCAAATCCCCCAGGCCGAATTTAGAACATATTTTCCAAGCAAGCAAATCCGCCAGCCATTTAGGCCGTATCTTGGCACGAAAACCCTTGACCGGTCATGCATATATCTCCATAAGCTACTTATTGACAGCTATTTAATACACACTAAGAACATTGAGGACTATCCGGCCGTTCTTGGTCGCCTCCGCAATAAAGATAAGTTATCGGCACCGAGCCATGGCCCCCTGCAGACAGACTATTTTCGGTGGATACCTGATAATCTGCTAGCCGAACCGCGACTAGCGGTCCTATCAATCACCTCGTACAGGCAAAAATAAATCGTAGACATGTTGATCCAAAGCTCGGGCCATTAGCGTGGCTGTGAACTCGGCCCGTATTTTTGGGCGGGCATGTTCGCCAACTATGAAAAAACACGTATCTGGCCGGCTGCCTCGATAAAGAGATCATGCCGTATATCCAGGCGAAGATTGGCAATAATGCATAGCAACAGTCCGATCGTCGGCCAGCCCGAGCATGTGCCTGGCCGCCGGTCGATGCACGGGCTTCTCGAACGGTGTCGAATCGATGCCATTACGGATAATGGTGATTCGCTCGGCCGGGATTCTCTCATGGGCGGTCAAGGCGGTTTGGTGCCGTTGCCCGAGAGAGCGATAAAAGTGTCGACGTACCGATCCAGCCGACGATTGATCCACTCAAAGGCATGATACCGGGTGTCGGGGAAGATGTGGGCCCAGACGATCACCGGTATACGTCGCAGGCAACCAAATAAGCGTGGACCAGAACATACGGTCACCGCCACGACCAACCGCCATGATACAGGCGGGTTCATCGTAACGGAACAATGTGCTTATCTTGGATAATGCGCGGAAATCGTAGTTGTGCGACAGCAGACGGGCGTTCATGAGAATCGCCCGATCGGCCAATACGACAGCGGACGGTTTGGTTCGCCCAGGCAGATGACCACCGCCGAACCCGCCGCAGGTCCAGATTGCGGGCCAATTGATTTGGCATGACCTCGGCCCCACCTGGCACCAGCGTATTTGTCACAATCAGAAGCGAGGGTGGTTAATCCATCGGCATCATGCCAACCTATGACTCGGCAAGGACGGGCCAACGGCATTCTTGTCACGAAAATACTGATCTACTATAAAATCGATCGACAAGCGAACGGCATGTGTGTTAACATTCAGGTCCAAAGGATGGTGGCTATGTCCAATACCTACCATGTCCTGTTCATCTGTACCGGCAACTGCTGTCGATCCCAGATGGCCGAGGCCATGCTCAAGCATCTTGGTGGCGAACGTTTCCAGGCTTTCAGCGCCGGCACTGACCCGGCCGGATTCATTCACCCTTTGGTTCTGGGAACGATGCAACACATGGAAATCCCCGTGCGGAACCAGTATTCCAAGAGCTGGCACGAGGTCGACAGCGACCATTTCGATATCGTCATCACGGTCTGCGACCATGCGGCCGGGCAGGCTTGTCCGGTTTTCCCCGGGCACCCGGTCACCGCCCACTGGGGACTGCCTGATCCAAGCTTCCATCCCGGCAGCGAAGAGGAAAAGTTGTCATTTGCCCTTGAGGTGGCCGGTACCCTCCGCCGTTGGATCGAAAAACTCGTCGCCTTACCTATTGAAGAACTGACCGACGAGCAATTGGTAGCGAAGTTGCGAAGCATACCTTAAGACTGACGGATATCCGACAGGGATAGCCATACATAATACGGATCATTAAGTATAAGCAACGGTCAACCAAGGTACGCATCCGTTCCTGCCACAGCGAGAAGAACAATCATTACGCTATTTGCTGGTAATTCAGATCATCGGCGGTATCATATCGACCGGCGCGGTAACTCAGCGCAGGATATCATGACGGCTGGCGGACGCACGGTCATTATTTCTGGCATTCGCGGAGGGCCCTGCGGGCTGGCGCATCTCGGCACCAACAGCTTTTTTGGAAGGAGATAACGATGGCAAACGAATCACTACCTGCATATCTGGCGACGGCTAAGCCGAATCCTTTTTCTAACCGGGCACCGTGGTACAAAAACACGGCGCAGACGTATGCGGGCATATTTTTGTGGATCGCGTTTTATGACCAGTTGGCAGGCACCGTCGGCGGACCAGGGACTCTGGGTATGGCCGGGCTGGGGCTTGCCCTGCTTGCCCTCGTGGCCGCCGGGCTGATCAGCCATTTTCTATTCTATTTCGTGCCCGGCATGCTCGGATTGAAGACGGGATATCCACTGTATATTGTGGGCACTTCAACCTTTGGTACGAAAGGCGGCTATTTTCTGCCGGGCATTTTCATGGGCCTGCTGCAGATCGGCTGGTACAGCGTGGCGACCTATTATGCCACTAAGCTCGTGTTGGGGGGGTTTGGCCTTGGGCAATATGACAACACCTTGCTCGGGCCGCCTCCGCCCGGGGGCGAGAACGCATTCAGCCTTGTATTTGTCGTGCTGGCGGTCGCCTGGGGCTATATGTTCGCCTTTCTGGGTGGAATGGGCATCGGGATGGTTGCGAAATTGTCCACGTATTTTCCTGTGGTGCCCATCGTCATGCTGATTATCGGCGGAGCGATGGCCGCGGGGCATCTGGGGCGTTATGATCGCGAGGAATCGGTACACAATTCTCTAGCGGCGGCCAGTGTCCTCCAGACGGCCCAGGACCAAGCGGAACAGGAGGCCAAGGCGGCCGGCCAATCCGAGCAGGAAGTCCGCCGTGCAGGCGCAATCGCCCGCCAGAAAATGGCTGAGCAGCCGGTGGACTTGGACACCTTGACGGCCACGGACGTGGACAAGTCCAATGCGATGCTGACCGGGGCCCTGAAAATGGCCGGTTTCCTGTTGATGATCCAATTGGTAGTAGGCTTCTTTGCAACAGCCGGGGCCTGCGGAGCGGATTTTTGTAGTAACAACCGTAACGTCAAAGACGTTCGTATGGGAGGGCTGGTCGGCGTGGCCCTGGTAACGCTTTTCGCCGGCGGGCTAGCGGTCTTGGCCGTCGCCGGCGCTCACGGGGCCCTGGCCGAACGATTGACGACCGGCGAAGCCAAGTGGGGCCAGTTAGTGAATTTCCAGTTTTCCGGGGCACTTCCCGTTCTAAGCACCGGGCTCGGTAATGTCATGCTGATCCTCTTCGCCATCGGATCGGTGGCTCCGGCCTGCTTCTGTTCGTTCATCATCGGTAACAGCCTCTCGACGATGCTGGCCAAGCCACAGGCCCGCGTGGCCATCACCATGGCCGGAGCGACCATCGGTATCGTTTTGGCCGCTCTGGGCGTGGCGGGAAATCTGGCACCGTTCTTTGGGTTGATCGGCGCATCGTTCGGCCCAGTCATTGGAGCGATGATGGCCGACTATGTGTTGTGTAAGGGTAAATGGTCCGGCCCGCGCGCCGGCGTGAATATACCGGGGTACGTGGCTTGGATCATGGGCTTCATCGTCGGCGTATCCAACAACGGCTTTTTGTTTGGCGCCCAGCCGCCGGTACCGGGCTGGTTTCCGACGGGCGTAGCCTCCTTGATCGTGGGTTTCATCGTTTATTGGCTACTCGCCAAAGCTGGCCTGGAAAGCAAAACGGTCCCGTTCGCCGTGGCTCCGTCGGATGCGCCAGCGACCGAGTGATACATGCGGCCATCGGTCGTAGGGGTAACGAACATATATGCGGAATACAGGAGAGAGATGTGAGGGGCAGATCATATCTGCCCCTCACAATTACTCTCTCCCCTTCTCCCTCTCATGTTCCCTGATGTTTCTTCGCGGCGAGGTGAGACCCTAGCCGGTGCTAAGGACTGGTATTGCCCTTGAATTCGGGGGGCGGTAGCCCTATCGTACCGGCTTTACGCGAGATGGATGAACTATGTCAGAGCAGTTGAACGACGATTTGAGGAAGGTGACGGCCGAGGCTGAGCAATTGATCGCGACAGCCGGGACAGTGGACGAGCTGCGTCAGGCGGAGAGCCGCCTGACGGGTAAAAAAGGCACGCTAGGCCAGCTTTTGGCATCCATCGGCAAGCTGCCCAAGGAAGATCGGGCCGAGGCCGGGCAGCAGATCAATGTGGCCAAAAGGGACATCGAGGATAAATTCTCCCTCGCCCGAGCGAGGTTGGAGGCGGCCGCTCCAAAAACGGCGGCCGAGCAAACCTTCGATCCGACCCTGCCGGGCCCGGTCGTACCCCGCGGAAGCATTCACCCGGTCACCTCGGTGATCTGGGAATTCGAGGACATTCTGTCCCGGCTGGGATTCGTGGTGTTCGGTGGGCCGGAGATGGAAACCGATTACTACAACTTCGACGCCCTGAACATCCCCGAAACCCATCCGGCCCGCGACCAATGGGACACCTTCTGGCTGGACAACGACTGGCTGCTGCGTACGCATACCTCGCCCTGCCAGATCCGGGCGATGGAGAAATACGGCGCACCGCTGCGCGTGATCGTACTCGGCCGCTGCTTCCGCTACGAGACCGAGGACGCCAGCCACGCCAACACCTTCCACCAGTTCGAGGGGCTGATGATCGACCGCGACATCTCCATCGCCAATCTGGTGGCGGTGATGAAACTGATGCTCAGCGAGCTGTTCCATCACGAGGTCAAGGTACGGCTGCGGCCGGGTTTTTTCCCGTTCGTCGAGCCGGGGTTCGAACTGGACATGGGTTGCCTGCTCTGCGGCGGTTCGGGCTGCCCGGCCTGCAAGCATAGCGGGTGGATGGAGCTGATCGGCTGCGGAATGGTTCATCCGAACGTGCTGCGGGCCGGCAAGATCGACCCGGAACAATACACGGGTTTCGCCTTCGGCCTGGGGTTGACCCGGGTGGCGATGATGAAATACGGCGTCGCGGATATCCGCTCGCTAAACAGCGGCGACCTGCGGGCCCTGATCCGACCCGAGCAAAGGTTCGGGCCGGCCATTATCGAAAAGGAATGAAACCGACGACTGATTACTGAATACTGAATACTGAATGCTGATAGCCGTTCGCTTTTTCAAGGAACCTGACCGGTGCTTGTTTCGCTCAACTGGATTCGTGATTTCGTCGATCTGCCCGCCGACGTGGACGCCCGCGCCCTGGCTGAACGCTTTACCATGATTACCGCCGAGGTCGAGGACGTGCATCATGTGACCTGCGCGGCCGCGGGCCTGGTCGCCGGCGAGATTCAATCCGTGCAAGCCATCGGCGACGACAAGCCGCTATTTGCCGTCACGGTGAACGTCGGCAAACACAAGTTCGATACGGTGTCCATCGCCGAGGGGCTCAAGACGGGCGATCGAGTGATTTTCGCTCCGCCCGGGGCAAGCCTGCCCGGCGTGGGCACGATCGCCAAGGTGAAAACTGCCGGCGGGCGCGATAGCGAAGGTATGATCGTGCCCGGCGACGCCCTCTCGTTGCCGACCATCGGACAACGGGCCGTGTGGCTTCCGCCGCATACCGAACCGGGAACGCCTATTGACCTGGCCCTCTTCGACGACTGGATCATCGACATTGACAACAAGTCGATCACCCATCGGCCGGATTTGTGGGGTCATTACGGCGTGGCTCGCGAAGTCGCGGCGATTTACGGCCTACCGATTAAGCCTTACCCGGTGATTTCGATCGAGGAATTGCAGGAGCCGGAGCTTCCGGAAATCCCCATCGTGATCGACGACCCGGTCAAATGCCCGCGTTACAGTTGCCTGCGGTTTACCGGCGTGGCCCCGCAACCGGCACCGCTGGCCATGCAGGTCCGGTTGGCCCATGTCGGGTTGCGCCCGATCGATATTCTGGTCGATCTGACCAACTACATCATGGCCGAGCTCGGCCAGCCGATGCACGCCTTCGACGCCGCGACGGTCGATCGCATCGAGGTCGGCGACGCCCAGCCGGGCGAACAGCATACGACGCTCGACGGGATGAAACGGACCCTGCCCACCGGGGCCCTGATGATCCAATGCAATCGCCGTTCGATCGCCCTGGCCGGCATCATGGGCGGAAAGGATACCGAAATCACCGAGCGGACCACGGACATGCTGCTCGAAAGCGCCAATTTCGAGGGGGCGACCATCCGCCGTTGTGCCGCGGCCCTGGGCCATCGCACCGACGCCAGCGCCCGCTTCGAAAAGTCACTCGACCCGCACAACACCGTGCTGGGTATCCAGCGGTTCATCTATCTGGCCCGGCCGGAACTGCCCGGTCTGAAGCTGACCAGCCGCTTGTCCGATTTGTTCCCGCACCCGCCGAAGCCGACCACGATCCGCGTCGACCCGCGTTTCGTCTCGCGTTATGTCGGTCGGGAAGTGGGCGTTGAGGAGATTCGGCGGATTCTTACCGCCCTGCTATTCGACGTGCAGCCCGAAGGGGAATACCTGACGGTCCGGGCGCCCGCTTTTCGGGCCACCAAGGACATCGGGATCGAGGCGGATATTATCGAGGAAGTCGCCCGGTATATCGGCTACAACGCCGTCGAGCCGGCCTTGCCACAGGTGGCCGTCCGCTATGTCGAGCCGGACGCGCTGAGCGTCATCGAACGCCGCACGTTGAATCTGTTCTGTATCGGCGGCGGCTATGCGGAAATTCACCGCTATATCTGGTTCGATACCCAGTGGCTGCGGGTTCTCGGATATGATCCGGGCGAGACGATCAACCTGCGCAACCCGGCGGCGGCGGGTCTGGAACGCTTGCGGACCACGCTAATACCGGGAGTGCTGGCGGCCGTCGATCTGAACCGCCGCCACTTCGATCGGTTCGAGCTGATCGAGATCGGCAGCGTGTTCTGCCCCGGTAAGTTCTCCGATCCGACCGAGAGCGAAAGCCGGAGCCTGGCCTTGGCGATCGTGGCCCCCGGGCGTAAGGCCGCCCAGGAAGACGCGCTCATCAGCCGGCTGAAAACCGATCTGGAA
>JAAYCU010000006.1 GCA_012729595.1 Phycisphaerales bacterium
ATTCGCCATGCCCAGCCTCCTCGGTCCACCATGGACCAAAGAAGGCTTTAGCACGAATCACCAACTCCTCAAGATGGCCGGTTTTCACCTGCCCACCCCTGGCCGGTTTTGCCCGCCCGGCGACATCCTGTCAACAAGGTAATAGTGATATCATCGCGACCCTGCATTCATAGAAGGCGGGGTACCCTTGGACCGCGAACGCCGAGAAACAAGTGCATCGCGAACGTCCGGCGAATGATAAGGATGGCGACGGGGATGAACGAAACCCCGTTGGGGTTTGGGAGATGGAACCGAGGGCCGGGATACGCTTTGCTGCGGCGGGCGAAACAAGATTGGTAACAAATAAGCGGCCGGCGTCCGTAAACCACGCGGCCGTCAGGTCGCCTCGGAAACGATGCTTGGGTTTCGTCAGAGGGGCTATAAAGTAAAAGTGGGCAGGTGGAAGGGGGGATAATGGGTGATGGTATTCATATCCGGGAAGGCCGCGAAAGAAGGCCGACAAGCCCAATACCAGCGGTGCCCTCCCGATATGAGGGCAAGGAATGAATGGTGTCCCCCGAATTTTGATCACTACACGAGATATTTCGATCTCTGCGGGGGGGGATGGAGCAAAAAGCTTTACCTATCATGGCGTAATGTGTAGCCGCAGTAAGCAGCGGGAAGGTAGAAGCTGAATATAATGGGAAATCAGTAGATATTTTATGCGGTAGAGTAGATGATTCTGGAACAGGGGGTCGCGTAGGCGTTCAGGATTCTGATAGAGCGGCGGACAGGGCGGCAATGTTCTCATAGGGGGTCAGCTCGTGCAGGTAATCCGAGGTGCCGAGAATAAAAGAACCTTGGTTTTTGGTAGTTTCCAGGACGGATCGCACCCGCTCGCGAACTTGTCGTGGGTTGGCCTTCATCAGGAAGTCGATCTGGTCGACTCCTCCGTGCAGGACAATATCCGGGGCGAGCGCGGTTAAGGCCTCTTCCAGTACCGTATCTCCGTATGGTTCCGCGGTCAGTGATTCGTACACATCCATGCCCAGTTCGCGATAGCAGGGAAAAAGTCCTCTGGCCCGGCCGCAATTATGATAGAGGACGGGTACGCCTCGGCCTTGAGCATGTTCGATCAGTCTCTTCTCGTAAGGCAGGATGTGTGCGCGAAAATAATCCGGCCCGACCACTTTACCGGAGGCAATGTTCCCGGCAACACTGAGCATATCCGTGCCGGCCTCGATATATTGATCCACCAGTTGCAGATTGCGGGACAGAAAATACTCCATCATGCGGTGATAAAATTCGGGCTTATCGATCGGGTCGAGCAACAGATTGTCAAGTCGGCGATAATAGTAGGCCACCTCGTTAAATGCGCCCTGCAGCCAAGGGGCGGTCAAGCCTTTATCACCCAAAGCCTGTCGAGCCGCGCGGATGGGGGTGACGTCAAGCAACATCTGCGGCGGCTGATATTTCGCCATGATGTCAAAATCCTGCTCGGTTTTAATCAGGTACTCGACGGCGGAGACTTCTGCGTCGTATTTGCTAACATGATTGATCTGTTGGACTTCCCGAAGCGTGCCGGCCGGCGTATGCACCACGGTGGTGGTTCTTTCATTGTCTACATGCTGCTCGGTGGTTGTTTCCACCCGCCAGTTCGGGCCGGAAGGGCCGATCGGATTGCGCGCCGGGGTGCAATTTCGATGGATTATGTCGAACCCGAAATGTTCGTAGACTTCGATTGTCTTGCTGATCAGGTCGACCGTCTTGTCCTGAAAAAACGCCTGGACGAAATTCACATGAATAAATGGGGCAATCGGAACCCGATCCACGGGGTGGTGACGGATTACATTCCACAATCGTGTACGATTGGTCATGGTTGCCCTCGATCAAGATTTCACTGGTTCGAACTCGTAAAGCGCCATATCGCCCTGCTGGAAGGATTTACGACTTTCCAGCCAATCCGCCGTGGTTGTCCGCGTCTCCTTTTCACGACCATCCAGCGTGTACGTAGTTACCTTGTAGGTGCCGGAATATGGTAGCCAGGGTTTCAGGTCGATCTAGAGGGTGGGTTCGTCGGTCGCCATCACTACGGTGTTGTTGACCACAGTGGGGCAACAGTCAGCACACCGCTCATTATCGTCGTCATCATTCCCGCGCGCCCATGCATATTCAAGCCTACGTGACATCACCGTAATACAAACACTCGTTTGATACACATCCGGTCAGGATTGTAATTTGATGGGCGTGATGCTGCAAGAGTATCTCTGCGTATAAAATGTACAATTCGCATGCCGCACTGGAAGCAGTGCGTAACAGGATGCAGAGAAGTAATAGGCGGTATCCCGGTCGGCGGCGGTTCGCTGCTCAAAACCTTTTATTGATCCACTGGGCTACATAATCATAATAGTTACGGGTTACGTTGGAATACAGCTCGGGCTCTCCGTGTCGCGGCATGTACGGAGACATATTGTGGGTGGCGCCTTCGAACACGATAAATTCCTTGTCGGCACTGGCCGCCATCTCGTAGTGGATTTCATTATCCCGGATGAATACATGTGCACCCATAGCGGTAATCAGTAGCGGCACAGTCATATTGGTTAGATTATTGGGTACGGAGTTGTTGGACGATGCCCAGTTAATGCCGTCGATCGAGTTCGTGGAACGGATGGCAATCGTGCTCAGGAAGGATCGTACGGTAAATACACGCGTGGAGTAGAACGGCAGAGCGCCGCCGCTTCGTTTATCCGCATCTTGCGGTGGATCCGGTTCCCGCACACTATGGATAATCTGCGTTACTATCGTACCGTCGTTCTTAAGCAGGCGTCTGGGGCGGAGTGTTGAATCGTTAATACTCAGGTCTCGGTTCTTCAGGCCGCCGCTACGCGAGCGCAATACCAGAAAGATGTCATTATCACGATAAACATGTTCGCCGGCGGCAATATTATCTTTTAGTTTAAGGGCTTTATCGATCAGTCTATTCATTCGGTCAGATTGAGCCTGGTGGTATCTCTGCCTGAATTCCGTGTTGTATACAAAAGGTTCATCGGCTTTATATCCGCTGGCCGCACTAAAGGGGTCCAGGTCAGGATCGAGTTTCGATGGATCGTCTTCATCGATGAGCATGGCATCCAGAGCCCGCAGGATGGTGACCGAGATGCCAGGATGGGCATCGGCTAGAATAACGCCGTCGGCCGGGGGGAGGCCGCTTAGATTACGGTCGTCGCCGTGCACAAATTTATCCTTGCCCTGGCTCGCGGCCGGGCCCATTTCCGCGACGGCCTGATAAAAGGTCATCGTGGCCCCTCCGCCGCTGTGGCCGAAGAGGACGACTTTCTCGATCCCCGGCTGTTTTTTGAGGAACTCAACACCCGCCCGTACGTCGAGAGCGACATCTTCGAATATGACATTCGACTCGTTATTCTCGAAGCGGGTGTTTAGCCCCAGCACGAGAAAGCCGCGTGCAGTCAGTTCGCGAGTACCGGGGTGGTGCATGAAGTTGCCGGACCGGTGGGCGAGGAGAATTGCCACATGGGGTTCAGGGCCACTGTCGGGTTTATACAACGCCCCCTTGGCTGAGCCCAACTGGACATATAACGGTTGACTCTGGCCGAAGGAAGAGAGCTCTGTCGATATGACCCATAAACTGAGGAAGAGACACAAATGAATAAACGATTTCATTTTTAATCTCGCCGTGATTAGTTAAAGAGGTATTAGGCCACGGTTGACGGCGGCGCGGGCCGCGGCGTTCAGAGGGGGCATAGTGCGGCGAGTCGGCCATTCCGCATGCCCATGGCAACCGGCGGCTAGACGCGTTGGTCAATTTCGCGGATTTATCCCGGGGCGCCGGGGCCTGACGAACGCTGCCAAGCGCAGTGAAGTATATGTACAGAATTCGGCTTGTGCAATGATAAGTGACCAGTTATCAGCGTTCAGTTTTGATCCCGATAACCAATAGGGGTGGGTTCCGTGGGATTCGGCCGTTTGAGCGATACTGATATCCGATAATCGGGAATACCGCGCATGCGATTCGAGGCCTCAGCCCATTAGAAAACCGCATCGAAATTCGAGCAAGAAACAAGTATGACGTCACATGGGTTATGCATACGTCAATACTCCATACTTCCTCAAGTGTCTTGCGGGTTTGGTCGATCTGGCTCGTTGTACATTGATCGTCGTTGCACCTCACCAATTCACAGGAGCCATGGACATGATTCATCGGACCACAAGGCATTTAGGGTTCGCGACTCTACGAAATATCTCTATCGTAACTTGTGCCCTGGTCGTAGGTTGCGGTATTTGGCCTCCAGCCCCCGTGCCTCCTGAGCCGGCGGGCCCGGTCGTGACGGTTTTGCCGGAGCTGTATGAGGGAGGGCAGACGATCCCAAGCGAGATCACACCCGACGGTAAGGTCGTGGTCGGCTTCTGCGTGCTGCCGACGGTCATGTCGGGGCAGCCCGCTCAGGCCCAGGCCTTTCGCTGGTCCGAGGATGATGGATTAGTCCCGCTGGGTTCCCTGCCCGATAAACCTTTGTCCTTTGGGGTGGCGACCAATCACGACGGCTCCATCATCGTAGGGTACAGCGCGAATCCCGATGACGATACCGTGCAGGCGTGGATCTGGACCGCGGCCAAGGGCATGCAGCCCATCCCACCGCCAAGGGACGACGCGCAGAGCGAGGCGTATGACGTAACCGATGACGGCACGGTATTCGGCCGTTTTGCCTACGTTCAGGAAGATGGGTTGATCAGGCAGGAGCCCTTCCTCTGGTCAGAAGAAAAAGGATACGGCGATTTTCCGCTTTGGGGGTGGGGTGGAACCACCGACGCGGCCTGGATGGATCCCGCCTCCATCGCGCCCGATGGCTTATCGCTTGTTTTTGACCGACAATATCCGATTGCCGACGACGAAATACCGCTCGGCGCATGGGTGGCAGAGTTCGGGCTTCCGTTTGGCGACGGACCATGGATTCAGTATGCGATCGAACAGCAGGGTACCCCGCAATTCTTCCCTTCGCCCCGTGCGTACATCAGCGATCCCATCATGCTTGCCGGTTCCTCGACCCATATTGACATGGGGGCAGCCTTGAGTGTCCCGGCTATTTGGACGCCGGCGACGGGCATCCAAATCCTGTTTGACGGCGCCCCGGGGCAGGCGTGGTGCGTATCGCCGGACGGCACGTTGGTCGGCGGCGGCAACTTGGATGCGGGTACGGCGTTCATCTGGGACACAAGGCGCGGCTTTCAGAACCTGATGGTTTACGCGCAGCAGATGGATTACCTGCACGGTACCGATCTCTATGACCAGTTCGCGGAAGTAGGCTTCCCGTCGAATGTGCTGGGCATCGCCTTGGGTAATAAACGCCTGGTCGGCACCGTGGGCACGTCCGCCTTCGGCAATCCGTGCCGCGCGTTCGTGCTCGATCTTCCTTAAACCCAATACGGTTCACTTAAGGGTCGCGACTGATTCCAGAGCAGAAGAGGTATCTGCTTGTATTCAGGGTAGCGCCGGACTCCGCGGGCGGTGTTTGCCTTGTCGGAGGCACCTTCCGGCACGCGGGGCGCGACGGGCAGGTCGCCGAGAATCAGTTGTGGGGAGATTCCTCTTTCCGTGACGATGATTTTGGCGTTATCCTTGAGCGACGTCTCGGTCACCTCGAGTTTCTTGAGGTCCTGGGCATTGCCGACAAAATACTTCTCGGCGGCCTCGTTGACCAGTCGAATCGCCTGGGCTTTGCCCTCCGCGACCCGGATCTCGGCCTCTCTTTTTCCTTCGGCCAACTGAATGGCGGCGAGTTTTTCCTGTTCGGCCGCCTCGTATTTCCCCGTGGCCAGCAGTTTCATGTCCCGCCGTTCCTGCTCGGCGGTTTTCTGCTTGTGCATGGCCCTTTTGACGTCTTCCGGTGGGTCGATAAGCCGGATTTCGACCTTGCAGACTTTCAAGCCCCAGTCCGCGACCATTTCGTCGAGCACGGTTTGCAGATTGGCGGATATCCGTTCGCGGGCGGTCAGGCTGTCATCCAGGGTCAGTTGGCCGAACTCCTGGCGCAAGTTCGTCTTGGCCAGTTGGAGAACGGCGATCTTCCAATTGTCAATGTTGTAGAAAGTTTTCTGGATTTCCTCGGCCTGCAGGCCGGGCCGGACCCAGATCAGGCCGTCCACCTGGATTTCGACGTTATCCTTGGTGATCACAGGTTGGGGCTCGATATCCATGGTATGTTCGCGAATATCCCGCACCCGGGTCACGTTCAGGATCGGCCATTGCAGATGAAATCCCGGCTCGACAAAATTGCTGTACTTCCCGAGAAATTCGACAATGCCGCGTTCGTACTGCCTGATGATATACACGGGGGAAGCTATCGTGCGCATTATTTCGTTCCTTTATGTGTTGTCCAAGCCGAGCAGGCCGGAAGGAACGGCCTCACGGCCTGAGTCCAAAGGCACCCGGCGAGACGCCCCTATCGGTTGATACTGTACAGGCAGTATACTATTACGTGGGCGACACTGTAAGGCGGAAATTGCCGTGGCAGCAAGGAAGGTTGCTTGAGGAGGTCTCTTTATGCGGAATCCGATCTCGATATCCATTCCCAAGGGATTTCCAATCCGTGCGGAGGGCGAAAGGAGTCGTTTGGCGGCGCTGCGGGAATGATTTCCGCGTGTACTCTCAATAAGCAGTGAAAACCTCTCGAAGGAGTGGCGCTTGGAAGCCTTATGGCTTATCCGGCCAGGGGGACGGATTCAAACAGAAGTCTTTGGATATCCGCTCCGGAGGCCCGTTTGGAAAGATGCAGCATCTCGATGCCCACGGCCTGCCCTTTTTCATCGTAATCCACGATGATCCCGGGCGAAACCTCCTCGGACTCCGTGGCCGGCTGTTCGCTCAGGCTGAGGTACAAGGCGTCCGCCTCATGGTCGATTTTCAGTTTCATCGTTTCTGCCTCCTTCTATCGAAGTAAACAGTCACAATACGCGGCGGGATCGTACGGATATTCACAATCACGCGGAGCGTACGACCGGCGAATTCCTCAATCCGTGCAAGGCGATGCTCCAGATTTTCGTCGGTTGCATCCTTTTCCACCCACTCCGGCGCGGATAACGTTCGTTCCAGCCAATCCAATGCGATTCCCCGCTTGACCAGCGCGTCACGGGCATGCTCGGTCAAGTGATATTCCACCACGCGACCCTCCAGGCAGGTTGACTTTTCAGCATATCCATTCCGCACATTTGGATTCGGATGGCTCGGACGCCAGGAGATAGACCGTATCCCGTTCGTATACAGGCAGCATAATATTATGCGGGCGACACTGCAAGGCGGTGTTCCGATCTAGGGCTGGGGGATGTGCTCGTCATTTGCGGCAGGGCCAAAAAGGTGCATTCACGGTATGCCGATTCCGGGGGCCACTCGAAAGGTGATACCTGACGCGCGAGGTTTTGACAGATGGCCGTATTTGCCCATAGCCTGTTGACAGGTTTGGGAGATAATCATCGTGTCTGATTCCAATCAATCCGCGTCCGTGAACCCATTGCGTCGCGATCTGCCGGCGGGGATGGCGCCGCGGCCTTGTACGCTGGTTTTGTTCGGGGCGACGGGCGATCTGGGGGCTCGCAAGCTGATGCCCGCGTTGTACAACCTGGCCCGGCAGGGTTTTTTGCCGGCCGGCTGCACGATTGTCGGGGCCGCCCGGCGGGAAATGAGTGACACGCAGTTCCGCGAACAGATGCGGGCGGCGGTGGAAACCCATTCCCGTCAGAAGCCGGTGGCGGCCGAGGTCTGGAACGATTTTGCCGGGTCGGTGTTCTATCAGCGGGTCCGCTTCGACGAGCCGGGCGATTATAGGGCTCTGGGCAAGCGTCTGGCCGAGCTGGACGGGCAAAGGCAGACCGGTGGGAATTGTCTCTACTATCTGGCCACGGCCCCGGAGTATTTTCCGGTGGTCGCCGGATGCTTGCACGAGGCGGGTCTGGCCCGGCCGCAGCGGGAGGGGACGTGGGCGCGGTTGCTGATGGAAAAGCCGGTCGGTCGGGATCTGGCCAGCGCCCGGGCCCTGCACGAACAACTGCACGCCGCGTTCGCGGAAGAGCAGATTTACCGAATCGATCATTATCTGGGCAAGGAAACGGTGCAGAACATACTGGCCCTGCGTTTCGCCAATGCTATTTTTGAGCCGCTGTGGAATCGTCGTTACGTGGACCATGTGCAGATCACCGTGGCCGAGCGGGTGGGCATGGAGGGACGGCGGGGCGAGTACTACGAGACGGCCGGGGCGGCGCGGGACATGATGCAGAACCACCTGATGCAGTTGCTGACCCTGATGGCCATGGAGCCGCCGGTGGCCATGGATGCCCAGGCCATCCGCGATGAGAAGGTCAAGGTGTTGCGGGCCATCCAACCGCTGCTGGGGGAGGACGGCTGTTGCGCGTGCGTGCGCGGGCAGTATGGGCCGGGCTCGTTCGCTGGGCAGCGACTGGCCGGCTATCGCGAGGAGGAAGGCGTCGCGCCCGATTCGGCGGTCGAAACCTATCTGGCCTTGCGTTTGTATGTGGATACCTGGCGCTGGTCGGGGGTACCGTTCTATCTGCGGACCGGCAAGCGGCTGGCCAAGCGGGTTTCCGAGATCGCCGTCCGTTTTCGAAAGCCGCCGATGGCCATGTTCGGGCGGATCGAGCAGATGGTTGAGCGGGCCAATCAGCTTGTGCTCCGCGTTCAACCGGACGAGGGTATCTCGCTTTCGTTCGACGCCAAAGTGCCGGGGATGCGCATGCGGCTCGAACCGGTGAAGATGGATTTCCGGTACGGCAGCAGTTTCGGGGGCGATTCGCCGGAAGCGTACGAGCGGCTGCTGCTCGACGCCATGCTGGGGGATTCGACGCTGTTTATCCGGGCGGACGAGGTGGAATATGCGTGGAAGCTGATCACGCCGTTACTGGAAATGTGGCCGAGCCAGACCGCGCCGGATTTTCCTAATTACGAAGCGGGTACCTGGGGCCCAGTGCAGGCCGACGCCTTGATCGCGGAGACCGGGCACGCCTGGCGAAGATTGTGAAAGAGGTGACAGTTTTTAGCTTTCAGTTTTCAGTGGTCAGTTTTCAGTTTTCAGTGGGTGGTGATTTGGTCGAAGACAGACGCAATGCGTTGTTTGCTCCCGAGGGAGCGGTGCTGGCCGATCCGGCGGAGATAGAGCGTGCGCTGACGGCGATGTGGGAGGCGGCCGAATCCGATGGTTCGAAAGCCGTGGCTACGCGGGTATGCACGGCCAACCTGATCGTCGTGGCCGATGTCGCCGAGCAGCATGACATTTTCAACGTCCTGGGTGAACTGTCGCCCGTCTACCCTACCCGCACTATCGTGGTTCTGCTCGATGAGGATGCCCGAGACGCCTCGGGCGGCGACCTGTGGGTTTCGGTGTCGGCCGTCTGCCATGTACCCCAGCCGGACCGTCCGCAGATTTGTTGCGAGCAGGTGGTTCTCCGCGGCCCGCTGTCCGACGACGCCGATCTGGACCGTACGCTTCTGACCATGCTGGAGGCGGATTTGCCGCGGATGTTCTGGTGGGCGCTCGATCCCGGGCGACGGCCGGTGTTACTGGCCCGTCTGACAAGCCTGGCCGACCGCTTTATTCTTGATGCCGGGCTCGCGGGATTCAAAGTGTTGACCCCGGCTCAAGAGCAGAAGGCGATGACGGGAACAATATCGCTGCCTTTGGCCACCAGGTCCTATGACTGGCGATGCCCGGTCCGTGAGTTGGGTTGGTATCGCACCGGCCGGGTTCGCGAATTGCTCGCTCAACTTTTCGATGAGGTTCCCACCGATTGTTTGAGTCGTATTGACCGCCTCGGAGTGCGCGTGGCTGGAGGGTCGGTGGAACACCAGGTGGATGCTATTTGGCTGGTGGCGTTTATTGGCGGCCAGTTGGGGTGGCGCCCGGTGTCCGCGCTTGGCCCGGGGAAATACGAATTTGCCTCGAAACACCTTACCGTTCAGGTTGATATAGAGTTCCTCGCCGCCGGTATGGGCTTGGTGGATTTGACGATCACCGCGACAAACCATACCTTCTCACTCTCCCGCTACCGGCCTGCCGCAGATGAATACCGGATCGAGATCGGTGACGAAAACGTATGTCGGATGCCCCGTTCGGTGCAGCTACGTCCGCTGGCTCATGGCGATGCCCTGGCATCGGCCATGGCCGGGAGACCGGTTGACGCCGCGTTTAATCGGGCGGCGTCCCTCGCGGCTTGGATGGCCCAAGTAGAAAACAGTAAGCAATAAGCCAGCATGATTTTTAATAGCAAGGAATTAACGGTATGGCCAACAGAACGATTAAGATAGCTACGATTGGCGGGGGGATGTTCGGCCGCGACGTGGTATTGCGGAGTTTGGCGGATTTCGAGCGGTGCGGGATCATTCCTTATCTCGGGACGGCCGGGCTGGACCATCACGCACGCGAGTTGGCCGGCGTGGACTACAAGTTGGTCGCGATTGGCGTGCGCCATGAAAAGACCGGCAGGGCTCTCGTCGAGGATTACCGGAAGTGGTGCCCGAGCGGAACGCCAAAAGCTTACTGGGGCGAGACGCCCTGGATCGACATTCTGGAGAAGGAAAAGCCCGACGTTCTGTTCGTGGCCACCCCCGATTCGCTGCATACCCCGCCGGTGGTCGCGGCCCTCGATCGCGGTGTACACGTGGTGGTGGAAAAGCCGTTGGCCCTGTTCCTCGACGAGGCCCGGACCATCGTGCGGAAAGCCGACAAGGGCGGCTTAATCGTCGGCACCGACATGCACAAACGCTACGATGCCTTTTTGCGAAGCGCTTTGGTTGATGTCGTGCCGCAGATCGGCGATTTGTTGTACGCGCGGGCCGTCCTGGAGGAGCCGCTCGAGGTTTCCACGAAAATCTTCAAATGGGCGGCCACCAGTAACCCCTTCAGCTACGTCGGCGTTCACTGGACCGACTTGCTCGGGTATTATTTGAACATCAAGCCCGTCTCGCTCCATGCGGTGGGGCAAAAAAAGCTGCTGGTCAACTGGCGCGACGAGCGCAACCCCAACGGTATCAACACCTTTGATTCGCTGCAGGTCAACATCCAGTACGACAACGGCATGAACATCACCTACGTCAACGCTTGGGTTAACCCGGACGATTTCGAGGGTAACGTCAATCAGGAGATGGAGGTCGTCGGCAGTCTCGGACGGGTGTTCGTCGATCAGCAGGATCGGGGCCTGCGTTGCTGCATAACCGGTCAAGGGACGCGAACGAAAAACCCGCATTTCCAGGCCGAGGTGCCCCGGGCGGCGGCGAGCAAGGACGACACGGCTTGTATCGGTTATTGCCGCGACGCCCTGACCGCCGGTCTGGAGGCCGCCTCGCGGGTCATACTCGGCCTGGCGGATCGGCAAGGCCTTAAGGGCACCTACCCGGACGCAGATTCCTCGGTTCCGCTGGTCGCGATCGTCGAGGCCGCCGAACGGGTGGCCAAGGCCAACCTGGCCTACCTGAACGCCGGCAAAGGCGCGCCCGTCACCGCCCGGTTCGACAAGGAATTCAATGTCGAAATCATCGATCCCGCGGCGGGGTAAGCTGAACAGTTTACCACGGCGTCCCGCCCAGGCGAGGTTCCGCCTTCGGCGAACAAGGAGACACAAAATGAAAAACCCCGGGCAGCTAGTCCCGGGGTTTTTTGATGTTATAAAGAGTCCGAGGCGGAGTCAGAGGTCAATCGGTTTTATCCTTGACGGCCCGTTCGGGCAGTTGAATGAGGGTGCCGGCCCGCAAATCGCGGGGGTTGTGCGGTACACGCCCCCTGTTTTCCTCAAACAGTTCCGGCCAATCGTTGCCGTTACCCAGGAACCGCGCCGCCAGTTCGTACCAGCCTTCGCCCGGTTGTACTCGGTATGCTCTTTCTGGAGGAATATCCTTGAGCGGTTCCGCAATTTTCCTGGCGGGCGCAGCGGCCGCCGTCGGTGGTTGAACAGCCGGGGCCGCTTCGACGGACAATTCGGGGATGTTTATTTTCATGCCGACGCGCAGTTGCCGCGGCTTGATCCCCGGATTTGCCTTGATGATTTCATCCGCATACCTGGCATGGCCGTAATACTGAACAGAAATCGCCGATAGGGTATCATTCGGCTTGACTACATATTCCCGCATCCGGCTAGCCGGCTGGGTAGTGACCACCAGTCCGGACGGCGGGGTAGGGGCTGGTGTCCTGGCAAAGCGTTCGCTTGTTTCAGTTGGTGGGGCAACCTTGGGGGCCCTCAAGCCGGTCTCAGGTTCCGGAAAAATCGTCGGTTCCGCGACAGGGCTTTCCTGGGATTCCTGCTCATCGACGAGGGCGATTTCCTCAGCCGGTTCCGGAAGTACGGGCTCTACGGTGCTATCCTCCGATGAGGGTAGCGCTTGGCGTGGCCGATCGTCTTCCCGTGTAATATGGGTAGGGGGGCGATCTCCCCAGCTTGAATCCAAGGTTGGAATGGGTGGCGGGGGCGATGCGGCGTCGTCATGCTCAGTGGGTTCGTGCAGAGGGTCTGTCCAGATATCCGCACGATCTTCATGGAATGGGCTCCGGGTGATTTCCGTTTTTCCGGCTTCGTCTGTTGCCGGTGATGAAGCCCCTCGGTTGATATGCCAGCCAATTACGGCCAAAGCCACCAAACTACTAAAACCAATTCCGGTTGCAACTTTAATTTCTTTTCGCATGGTCCATCCCTCGGTGAATGGTGGGTGCTGAATCGCATACGCCAAAACCCATCATCGGGAACACTTCCCTGTGTCCGCAGATACGTCGGCCACAATATTTATCCAACACTCAGAGAACAGATGCTGCTTGTAATGATAACGGAAATCCGTCATTCGTCAAGTAAAAACGAAAGCCAGGTTTTTCGGTGTTTGGTGTTTAGGGTGGTGGATAATCCTCTGTGAAGGGAGCATTGCAGACTACCTATGAGCATCACGGAGATGAGTTGCTTGCCGCATGCTGCGTGGGGAAACGGGTCGATTGGGATTTGATGGAAAGGATATGGTTATACCGGCCTGGAGTTGAAAAAAAGGACCGGCCCCCCGACTGGCCGGTCCCATATGGACGCCTGTAACTTTGTTGCGTCCTACCGCTGACCTTGTTGGCTCAGCGATAGCCGAACCCAGTACGCCTTGTGTCGAATCGGCGATAAGTGTAGTCCCATTGGCCGGAAGACCGGCCTTGGTAATCGACGAAGCGTTCCTGGAATTCCACTACCTGGCTTGGAGAGTAGAAAGTGTCGGTCGATGGCCACGAGCTACGCCTGGCGAAATCCGTGGCCTGAAAATAGCCCGGTCTGCGATCGAAGATCATGCCTGCGGCGAATTCGGGGGCTTGATCGTATACCGGCGAGCAGACGAGGCATTCGGTGGGGGGGCCGAACTCTCCGGTTGCCCCGGTGGAGGCGCAACCGGCTATTGCCATAGTCACAATGCATACCACAAGCCAAAACGCCATGCGCATCACGCTTATCTCCTCCGGCATAGCCCCTGTCATGGCAGGAGTAGGTGGCAAATGACGTGCCATGTACCTCAATGAAGCACATAGTCCGATAGATACATTGTTCTGTTGTCCGGTCCTTGCGGTTCCCGTAGTTCTATGAGGCTACTAACGATTGTAGCGACTATGCCGTTTTGAACGTCTCGCGGTCCGCGTGGCATCCTTGGTCGCAGACGAAGTTGTTTTTGGAAAGCGTGGTTGATCTTATGGCCGAGCGCGCGGCGGAGGTTAGCTGATCGATCGCTGATTAGCTGTTGAGATGGTTTGCCCCGTCGGTTTCTATAAGCGAACCTGCGGGGCCGTCACATTGTGGAACACACGTGTTAGTGGGCCGTTGCTCCCTATGGTATCGCTAATTTGGCTGGCCGATATAGATTTCATCGAGCCAGAACTCGTCGCCGGGCTCCACCTTTGCTCCGCCGTCAATTTCGAGATCGCCGATTTCCAGTGATTGAAGGACGTTGACTTCGGGATACTTTTTACGGATGTCCCGCACGTCGAAGGTGATTTCCTGCCATTGCCCGTCGTCGATCAGGATTTGCTCAAAGGGGCCGTCCGGCAGAGGGCCTCGTCTGTGCCGACTGGTCTTTTCATCGATATCTCCGCGTTTCACCACACTGTTCGTGCCGGCGAAGTAGTATCGGCGCGAATCCTGACGGACATCCAAATCCTGCAGAAGGTGATAGGCGGAAGGAAAGGGCCTGACGAAGATGGCGATAGGTGCACCCGCACTGATGCGGTATCGGATACGCACGATGGGATACTTGTCGATATTCCATTCGCGTGGATGTAGGAAAGCTGGTAGCGGCCCATTTCCATCGCGAGGTCCAATCCAATGATATCCCTTGCCGGTTTTCATATCGAGGATATGTTTGTAGTCGGAAAAGCCTGTCGAACGCCGACCCCGATAAAACTGCCAATGAACCCACCAATCCGAATCCTCGTTGTCAAAGGTGGTGTGAATCAACACCTCCTCGGAGCGTGGTGGTTCGGCGTTGACATACCCTACACCCATATGGCGTTCGCCATGGGCGTCGATTACGCGTACACGGACACCATAGTCGTGGGCCTCGGTATAGCGATGCTTGACTATCGGGCCCTGCGCCTTTGAGCCATCGCCCAGACTCCATTCATAACTTAACGGTGGGGTCAGTCCACGGGCGACGGCCCGCAGGGTGACTGGTTCGCCGGGTTGAACGCGCACGCGGTCCGCGACGATCTGTACGCTGGCCCGTCCTTGTTCGCCATGCTCGAAAACGCCGATATCCGGCTTCGAGCCGGACCAGGGGAACGACACCGGTTCTCCTGATTCCCATTTCAGTTCGCGGTCCAGGTGCAATATATGTGCTTTGGTGTCCACCCGCTGAATCCGAGCTTGATTGGCGGGCGTGCCGACCGCGATCAAATCTCCCCGCTCGTTCGCTATGCCGTAACCGTCGTAGAAATACCAGGCGTCGTCGACCGGAAGCTCCCGACCTTGTCCGGCGGAACGCGTCACGGTGAGGTGGGTTGCGGCGTTACGCAGCGGGCTTGTGTCGGATAGGGAATAATCAAATCGTTCAGGATCGGCAAACCGAGGATCGACTTCGAGGTTGTCCATGAACATACGCCCGTCATTAAGTGCTTGGGCGGCGGCCAGGTCTTTTGGGGTATTACCGTAAAGAATTAGAGCGGGGGTCGCCGGACGTCCAGAAAAGATTGCGTTACTTATCAGGCGAACGGATTCAGCATCGCCGCCGGTTAAGCTTAACTGTGTGCCGCTAGCAAAGGGGTCGTTGCGGTCGAAGATGTTATTTTTCAGGATCAAATCCATAAATTCGGGACTATGGGTTCCCGCCACCAGCCCCATGCCATGGCTACCGTGAATGACATTATGGTAGGTTCGGTCATGATGATAGGGATACTTGGTTGTACCGGTAAGCGACCATGGTATCCCCGCGCTTAAGTACGTTTGATTGAAGCGGTTTATTATCCCCTGTCGGCCCCATATTTGATTCATGCTGCCGGCCGAACGACCACCGTTGAAAGCCCGCACGAACAAGTTGTTTTCAATGAGAATATTGGTTACGAGGCGGCTCTCGAAGTTTCTCGACCAACCCGAATGGCAGACATTCCCACGAAATACTATCCCCTCGCTATCCTGCGGTAATCCGAGAGTATGCAGGGCTCGGCAGAAACTGTTTCCCTCGAATATGACGCGTCGACATTGGTCAACCCGCCACATGTCGCTGCCATATTGGTTGCGGGCGAAATCACAGTCTACAACCCTTATATCCGTGGATTCCAGTACGATGAAATTAGCTTGGGCCGCGGCGCCGATGAATTGGCAATCCTCCACCGTGATGCACGAGGCATTTCTGATTTGCATCCATCCGCCGCGGTTGCCGGTTGGCTTAAGATCGCCCAAGTAAAAACCTCGCATTATGATATGGGATACCCCTTGCAAATCGACCCGGCGTCCCTTGAGTCGGGCTTGGCGTCGTTGCTCCGCCTGGAAAACGATAGGCCGTTCGGCGGTTCCGCTATTGGCGGGGATTAGGGAATCGGGATAGTCACCGGGCAGAAATGACACTGTGTCGCCCGCCTTGGCCTGGCGGCCGGCATGGGTTGCCGTCCGCCACGGGGCCTCCCGTGTTCCCGGGTTTGCGTCATCGCCCTCGGGCGAAACGAAGTATTCCGTTGCCGGGGCGGCCAGGATTACGCCGGCCGACCATCCACAAGCCGCGATTAACCATACAACCTTGCGTTTCATGAGGTCTATTCCCAAAGCGGCCTTCGGCCGCAACCAAATAGTTTTTGAACAGTGCCTCTAGCAAAAGTGGCGTTC
>JAAYCU010000007.1 GCA_012729595.1 Phycisphaerales bacterium
ATGGTGGTCGCCAAAGCGTCGGCAAAAGCCGCATCGATATTCGCGCGAGGCTGGCGGCGGCTACGCATGCAATCCAAGAAATCCTTGAGATGCTCAGCCAGATCATCACCGTTACGCCGATACTCCAACATTACGCCGCCACTGGCTCGGTCTGGCAACCGACGACTCCCGTAAATTTGAAATTCGGGGTATTCCGCTCCTGGGTTCACGCAAACCACGTGCCCCAGCCCCCCTTCCCCATAGGCCACCCCAGCCTCAAGCTCCAGGGTACCGCATGTACCAAAAAAGGTGATCCATCGATGGGAAGCTTGGTTACCCAGACGCATATGGTAACTAACCAGACAGCCGCTGGGGTATTCCAGCAGGCATTGGGCCGTATCCGGATTAATCCGACCGTCTTCCCAAACGTACACACCCCCCGCCGACACCGCTGATTGCGGCACTTCATCCAAGACTAGATTTACCAGATCAATGGCATGGCTCATCCATTGGCAAAAGATACCGGTCGAATAAGGCCAGAAGAGTCGAAATTCTCGATAATGTCGTGCGTTAAAGGGCGTTTTCGGGTTGTAGCAGAGCCATTCGTCCCAGTCTGTATCTGCCGCCGTCAACGAATGCTCAGACCCCGGAATCCTCCAACGCTGCCCAAAATTCGACTGGGTAATTTCCACATAGCTGACCTTTCCCAGCCGTCCCTGGGCGATGAACTCCCTGGCGGCCCAAGGGAAGCCGAGACTCCGCCGCTGGGTACCCAATTGGACAATTCGGTCGTTTTGCTTGACCGCATCGCGGGCCTGCTTGATCTGCTCGAAATCGCAGCCGAAAGGTTTTTCCACATACACGTCCCGACCGGCCTCCACGGCTTTACGGGTATACCAGGCATGTTGAAAATCGGCGTTGGCTATGACCACGGCATCGACTTCCCTCTGGTCTAGAATCTCATCCATCTTTCGGCACGCCAACGGTTTACGTCCGGCACGGCCGAACATTCGGGCCACTGCCGATTCCCTGGCCTTATTCCATATATCTCCTATGGCAATCAACTCCACGTTCGCAACAGTCTCAAGGGTATGGATTTTCTCATACAGCGTAGTGCCCTGAGCGCCCGCACCAAGCAGGGCAAGCTGAATCCGCTCATTGGCCCCGTAAACCCGTTCCGTGGATTGGGCGGTAGAAGATAATAGTCCCATGGTTGCAGTGGTCGCGGCCGTCTGCTTCAGGAAT
This sequence comes from Phycisphaerales bacterium, assembly GCA_012729595.1. Classification (GTDB taxonomy): domain Bacteria; phylum Planctomycetota; class Phycisphaerae; order UBA1845; family PWPN01; genus JAAYCU01. Next base: position 1,225 of record JAAYCU010000007.1, read on the forward strand.
GAACGCCGTGTATTTGGTTGTCCACCCATACTTGTCTGCCTGCCATATATCGGATGCGTTAAAGGTTATGCGTCCAGCCATCATACCATAAAACCCCATCATGCGGGTAAGCTTCCGGGGTGAACACCAAGAATCCAGCCAGATGGCCGTACCACGCACGAGCATGGCGCATATCCGTCACACCATGATAATAAGCTGTAATGTTGAATATTCCACAATAGCCACAAGGCGCATCAGACTGCGGCCGGTCGTAACTGATATCTTGATCGATGCGCAAAGTTTTTGTGACTCTAAAGTTGTCACTGATTTGACAGGTTGTTAAACGTGGTGTATGGTTACTTCGTTGAGCATAATTTTCCTTTTTTGCGTAGTATGAAGAAAACTGCAATAGCGGTCGATGGCGCTGGGGCTGTGACAGTTTTTTCCATATTGATTTTCGCGGCATAGCACAGAGCCCCGCGCTAGAATCACGCATGGCCGGATGTTCTTGATCGAATCAGATGCTCAAACAGGGGAGGGGCAACGCCATCGCATCTGCTTGCAGATAATGGATCGGGTACTATCGGCTTATGGAGTCACCGCCAGGAGGGCGTTGCGGCAACGAACATCTCCATCGGCTGGCGAAACGGATAAGCAATGAGCCCCAATTATTTTGATAATTTTGCAATTATCAACAATGTAGTGTGGTCTTTTTTCACAAAGCACGAATCGTCGGGGGGCGGTTTTTTGGGCATCGGGCACAAGGGAGTTCAACAGCCATGAAAGTACTCATGCTCGGTTGGGAGTTTCCCCCCTTTATCAGCGGCGGATTGGGCACTGCCTGTTACGGATTAACCCGTGCAATGAGCGAGATCGGCACGGACGTCCTCTTTCTTCTTCCTCGCCCGATTCATGCCCCGACAAGCAGCCATGTCACCCTGGTGACACCGCGGGGGGGGCGTGTTCCCGGATCAACAACTTACCGGATGGAAGAATTCGAACACGTAACCTTCACGGCCTTGGAGGCCGGGGTGGGAATTTCTCCATACGAAACCCCGCAAGAGCACGCCAAAAAAATGGCCAAGACGGTGGCAGAGTTCACCAAACATCTGCCCCAGGGTGGCCTGGCGCCAGTGACCCCAGAGTATGCCCCGGTCCCGGCCGGCCCGACCGTGCCTATGCCTCCGCCGAGCGGAGGTGGAGAGCACTATACGGGAGATATGTTTTCCGAGGTCGAGCGGTACGCCCGGCTAGCCTTGTCCGTTGCCGCGGAGGAAGATTTTGACGTTGTTCATGCCCATGACTGGATGACCTATCAGGCCGGGATTGCCGTAGCCAGCATGTGCGGAAAGCCCCTGGTTATCCATGTGCATTCCACGGAGTTCGACCGCAGCGGGGAGAATGTCAATCAGCGAATCTATGACATAGAGCGGCAAGGGATGCATTACGCCCACAAAATAATCGCGGTCAGTCACCTGACCAAAAAGATCGTCCTGGCCCGCTACGGAGTACCCATGGACCGGGTCGAGGTAGTGTACAACGCGATCGATTTCAATGGGTTCGAACCTCCGCAGGCGCCGGTGGAAATCGGACGAGACGAGAAACTCGTGCTCTTCCTCGGCCGTATTACCATGCAGAAGGGGCCGGAATATTTTATCGGAGCCGCCAAGAAGGTACTCGACGTGGTCGAGAACGTTCGTTTCGTTATGGCCGGCTCCGGCGATATGACCCGGCGAATGATCGAGCTGGCCGCCAAGATGGGTATCGGACATCGTGTGCTGTTCACGGGCTTCCTCCGCGGGCAGGACGTCGAGCGGGTCTTTCGGATGGCCGATCTGTACGTCATGCCCAGCGTATCCGAACCGTTCGGCATCGCCCCGCTCGAGGCCATGCTGAACGACGTGCCGGTCATTATCAGCAAGCAGTCGGGCGTATCCGAGGTTCTCACGCACGCACTGAAAGTTGATTTCTGGGACATCGACGAGATCGCGAATAAGATCATCGCGGTTCTGCGTCATCCCCCACTACAGAAAACCTTGCGGGAACACGGCCGGTTCGAAATACGTAAACTTTCCTGGGGCGACTCCGCCCGCCGCTGCCTGGATGTCTATGCGCAGGCAATAAAAAATAATTGACGGTCGGACTACCGATTATCACGACACTGAATCCTTGCTCTGACGACAAGATGCGTGCGGCAAGGCGCGACATGATTCCGCATCAATGCAGCTTTGCGTATTGCTGTTCGCAGAACCGGTCAGTCATACCGGCGAGGTAATCGGCGATAACCCGAGGCGGGCCCTGTTCGGCTATCCGACGCTGGTAGCGTTCCGGTAGACGGCTCGTATCATCCAGGTACACGTTGTAGAGAGCAATGATCATATCCCGCGCCTGCCTATCCATCTCCTCCAATCGCGAATGACGATATACCCTTTCCCGCAAAAAAGTCTCCAGTTCGCCTGCCAAAAGGGCCATCTCCTCCGATAAATCCACCATGGGGCTGGGGCATGAACGCAGATCGTCGATGGTGGCCGGCCGGGCGACGGCCAGGCGACGGCGGGCCTCGGCCACCACGTCGGCCAGCAAAAACTCCTCCAGTCGATCCAGGATAGGACGGCGGACGGCCGGCAAGGGATGTTCGGGATACTCGCAACGGACGGGATCGGCCGCCATCCGCCAGAGGCGTACCGCGCTCAAATCGTGCTCGTCAACTAACCCGGCCCCGATCGCGTCCTCCAGATCGTGCCCGTCATAGGCAATGCGGTCGGCCAGGTTGGCGATCTGGCCTTCCAGCGGGGCCTGCGAACCGTCGGCCAACGGATGGGCCCCCGGCCGATCGTAAATCGTGCAATGCTTGGCCAGCGATTCGCGAATCTCGTAACCGAGGTTCAGCCCCCGGTAAGCGGGGTAGGGATGCTCCAGATATTCGACGACGCGGAGCGACTGGGCGTTGTGCTCGAATCCGCCATGATCGGCCAGCAACTCGGCCAGGGCGGCCTCGCCCGCGTGCCCGAACGGCGCATGGCCGAGATCGTGGGCCAGGGCGATCAGCTCGCCCGCCGCCGGGTTAACCGCCAGGGCCGTACACAATCGCCGGGCCACCTCGGCAACCGCCAGCGTGTGCGTGAGCCGGGTGCGAAAATGATCGTGCTCGCCGGTGACGAAAACCTGCGTCTTGTATTTCAGGCGCCGAAAGGCGGTGCAGTGCAACACGCGATGATAGTCGATATCGAACGGATCGGCCGGGCTGGCCGGCTCGGGATATTCACGGCCGCGGGTCGTTGCGTCGGTAACGGCGTACGGTTTCATAATTGATTGTACTTTCCTGCCATGAATGACCAGCGACCCCGGCCAGATGGCTCGTTCCACGGGTTTACGGCGGGAAAGCCGGGAACCAGTTGGGGGGTACTCTTGATTAACGGTTGACCGCGCGAGTCCATCGGGCTGGTTCGCCTCGGGAAGTAGTATGTATTAGCGATCATGCGCAACCCGCCGGATGGGTAATCAGTACCACAATCCCTACATACGTCTGGAGAAGGCCGAAAGTGAACAGTATTCCGGTACACGGCACAACATATTACACCGACCCGTAGCTTGCACGCGGGGGCCTGATTGCGTGGCCGCCAAATACATAAGATATCCGACGATCCAGGCTGGAAGGAGTCACCCGCCGAAGCTCATCAGCCGCGCAGGGCGGGCAATCCCAGCCCTTCGGCCGCGGCTCGCATCTTGTTATACAGGGACTCGATACTTTCTGATATGACCCGGTTGTCGGAGATGACGGCCATGAAATTGGTATCTCCTTCCCAGCGGGGGACGATATGCACATGCAGGTGCCCGGGCAACCCCGCCCCCGCGCAGCGGCCGAAATTCATCCCGACATTGAAACCGTGGGCATTGGTTGTATGGCCGAGCAGCCGCTGGGCATCGCGGACCGTACGGATCAGTTCATCCAGAGTCGGCTCATCCAGCTCGTCCAAGCCGGCCAAGTGGTCCAGAGGGGCGACCAACAGGTGCCCGTTGTTATAGGGGAACCGGTTAAACATGGTCAGGCAGCGCAGCCCGCGCCACAACACATGGTGGAGGGCATCCTGCTCCGGCTGCCCGGCGTAACGACACAGGAAGCACCCCCCCGCCTGGCCGTCGGCCGGCTCGCCGAGCGAGTGAATATATTCCGATCGCCACGAAGCCCAGAGGTTTTTGCTACATTCGCCCATGCCGCCGGGAAGTCTACCCTCGATAACGCATTCCGGCAAGCGTTGCATCGGACGGGGAATATGCTAGACTTTGCGCCCATCATGCATACGAAAACATGGACTACTAATCAAGTTGGCTCGTATCCCGAGAGCTTACGCCTGGGGCGAACCGTGATTGCATTGCTTTGCGCCGCCTGGTTTGCTGCCGGATGTACCAGCCAGTCGGGGGAGGTACCGGAGGTCCGAACCGACACGGTTGAGGCCTACGGTGTTGTCCTCGATGAGTCCGCGACTCCGAAACAGGTAGCTTACGTGCTACTGCGTTCCCTGGCCGACGATGTCCATGCCGCCCAGGCGTTCCAGAAAGACCGGCAGCGCCAAGCCGTAGAGCAAACCTTTGCCTTGGCCGCTTACACGGAAATCGAACGTCGGATCCTGCAGGCTTACGGCAAAGAAGCCAAATGGCAGGAAGGTCGCCGCGACCGCGAGCTATTCCGGGTAGTCGATGGATGGGCCCCGATAGTGGCCCATTACGTGGATAGTTTCGATACCGACCTAGAGGTCGCCAATCGAAAAATGCAGGTTGTCGTAGAGCCCGGCGAGAAGCGCGCGGATATTTACTACCCGGTCTGCCATGACCCGTCGATCGAGGATCCGGCCAAGCGCGAGGCGGTTATCCTGCACATCGAACTGGCCCGAGAGGCGGCGGACAACAAGCTTTACTGGCGGGTAGCCCGGGTCAGTTATCGCGGCTTGGCCGCGGTTGCGCATACCCGCCCGAGCAGTAGCCTGCCGGCCGGAGACACAAAACACTAAGGGTCGAGGAACAACCGGCCGAAAGCGCGAGCACGGCGATATAAGACATCTAGTCAACAGGATGGTTGAATGCTTTAATACGGGTGGCCGTCTGCGTCTTACGTAATAAGCCAGTATACGATTCAAGGAACAACTACAGGAAAGTGCGATCAATGGATTCCGATCTGGCAATCGCTCAGCGTGCGACGCTGAAACCTATCCAGGAAATCACCGAGCGGCTCGGCCTGCTCGATGACGAGGTACTGCCCTACGGCCGGTACATGGCCAAGATTCGGCTGGAATCCATCGCCCGGCTCGGCGACGACACGCTCGGCAAATACATCGTGGTCACCGGCGTAACCCCCACGCCGCTCGGCGAGGGCAAAACGGTCACGACGGTGGGGTTGGCCCAAGGGCTGTCCTTTCTGGGCAAACAAGCCGCATGTTGCGTGCGTCAGCCGTCGATGGGTCCGGTTTTCGGTATCAAGGGCGGGGCCGCCGGCGGCGGCTATTCGCAGATTCTGCCCATGGAGGAGTTCAACCTCCACCTCACCGGCGACATGCACGCGGTCTCCAGCGCCCACGCCCTGCTCAGCGCCTTGATCGATACACTCATGACCAAAGGCAACCCCGGGCGGCTCGACCCGATGAAAGTCACCTGGCGGCGCTGCGTGGATATGAACGACGCCGCCCTGCGTGATATCGTCATCGGCCTGGGCGGGCATGGATTCCCGCGGGAGACGGGCTTTGATCTGACGTCCGCCAGCGAGGTGATGGCCGTCCTGGCTCTGGCCAGCTCCCTGCCCGACCTACGTCGGCGCCTCGGCCGCATCGTCATCGGCTACACCCATCAGGACATCCCCGTATTCGCCGAGGCGATCCGGGCCGCCGGGGCCATGACCATCCTGCTCAAGGACGCGATCATGCCCAACGTGCTTCAGACTGTTGAGCACGTGCCCGCCTTCGTTCATGCCGGGCCGTTCGCCAACATCGCTCACGGTAACAGCTCCATCTTGGCCGACGAAATCGCTCTGCGCTGTGCCGATTACGTGGTGACCGAGGCCGGCTTTGGGGCGGACATGGGTTTCGAGAAATTCTGCGACATCAAGTGCCGTATCTCCGGCCATCATCCTGACGCCGCGGTGCTCGTGGTCACGGTGCGGGCCCTCAAGGCCCACAGCGGGCGTTACCGGGTCGTGCCCGGTCGGCCGATCGACCCGACCATCTTCGAGCCGAGCGTCGAGGCCGTCCACGCCGGCCTGCCCAATATGGTCAAGCATCTCGAGAATATCGCCCGTTTCAATCTGCCCTGCGTGGTGGCCGTCAATCGATTCGACACTGACAGCGACGACGAACTCGACGTAATTGCCGAGGCAGCCAAGGCCGCCGGCGCATTCGATGTGGTTATCAGTGAAGCGCACACCGAGGGTGGGGCCGGGGCCGCCGCGATGGCCGAAGCCGTCGTCGCAGCCGCCGAATCCCCGCGCCCCGAGCCTTTCCGTTTTCTCTATGATCTGGAACTGCCCATCAGGGAGAAGATCGACACTATTGCCCGGACAATCTACGGAGCCGATGGCGTGGACTACGGACCGGCAGCAGCAGCAGCAGTCGAGTCGCTCACCCGGCTCGGCTTCGACAAGCTGCCAATTTGCATGGCCAAAACGCAGTATTCCTTTTCGCACGACCCGAACCTGAAAGGTCGGCCGACGCATTTTCGCTTACCCGTGCGCGACATTCGCCTGGCCGGCGGCGCCGGCTTCCTGACGCCTCTAGTCGGCACCATTCTGACCATGCCCGCCTTCGGACGGCACCCCGCCGCCATCGATATGGACATCGACGAAAACGGTAAAATCACCGGCCTGTATTAAGTTCCTGACCGTAAATCATAACCTCCCAGCCCCCGCTTCAGCCGGAGAGTCGATTCCCCACGCTCCAAAGGACACTACGTTCAGCCAGCGAGATCGAATCGGATTTCCTGGACATGCGTGTACGATGGCCTGATCACAACCGAAGTGACAGCCTACTTTCCCAGTGGCCTGGCTGAAACCAGCACGCTTACGCTGGATGCCATCATCATTTCCTGACATTCGTGGAAATTCCTACCTTGATGCCGGCTTGCGACAATAAAGATACAGAGTGACAAATGTTGACATTAATAACTCAATGCCATATTATGACTTTACTTGGCCGTAATGCTGGACATTGATATGAATCTGAACACAAAAGATGTTGCCAAACTACTCGATGTGTCCGAACGGACGATCTATCGATGGATCGACCAGGGTACAATACCAGTTTACAAAATAAGCGGACAATGCAGATTCAACCGTGCGGAGCTTCTCGAGTGGGCTACTTCGCGACGAATGAACCTGTCCGTGGACATATTGAAGGAGCCCGAAAGCGTCGAGATTCCCAGCCTTCTGGAAGCCGTTCGGGCAGGCGGCATTGTCTATCGGCTGGAAGGAGCTGATAAACCTTCCGTACTGCGTTCGGTGGTCGAGGTCATGCGTCTGCCCGAGGAAGTGGATCGGGAGTTTCTTTATCAGGTCTTGCTCGCCAGAGAAAACCTTGGATCGACTGGCATTGGGGAAGGCATTGCCATTCCGCATGTACGCAATCCGATCGTATTGCACGTCCAGCGGCCGAGCATCACTGTCTGCTTCCTGGAAAACCCGATCGACTTCGAAGCTATCGATGGGCAACTGGTGCATACCCTGTTCACGCTAATCAGCCCAACCGTTCGGGGGCACCTAAAAATGCTATCCATGTTAATGTTTGCCCTGCGCGATCCGGAATTCAAGGCGGTCATCGAGCGGCAGGATTCGCGGGACGAAATCCTCGGCCAGGCCGAACGCGTGGAGAAAAAACTGGCCGCCACCACGGACAACCCGCAAGGCCCCGCCGGCCGGGAGTCAGCATGATCGGGTTGTTACTGGCCATCGGACTGCTGATCATCTCCGGCATTGGGGCCATGATCGCCTCCGCTCGACCTCGAATCGCAACCATGATCGGGGTGGGCGGGACCATGCTGGGCGGTCTGCTCGGAATCATCCCCGCGATCCAGGTGCTCTCCGGCCACGCCATAGCGCCAATCCGTCTGCCGTGGAGCGTACCCTACGGTGGCTTTTACGTTCACCTGGACGGCCTGTCCGCCTTCTTTCTGATTCCCATGCTCGGGGTGCCCGCGCTGGCGGCCCTGTATGGCAGCCGCTATCTCTCGGTTTCTGATGGCCGTCGACGGTTAGGCACGCATTGGTTTTACTTCAACCTGCTGACCGCCTGCATGGCCCTCGTCCTGATCGCCCGTAACGGTGTGCTGTTTCTGATGGCCTGGGAAGTGATGTCGTTGGCTTCCTTCTTCCTGGTAACTTTCGACGACGAAAAGGAACACGTGCGTCAGGCTGGTTGGACATACCTGGTGGCCATGCACCTGGGCACGGCGTTTCTGTTTGTTTTATTTATCCTACTCGGCAAGCAGTCAAATTCCCTAGACTTCGATCACCTCGGTTCCGCGGTAGGGATGATTCCCGCCAATGCCGGCTTATTATTTGTGTTGGCCATAGTCGGTTTCGGGACCAAGGCAGGATTCTTGCCCATGCATGTCTGGCTCCCTGAAGCCCATCCCGCTGCCCCCAGCCACGTTTCCGCAGTGATGTCGGGAGTGATGATCAAGACGGGGATTTACGGGCTCCTGCGAACGCTGACATTGCTGGGTCCACCGGCCGCATGGTGGGGATGGCTGCTCATAGGGATCGGGCTCTGTTCGGGAGTGCTCGGCGTCCTGTTCGCCCTGGCCCAGCATGATTTGAAAAGACTGCTCGCCTATCACAGCGTCGAGAACATCGGCATCATCGCCCTGGGGCTGGGCGTGGGCGTGTTGGGCATGAGCCTGCCATCGACTCCGCTGATGGTGCTCGGATTCGCTGGTGGACTTCTGCACGTGGTCAACCATGCATTATTCAAAAGCCTGCTGTTTCTGGGCGCGGGATCGGTTATGCACGCGACGGGGACCGGCGAGATCGATCATCTGGGCGGCCTGATGAAACGCATGCCCTGGACCGCCGTCACCTTTCTGATCGGGGCCATCGCCATCTCGGGTTTGCCGCCGTTCAACGGGTTCGTCAGCGAGTTCTTGATCTACGTGGGTGGGTTTGAAGGCGTCAGCGCATCGCATATATCACCCATGATTGCCGGACTCATAGTGCTCGGGGGGTTGGCGTTGATTGGAGGTCTGGCCGCCGCCTGTTTCACCAAGGCCTTCGGCATAATCTTTCTGGGCGAACCACGCAGTGCGCATCCGGCACAGGCTCATGAATCCCCCTGGGCCATGCGTTTACCCATGCTGGCTCTGGCCTCCGGCTGCGTGCTGATCAGCTTGTTCGCCCCTCTTGTCTTCACCTGGATGGAACCAGTGCTAGTCATCACCACCGGCCTGCGTCCCGATCAACTAAACGAAACCCTGGTCGGTAAGGTTGAACTTCTAAACTATGTCGTCATCCTCGGCGTTGTCTTTATGGCGGTAGCACTGATTCTGCTGCTGCTGCGTCACCGGCTGTTGTCCAGGCGACAAGTGACCCATACGGTCACCTGGGATTGCGGGTATGCACGGCCATCGCCCCGTATGCAATACACCGCATCTTCCTTCGTTCAACCGCTCACGGATCTATTCGCCGCATTGATCCGAACCCGCCATTCCCTGGATACTCCGAGCGGCTTGTTCCCCCGCCACGCCTCCCTGACCACCAACACCCCGGACATTTGGCGCGAACACTTTTACCAAACAGCATTCAAGGCAATCGTGTGGTTTCTGGCCCGCTTTCGCTGGTTGCAACACGGACACGTTCAGCTTTACGTATTGTATATCGCGATCACTTTGTTGGTCTTATTGGTTTTTAAGGTCGGTTGACACATGTACGCCATTTCCATGTTTCATACCGCACTGGCCCTGCTGTTGGCCCCCTTGCTTCTGGGAATCATCAACCAAACCAAGGCCTTCTTCGCGGGACGCGATGGAATTCCCTTGCTGCAGCTCTATTACGATCTCTGGAAGTTGCTGCACAAAGGGGCGGTCTACAGTAGGACCACCAGTTGGATCTTTCGGGCCAGCCCTGTTGTCGGCCTGGCGGCCGTACTTGTCGGACTGACTCTCGTCCCGTGGGGCGGACAAGCCGCATTATTATCCTTCGAAGGCGATCTAATCTTGCTGGTCTACCTACTGGGTACCATGCGATTCTTCACCGTCTTGGGAGCGTTGGACACTGGTTCGAGCTTTGAAGGGATGGGGGCCAGCCGGGAGGTGCAATTCTCAGCCCTCGCCGAACCGGCCCTGCTACTGGCCTTGGCGGTAATCGTACAGGTGAGCGGCAGTATCAGCTTGTCCACTATGTACGCGGCACTCACCCCGGCTTTATGGCTGGAGTCCGGTCCTGCCATGATCATAGTCGCGGCCGCCATACTTCTGATCTATTTGACCGAAAACGCACGAATTCCCGTGGACGATCCTAATACTCATCTGGAGCTGACGATGATTCACGAGGTCATGGTGCTGGACTACAGTGGGCCGGACCTGGCCTTTATCCTCTACGCAGCCGCCCTCAAGCTGTGGATATTAGGTTCCCTGCTCGTGGGGCTGCTGCTGCCGGTTCATGGTCAGGGATGGTTTAACACAATACTGTTTTTTGTCGGCATGCTGTTTCTGGCCGTGGTGACCGGCGTCATCGAGGCCTCTATGGCCAGGCTGCGTCTGCAACGTGTACCACAGCTTCTGGTTTGTGCCGGGGCGTTGGCCGTCCTGGCAATCGTTCTGATGCAGAGGTGATCAGTTGAATCTCTGGATAGAATTATTGTTGGTTTCGCTGGCGTTGACCAACCTGGCCTTAACCTCCTTGTGTCGACTGGAAACCTGTATTCGCGTAGCCGCCGCACAAGGCATACTTTTAGGGCTGGTCACGGTGGCCTTGCATTCACCAGCCATATCCCTGCATATGCTGGTTCTCGTACTCGGAATCATAGTTCTGAAAGGACTGGTTTTTCCGTGGTTGCTGTTTCGGGCCATGCGTCAGGCCCGGGTACGCCGCGAGGTTGAGCCGTTCGTAAGTTTCACCTGGTCTTTGCTGATCGGAACCTTGGCCTTGCCGACCGCCATGTGGCTCAGCAGCCGCCTGCCCGCCGCCCACCCCAGCCATACTCCGCTCCTCATACCGGTAGCCCTGCATGCAATCCTGGCGGGTTTGCTGCTGATTGTCAGCCGTCGCAAGGCCATTACGCAGGTGCTCGGCTATCTGGTGATGGAGAACGGTATCTATCTGTTTGGTATCGCGTTAGTCGGCGAGGAATCTGTACTCGTGGATCTAGCGACCCTCCTTGACGTATTCGTAGGGGTTTTCGTGATGGGTATTGCCATCTTCCATATCAATCGAACATTTGACCATATCGACACAGATCGGTTGTCGGCACTTAAGGACTGGCCATCATGATTCTGGCATTATGGTTGGTACCTGCGATCACTGGCCTCCTGGCTTTTGTCATCCGTAAGCATGCGCTGCGACGCCTGCTGTTAGTGACTACGGCCATGGCCCATACCGTGCTGACCGGGGCAGCGTGGTGGTGGAGACCGGGCCCGACCCTGAACGGCTGGTTCCACCTGGACGCTTTGGGGATTGTGTTCCTGGAGATAACCAGCCTGCTGTTTCTGGCGGCGGCCTTCTATGCCATCGGCTACTTACGCCGGGAAACCGCTAAAAGTAGAATGGACATTGAGGAAGGATTCCTG
>JAAYCU010000008.1 GCA_012729595.1 Phycisphaerales bacterium
ACAGGGTGGGTATTTTTTATTTGCCACACGGGTATTCAGGTCTCGCTTGGGGCTCCCGAATATCATATGAAAGGCCGGGTCCGAACACCTGTCGGACCCGGCCTTTTATTAATCATAGACTATCCGCTGCTATGGCATAACCCATGGCAGCTTTATCCAGTATCGCGGTCAGGGTTATTTTTTACCCTTGCAACCGCCGCGATCCCCACAACGGGGCTTCTCGCAGCCTTCGCTCTTCGCGGAAATATCGCGAAGCTCGCAACCCGCGCCCTTCTTGGGGCAGGGGCATTCGTCGCCGCATTGACACTTGTCACCGCATTGACATTTGTCGACGCAGGGGCATTGATCGCCGCAAGGACAATTCACGCACATTTTGTCGGCTTTGGCATCATCCGTTGCGTACCCAGTCGAAAGGGCTGGTACCAGAAATGCCGCAACCGCCACAATAGCCAATCCTATCAGTACTCTACGCTTCATGTTTATTACTCCTCGTACGTTAAGCAAGATTATAAACGAACAGACAATCCGTCGATGACAGTCACTATCAGGAGTGACCAAGTGATTACACTGCGAATTGGTCCAGTATATCTCACTTCAACCAGACCGCCAGCATAGCTTGTCTGGTGGAATGCGTACTCCAAGGCCAGCTCCATGGCGCATCCAGTAGATCCGCGGAACCGGTCGAGGTAGTTTCCAGTCCACCGGTTTCGACCAATGCACACCATAAAGCTGTATTGTCGGGTAACAGACGCTGCTGACGAACAACAATATAAGGTTGGTCGGCTGCGCGTTTGGATATGCAGGGGCACGCTGGGACTGAGTTCTCTTCTGATTCCTTCGTTGTGCAAGCACAGCAACCGGAAGGCACCGGCTCTTGGGCCAACAATCGCTGAGCAGCTTCGCGGCCATAGGCGAAAGCCGTCGCCTCCGCGGCGGCGCATAAACAGATTCCCCAAGGAACTAATCCCTGAAGCACTATGCACAGGATGGCAACACCTTTGGAAATCATCTTGATTTATTCTAGTATACCATACACCACGAAACAATCCTTTATATACACTCTATACGGTCGAAAAGGTGTGCATTCTAGTCCGTTTTATAGGAGCCAGGGTCATGTTCGTTTCTGAGGCGCGCCCTGATCTCGGCAGCCAGCGATTCTGGGGCGGTAAGATCCGATTGATGTATAAACCATCCCGGCGATTCGCGCTTGAAAAGATAATGGCTGACCAGCCAGATATGTTCGCTACGTAGGCGTAGGCTGCTTTCGTCCACGGCATCGGCCGCTACGGCCAAGGGACCGGCTATCGCTGCCGACCACTCGGCCGTCGCCCGGTCCAGATCCTTGAGGGCCACCGCTTCGCCCGGCGTGATCCACCCTTTGCGGATGAAAAACGGCTTGACCCGACGGCGGCCGCCGACCCGTTGCACTACGAGATAATTAAAATCCTTTACCGGTCTAACGTATCGGTAGGACTCCTGTACCATCTCGCGGGCGCGCAGCAGAATTTGCTTGAAATGCCCCGCATACTCGTATTCCTGCCGGGTGGCCGCCGAGGCCATACGGGCCTGCCAGTCGCTCAGTTGTTCAGCTCGTTGGCCGCTGGCGAATGCCCACGCCGCCCGCACCATTTCCCGATAAAGCGCCATCGGCAGTGAGCCATCGCACGGAGCCGGGCATTTGCCCATCTCGAAATACGCGCAGGCCTGTCCGTGCGGCGTCTTTTCCAAAATGTACTCATACCGGCAGAGATCGAATATATCCTGCAAAACCTGCACGAACCGGTTTGCCGCGGCCTGCGTCGGGAACGGCCCCAGGTCGTGGCTGCACGGGTCTATCAACCATGTGCCCACCGAAAAACGCGGGATCGCCGATGCCGGGTCCGCATGTATAAACCATGCCGGACCGAACGCCAGGTTTGCCAGATACTCTTTCGGGATCAGTTCGCGGGCGATACGCAGGTATTCATAGTTCAGCTCAAACGGCGAGTCCGCTCGTTTCCAGCGAATTCGGCGAACGATCTCGTGCAGGTTCAAGCGCAGGCGGGATCGCCGCGGATGTCCGGAGTCCGATCCCTCGGTTGGCTCGGCCAGCTCGGCCGTCGCTTCCAACAGCCGGTGCCCCAATGCCCGGCGCATATCCGCCGCCGAGGACAGCAGGATCACCCGATCGGCTTCGTCGGTTAGCAGGTAGACCCCTCCGCAACCGGGGAAACGCCGTTCGGAATCGCGGACATCTTTTCCGCCAGTGGAAGAACTCTCCACCGCCACCACTTCCGGCCGATCGGTCGGAAACGGATACGTCATCTGTTCGTCGAAAAGGTCATCTCGCGGCATGGTGGTAGTCTACCATTGTTCCATGACCGCTTGCCAACCCCCGGTGGCCGGGTTAATCTGTAAAGCATCATGACCGAGAAAAATACATCATCGTCCGTCGCGTCTTTCGCGCAGGGTCGATCCATCTGGGATAACGATCTCCCCGCCGGCGATTCTCCGCCGCTGCCCCGCTGGCCGCTGATCGCCTCCATAGTTGTTTACTGTCTCTGGATGGTGTTTCTGATCGCCATGTTGATCGTTCGCCTGACTTATACCGGATGAATTCCCCGATGTCTCCGATCCGCCCATGAACCTGACCAGCCCAGTCACGCTTGTGCCGGATGTCCTCGAACGCAATCTTGCCGCCCTTCGCCGACACGATCCCGACTTGGCCGAGCGCATTATCCTTCTGCGACAGGAAACCTTTGCCGCCGACCATCCGCCGGTCCCGATCGCGACTCGCGATGGTCGAATCAACTTTCGTTTTCATAGCCCGGACCAGGCCGATCGCTGGTTTGGACGCACTTCCATTCCATCGGTGCGCGCCGAGGCGGTATTGGCCAGATTCGATGCCGGGCAGGGCAACGTGTTTATTGCCGGGCTCGGCGAAGGTTCAGAAGTGCTGCTGCTCAGTCAGCGGTTGGGAATACATCGGGCCATTTTCGTTTGGGAAGAAGACCCGCGGACGATTATGTTAGCTCTGCATCTGCATGACTACGCTCAGGCCCTGGCCCAGGAGCGAGTCGTTTTTATAACTGGCCCATTGACAGAGTTGAGCCACGCTCTGGCAACCTGGCTGAAACGGCATCCAGGGCACCTTTGCCCCAATCGTCTCATGCTTTGGCCCTGGCAGATTCCCTTGGACCTCGCCGACGTGCAAGCCGCTGTCGAATCCGCTCATGCCCATTGCGATCAGCAACGCCAGCAAGCCCTCCAGGAGTTCCAAGAGCGTATGGCGGCTTTGCCTGTCGTTGCATGGGATGATGCGTCGGCCCATATCGCCTTGCTTGCGAACCGGTCGGATCCGGAAACCTGGTTCATGGTGGATGCTTTGGCGAAAGGGGCTTTGGACTCAGGATGGTCATCGGTTACCGTTGATATTCGCGGGCCGGGTGACGTATATCCGCTGGCCCGTGCTGAGAAATTGACTGATTCGCGGACGCGATTGCCGGCTCTGGCCCTTCTGATGGATATTCATCGCCATGAAGTCGGGGCCTTTCTGCCGGAAAAAATACCGACGGTTACCTGGCTCTCCTCTCGGGCACGGGGCAAGGATTTACATCCCGAGCGGCTGGCAATAACTGATACCGTAGCTGTTACCAGCCCCTATCTGAGAGACGACTTGCTCCAGAAGGGGGTCAGTGATCGGCGAATATTCGTCATTCCGCCGCCCTGCCTGGTAGCTCTTGAAAACTCCCAGGCCGATCACATTGAAGAACGACCTATCGATGTGGCCATCTTTGCCGATCTTGGACCAACTGATGCCGCCGTCTTCGGTTTCACCCTGACGACCCCGAGGAATATCTGGAACTCTGTAGTCGATATGCTTGGTACTCAGATCGAGGCATACAATGGCCAGCCGGGTAGAATAGAAGCCTTGTTGAGCAGGGCAGAGGATATATTGCGGGTTCGCATCGAGGATGAGCTATTACGGAAGTCGATGGTCGAATCCTTGGAACACTGGGTTGCCCCCAGACTACTCTGGAAGCATATCGTCCAAGGCCTTATAGAAGCGGATATTGCGATTCATATACATGGTGCGGGTTGGCCGAGGCAGACCGCTGCCCATATACATCCACCGGCAACACTGGAACAACAGGTGGCGGTTTTGCGTCAATCAAAATTATTGGTGCATGCTGACCTGAACGGGGCGGTCTCTGCGACGGCGATGTTGGCCGCCGGCAATGGCGCAGTTCTTGTTGCCCGGTTACATCCAAGAGATGGAGATCCGGGTGGATTGGGAACCTTGCTTAAAAATAACGAAGAAATGGTCGGTTTTTCGCATGTTCGCGATATGATACATACGATCCGTCGCCTGTTACGCAACGACGCCAAACGTGAGAAAATTGCCGTGAATGCGATACATCGCTGCCAGACCGAGCATTTGCCGGCAGACCGCCTGAAACAGGCTACAATTGCCGCAACTTCATTTTTTCGGTTTTTGAACCCCTGACCTAAGTTATGGGACTATAAGGATTTGCAATACCTTTCAGGTCCGGTAAAGTTTTGCGCCTCTACCGACCGATAAAAGCGCCATAATGAGCATTGTTGTTGGGATAGTTAGCGCGCTATGCGCAGTTAACCGTTCATTTCGTGGAAGGTTGCGACCATCATGAGAACCATCGCCGTCGCCAATCAGAAGGGCGGATGTGGCAAAACCACCGTTAGTATCAACCTTGCCGCCTGTTTGGCGCGCGAAGGGCGACGTACACTACTGGTGGACATGGACCCTCAGGGGCATTGCGCCTTGGGGCTTGCCGTTCCGGAAGATCAAATCGAGGTCAGCATTTACGATGTGCTCGTATATCGGAATAATGGTGACCGGGTGGATATCGGACGCAGTATCTGGCAGATTACCGCCAACTTCGATTTGGCCCCCTCGACGACCAAGCTGGCGGAATTCGAGCCGATGCAGCAGTCTTTATCGGACTGGGAAGAGCGGCTGGCTGACGCTTTGTCTACGGTGGCCGGAAAATACGATTTCGCCGTCATCGACTGTCCGCCGCACATCGGTACCTTGACCCATAATGCTCTCTATGCCGCCAGCGAGGTAATTATTCCGGTGGATACCGGATATTTCTCCTTGCAGGGGCTGAGCAAGCAACTGGAAACCATCGAATCGCTGCGCTCCCGGCGGGACAATCCCTTGGATGTGCGGGTTCTGGCCAATCTTTATGACGTGCGCACCAAGCTTGGTCGAGAGATACTGAACGAGCTGAAACGCAAGTTTGGGCCGCTCATGAGCCATACCTTCATCAATTTCAACACCAAGTTGCGTGAAGGGGCCAGTTTCGGGCAGCCGATCACCGAATACGATCCCGGCAGTATGGGCTTCCGCGATTTTGTCCGTCTAGCTCGCGAGCTGATTTCCTCTGGCGGGCCGGACATGGTGCCTACTACCTTATTACGTCAGGCCGACGAACTGGCCGAGCAGGCCGAACGCCTGTTGGCCACTACCAAGCCCCTCTTCGCCAATAACAAGAACCTTGATGAGGGCGAGCCTCCACCGGCCACCCCAGAGGAAATCCAACAGAAAATAGACGAGATCTACGGTGTGCATGCCACTAATGATGGTGTGCTGTTCGTGACCGATGCTCCAGGGGCCGGCAGCGTGCACTTGGCTGGCGATTTCAACAACTGGTCTCCGGAAGCGACCCCGATGATGCGGACTAATGAGAACGCCTTCAAGGCCTTGCTACCCCTGGCCCCGGGTCGGTATTGTTATCGGCTGGTGGTCGATGGGCAATGGCTCAACGATCCGCACAATAACTACGTCGAGTCGAACCCCTTTGGCGAACTAAACTCCGTAGTAGAAGTTCATTAATCATTCCTGCTGTCCACTTTCGCTTCTCATGGACCGACGGGGTCGGTCCATCAGGACGGTTATCCGCTCGAGGTCCGTCTTCGGGAGTACTTGTTCCAACATCCGTTTGCTTTCCCTGATCCCAGTGCGTCGTGTCAGATGGAACAATACCACGTTCGGGCTGCGAACCCGGCCCATCAGTTCGGGAAAATCGCGCAGGTGGGTATGTTGCCCCTTGCGGGCTCGCTCGAGGTGGTCTTCGTCGATAAACGTGCATTCGACCAAGAGCACTTCCGCGTTACGTACGAAGTCGTGCTCGAGATAGTTGCCCAACGCGGAGTCGGCACAGTATGCCACGCGGGGTATCTCCAACCGGTTTTCCACGGGAATGTTCTGCTTTTTGAGTTCCACGATTTGTTGGCCGGAAAGGTCGGCATACTCGGGTTTAAGCTTTTTACGCACTTCGATTATGGAGAAACCCAGGGTGGGGCCTGGATGGCGGACGCGAAATGGCCGAATAACCAGGCCTCGGTGTACCGTGAAATCCTCGCCCTCATCCACGCCTATGAACCGGAACGGGGAGACATGCCCCTCGATACGTCCCCAGACCTGCATCAGGTCTTCCAGTGGCCTGACCAGCTTATGATGGACCAAGGCGCAGCCGTTGTTAATACCCTGAAAATTGCGTTGCGAGAAGTAATAGGCGATGCCCGCGGAGTGATCCATGTGCCCATGAGATAAGCAGATATGGTCGACATGGACCGCTTCCCGGGGGGCTCGGCCGATATCGAAAGCCACATTCAGATCGGGGAGGACAATGACCGTTTCTTCCCCGGCCAGGCTGAATCCCTGGATCCGGACCTCTCCGACCGTCTTTTCAGTTAATCTGGAAGCCATCGCGACACTATCGCCCAAACTGGTTCTTTTGCCAACCCCCGACGCCCGCAAACGAAAAAAAATCGTGTCCACCTCTATGTCGTAGGAGAATTTACGGTATACTCCATATATGGCCCCCCCAAGAAGGATGGGTGCCCGTCTAATAACGTAGCTGGAAGCCGGCAATCATGCGCTGTCCATACTGTACAGAAGGCAATTCCGACAAGGTTATCGACTCACGGTTGAGTGAGGGTGGGTCAGTAATCCGTCGCCGCAGGGTTTGCCAGGCCTGCAAGAAACGCTTCACAACCAAGGAACGTGTGGAAAACGATGTTAAGTTGATGGTCATCAAAAACGGTGGCGGGCGGGTGCCCTACGATCGCAACAAAATCCTGGCCGGCATACAGCGGGCCTGTTATAAACGCCCGGTCAACGAGACGGCCATGCTCAGGCTGGTCGAGGAAGTGGAGGACGTGGTTTTCAAGGAGTACGATCGCGAGGTCAGCAGTAAACAGATCGGCTCCCTGGTCTGCGACCGACTTCGCGACCTGGATCAGATCGCATACGTCCGCTTCGCCAGCGTATACCGCTCATTCCGCGACCTTGGGGAGCTGATCGACGAGGCCAGGGATGTCATGGATCGCCAGAAAATCCGCAGTCCCGGACAACAGAAACTCTTCGATTAACATGTTCCGCCGTCGGGATGCCGGTGGCTCGGCGTAGCCCTTCAAGAACTCTTGCCATCAATTCCACGCAACCGATTAAGCCGCGCAATTGCCTTTTGGACAGTGTGCATGACCGGTCGGGTTGTGGACACATTTCCGGCGTTGGCCGTGGTCCTGGCACGCAAGACCCGTTTTCGAAGCGATCCGCCTAACGGGCACGGCAAGTATTTTTCTGGCAAAGAGGGCGAACGTAAATATCCTTAAATCGCACCTTCATGGCATCACCGGAGTGTAATTGCAGGGCCAGGCGTCCGGTGGGGGCGAATTCGTAATTGTCGATCTCGCTGACCAATGTGTCGTTCAGGCGCACGAGTACATGCTGGCCAACGACTTTGATGTATAGATCGTTCCATTCTTGCCACTTATGGGCCTGATGCATGGCCTCGGTAAACTGATCCTGGGTGATCCATCGGCCGTGGGTGGAGTCGTAGAGGGCCCCGGTATACTGGTTGGGGGGGGCGAATTCCGCCTGCATGCCGGTAATATGCACACGCTGCCGGTAGGGTAATGACGCGATAGTTTCTCCGGTCGAGGGGTGCTTGAATTCGGTCGCATCCTCCGGAAGATCGCGAGCTACGATGTCGGGATTAAGTACCTGGGGGGGAAACGCACAACGGAAAAATATGCCGCTGTTACCGTCCTCGGAATCAAAGATCATCCGGAGTTTCAGCTCAAAGTCGGTAAATTTTTCTTCGGTGACGAGATATGCGTATGGCGAGGACTCGACCAGTTCGCCGACGATCGCTCCGTCTTCGACCCGCCAAACGCGTTGCTTGCCGATTTCGTGCCAGCCGTCGAGGGTTGTGCCGTCGAACAGCGACTGCCATCCATCATTCGAATGGCAACCCGAGGCTAAACTAAGGACCATTAAAACGCTGCCGGTGAGAGTCAGCCGCCCACAATAAGTCCTGCCTACCAGCAAATCGCGCATGATTGTTCCTCCTGGCATTGCCTCGTTAGCCTGTATCGTCCTACGATCTTGTCCGTTCGTCAGCGGATAGTATGACTAAAACCGCATTTTCTTCAACCCTTCGGAGATGGACCAGCATGAAGGAGCCCCGGGCCGTTCGGCAACGGGCTTTTTGCTGCGGTTGGGTATGGGGGGCTGTCCAACGATGGCCTGCGCGGGTTTGAATAATAGGCTGCTCTTGTATGGTCATTCAGCAGCTTAAATCCAGGAGCCGACTCCGGTGTAAGGCTGTCCATGCGATTTTAGTGGCCTTGACGGACTGAGGCTTTGCCAGGGGCTAACCGATAAACTACTATAATCTGTTGGAACGAGCCTGATACAGGCCGGAGTGTCCATGCGTAACCGTTTTCTTGACACGTTGGAGCAGCGCGTACTGGTTGCTGACGGGGCCATGGGGACCAGTGTGCATGCTCTGGACCTGTCTCTTGCTGACTTTGAGGGTCTGGAAAACTGCACGGAAATTCTCACCTTTACACGTCCGGATGTCATACGTGACATCCATGCTCGTTTTCTTGAGGTCGGCTGCGACGCGGTCGAGACTAATACGTTCGGGGCGAACAAGCTGGTAATGGCCGAATTCGGTCTTGCCGAGAGGGTCCGGGAAATGAACCGCCGCGCGGCGGAGATTGCCCGCGAGGCCTGCGACAAATACGATTCGTCCGATTGGCCGCGGTTTGTTATCGGATCGGCCGGTCCCGGTACCCGGCTGGTCTCCTTGCGGCAGACGACTTTCGATGCCTTGTCTGACAGTTACGCCGAACAGATGCGCGGCCTTTTGGAAGGCGGGGTCGATGTCCTGTTGATTGAGACCTGTCAGGATGTCTTGCAGGCCAAGGCGGCGATTGCCGGGGCGGAAACCGCCTTTGCCGAAGCTCAGCGGCGTGTCCCCCTTATGGTGCAGGTTACACTGGAAACCACGGGTAAGATGCTGGTGGGCACGGACATGGCCGCCGCTCTGGTCACGCTGGAGGCCTATCCGCAAATCGCGGTGATCGGCCTGAACTGCGCTACCGGCCCGGACCAGATGAGCGAGCACCTGCTTTACCTGGCCGAGCATTGCACGCGAAAAATCAGTGTCATGCCCAACGCCGGGTTGCCGGAAGTTGTCGATGGGAAAACCCATTATCCTCTGAACCCGGATGGTTTGGCCCGGTGGCTCGTCGAGTTCGTCGAGCAGGCGGGGGTAAATATCGTGGGCGGATGCTGCGGTACGACGCCGGAGCATATGGCCCGGGTGGTGCAGGCTATCGGTCGCCGCCGGCCTGTGCCTCGCCGACCGATCATTGAGGCGAGCGTCTCCTCCCTTTATCAGTCCACCACGATTCGTCAAGACAACAGCTTCTTGATCGTGGGCGAGCGGACCAATGCCAATGGCTCGAAAAAGTTTCGCGAACTGCTGGCCGCCGAGGATATCGATGGCATGGTCCGCATGGCTAAGGAGCAGGCGCGGACTGGTTGCCACATGCTCGACGTGTGTGTCGCTTACGTCGGCCGGGACGAGCGGACGGACATGGAAAGGCTGATGACTCGCCTGTCCACGGAAGTAACCGTCCCGCTGATGATCGATTCGACCGAAACGGAGGTGATTGAATCCGCCCTCAAACTGACCGGTGGTAAATGTGTCGTTAACAGCGTAAATCTGGAAGACGGGGAAAAGCGTTGCGCGGAAGTTCTGCCCCTCTGTCGCAAGTTTGGGGCGGCCGTGGTCGCCTTGACCATCGATGAAGAAGGGATGGCCAAGACCTGGTCCCGCAAGGTGGCCGTCGCCGAACGGCTTTATCGGCTGGCTACGGAACAATACGGACTGGCTCCCGGTGATCTGCTTTTCGATCCGTTGACCTTCACCATCGGCACGGGCAAGGAGGACGACCGCCGGCTGGGTCTGGAAACTTTACAGGCCATCCGAGAAATCAAGCAGCGATTTCCCGCTAGTCATATTATGCTCGGCGTGAGCAACATCAGCTTTGGGCTCAAGCCGGCCGTTCGCCATGTGCTCAACAGCGTTTTTCTGCATTACGCCCGCGAGGCTGGACTGGATGCGGCCATTGTGCACGCCGCGGGTATTCAGCCGTTATATCGAATCGATGAAAATCTGCGCGAAATCGCCCGCAAGCTGATCTTTGACGAGCGCTCGCCCGATTACGATCCGCTTACCGACTTGTTGCGGCAATTTTCCGACGATGGTGGGGCGGCCAGAGAGGCCGTCCCACGCAGTACGGCCGTGGAAGAGCGGCTTCGTCAACGAATTATCGACGGTGACCGTGCGGGCCTCGAGGGCGATCTGGCCGAGGCCCTGAGGAAACATGCTCCGCTGGCCATTATCAACGATATCCTGCTGGCGGGCATGAAGGTGGTCGGTGATTTGTTCGGCTCCGGAGAGATGCAGTTGCCATTTGTGTTGCAATCGGCCGAAACGATGAAGGCGGCCGTCGCCTGCCTCGAACCGCATATGGAAAAAACACATGACCGCGGCAAAGGGTCAATGGTCCTGGCCACGGTCAAGGGCGATGTTCACGATATCGGCAAGAATCTTGTTGATATCCTGCTGACCAACAACGGCTATCGGGTGCATAACCTCGGAATCCGCCAGCCGATTAACAATATCGTCGAGGCGTGGCAGGCCCATCAGACCGACGCGATCGGGTTATCCGGCCTGCTGGTCAAGAGCACGCTGGTGATGCGCGACAATCTGATCACGTTGAACGAACGCGGGTTGACTCCTCCGGTAATCCTGGGGGGGGCGGCCCTGACGCGCAAATATGTCGAACAGGATTTGAGACAGTTGTATAAGGGGCCTTTGTTCTACGCGAAGGACGCTTTCGAGGGCCTTGCCCTGATGGCTAGGATTATGGCCGGCGAAAAGCCCGGGCCGATTCCCGCCGTGGAAATCGTGACGGCCGACTCGAAAGAAGAGACCTCTGTTCCGGTCGTCGAGCGGACCGAACGCAGCGAAAAAATCGCGGCCGATGTGCCCATTCCAATGCCGCCGTTCTGGGGTTCACGGGTGCTGGAGAATATTCCGCTGAAAGAAGCGATGACTTTCATTAATGAGGTCATGCTCTTCCAGGTCCAATGGCAGTACAAGAAAAAAGGACGGCCGCAGGAGGAATTCGAGCAGTATCTCGAAACCGAGGTGCGGCCGATCTATCGCGACTTGGTCGAGCGCTGCCGGCGGGAGAAGATCCTTGAGTGCAAAGCCGTATACGGTTATTGGCCTTGCCAGAGCGACGGGAATGCGTTGATTCTCTATCATCCCGAGGATCGCTCGCGGAAAGTGGGGCGTTTTGATTTTCCGCGGCAGAAAAAAGAGCCCTTCTGGTGCCTGGCCGACTTCTGGCGTCCGAAATCCAGCGGCGAGTACGACGTGGTGGCCTTGTCTATGGTAACCGTGGGCGAGCAGGCCAGCACGGTAGCCCGCGAGTGGTTCGCCGCCGATAGGTATCGCGACTATCTACATCTGCACGGCCTGAGCGTGGAGACTGCCGAGGCCCTGGCTGAATATGTCCACAAGAAAATCCGTCAGGAGTTAGGTGTCGCCGACCAGGACGATCCGGAGTTGCGCAAGCTGTTTCAGCAGGGTTATCGGGGCAGCCGTTTCAGTTTTGGTTATCCCGCTTGTCCCAGTTTGGAGGACCAGAAAAAACTCTGGCCTCTGCTCGAACCGCAGCGCATCGGTATCAACCTGACCGAGGAGTTCCAACTGGAGCCGGAACAATCCACTTCTGCTATTGTCACCCACCATCCCCAGGCTAAGTACTTTAAGGCATAAGGGGCGTCTCCCCCCATTACGGATCGTGAGAATACGAGCTTCCCCTGTTTTCTTCGGAGGTCATCGGTCGGTTGGCGGTACGCGGTAAGGCACCATCGAACCGGCTTTTGACATGATGGCACCGCGTGCGGGATACTGGCGACGTAACGATAGTGCTATTCGGAATGGGGTAACGGATGATGACGGCCAAGGATTCCGGTCCTCTGTTATGGAAAGATACGCCGCAACTGCGCATCGGTCCGGTGGCCCGCGTAGTGATGGCGGCGGTGGTGGAGGGGCAGTACACCTTCACCGTTCCGGATGAGCTGGCCGCCCAGGTTGAGCCTGGTAAAAGGCTGTTGGTTCCGTTCGGCCGAAACCGCAAGCCGGCTCCGGCGTTCTGTGTAGCCGTCGGCCGTGAGCCCTGGACCGCGACGCTCAAGCCGGTGGTCGGAGTGCTCGACGATGAGCGACTGCTTAGCGACGCCCTGATCGAGCTGGGCCAGTGGATGGCCCGCTATTACTGCTGCCCGCCGGGGCGGACCCTGGCGGCCATGGTGCCCGAGCCGATCCGGCGTCAGAGCGGTTTTCGCGTGGTACGGACGGTCCACCTGGCCCGCGGGCGCAGCGAACAGGATTCCTGGTCCGCGAAACGGGCAACCGTGGTCGAGGTGATGCGGATGCACCCGGAAGGGCTCGACCTCGAAACCCTTATCGAGCACGCCCACGCAAGCAAGGCCATAGTCTCGGCGATGATCAAGTCCGGCCTCCTTTCAGTGACCACTCGTCGTGAACCGATGCCGGCGCCGAATTTTGACAGTCCCGGAACGGAGCCGGTTTTCGAGCTGAACGAAGAGCAGCGGGCGGCCATCACCCGGATCGAACAGGCGACCAAGGACGGAGTGTTTAAGGCCCTGTTGTTGTTCGGGGTCAGCGGCAGCGGCAAGACCGAGGTGTACATCCGGGCGATCCGCTCGGTGCTGGCCGCCGGCAAGCAGGCCATCCTGCTCGTGCCGGAAATCGCCTTGACCACGCAGATAGTCACCCGATTGGCCAGTCGTTTCCGCGACGTGGCCGTTATTCATAGTGGGTTGACCGGCGTGCAGCGCTCGCTGACGTTTGCCGCCCTTGCCCGCGGCGAAAAAAAAGTTGTCATCGGGACGCGTAGCGCGGTTTTTGCCCCCTGCCCGAACCTCGGCCTGATCGTGGTCGACGAGGAACAGGAGGCCAGCTATAAAAATCAGCAGTCGCCGCGTTTCAATACGCGGGACGTGGCCCTCAAACGCGCGCAGATGGCTCACATACCGGTTGTATTGGGGTCGGCCACGCCGTCGCTGGAGACTTGGTGCAACTGCGATCGATTCAGTCATTTCGAGCGGATTATTCTTCCACGCCGCATTGCCGGGTTATCCATGCCGCGAGTCAGTGTCGTGGACATGCAGTTCGAGCAGCGACAGCGCAAGGGCGTGCATCTCTTGTCTCAGGAAATGGAAAAGCAACTGGGCGAAACTTTGGCCGCCGGGCAGCAAGCGGTCTTGTTTCTCAATCGCCGCGGGTACGCGACCTATCTATTCTGCAGCCAATGCAAGACGCCCATCGTATGCCTCAACTGCCGGGTGAATATGGTATTTCACCAGACTACGGGCAAAGCCATCTGTCATCATTGCCAAGCCAGTATGGTTGTTCCGAAACGTTGTGGAGATGCCACTTGCGGGGGAACACTGGTGCGCTTCGGGATGGGTACCCAACGGCTGGAGGAGGAGTTACGCATCAAGCTGCCCGATGCCCGGTTGGCCCGGGCGGACAGCGACACCATGCGACATGTCCGCGATTACGAGCAGACCATTGAACGCTTCACTCGCCGGGAGATCGACATTCTGATCGGTACGCAGATGATCGCCAAGGGGCTCGATTTTCCGTTCGTCTCCTTTGTTGGGGTAATCAACGCGGATACATCGCTGGCTGTGCCTGACTTTCGGGCGGCCGAGCGGACGTTTCAGTTGGTTACCCAGGTCGCCGGGCGGGCGGGCCGGGCGGAATCGAGCGGGACGAACGGCGGGCCGGGCGTGGTAGTGCAGAGCTTATCGGGGCTGAGCCCGGCCCTGCAATTCGCGGCCAATCATGATTTTGAATCGTTTGCCCGGCACGAGCTGGTAATCCGTCAAAGGTTGCATTGGCCGCCGTACTGTCGATTGGCCCGGTTCCTGATAAATCATAAAATGCAATCGCAGGCCTCCACTATGGCCGATGCTTTAGCCGAGCGCATCCGCGAATACCTCGCTACCCAGGCCCTGTCCGCCGAGGTTCTCGGTCCCCAGCCGGCGCCGCTGTCGCGCTTGCGCAATCAGTATCGCTTCGACTTCCTGCTCCGGGCCGCCGATGCCGGCCAACTCATGAAAATTCTCGAACAACTGCGTCATGCCGATGGACTCATTCCCCATTCGAAAAACATACAAATCGACGTTGATCCGGTTTCCTTGCTTTAATGCCGAATAGGCAACAGGCCATTGTGGACGAGCAGGCTGACCGAATGTCGGGAGTGCCCCTCGATATGCCGGTATCCGGGTGTAATGTTTGATATGCTCTTCCCCGGTTAATCGGTGGAACCGGTTCGCCTGATGACGCGGCAAAGGTTTATTAAACAAGGGGATATGGAATATCTTTGGCCTGATTAGTCTCCCTCTGCAATCGTTGGGTCCATACCGCCGTATCTTTCTCGGGTTTGCCGCGCCCGCCCGACCCCGCTATCAAGACGCGCCCTGCCGGTAGCCGGAAGACATTTCGAATATGGGCGGATAACCCATGCCGTGGGGCTTGGCGATTTCATGGTTTTGGGGCATGATAGAGTGCATGAAGTGGTTTCCGTTCGCTATTCTGGCTTTGCTGACCATTGTGTTTCAAACCACCGTGGTCCAGGCGATGGCTATTCACTCGGTCTGGCCGAACTGGATGTTTATTCTCGCGGTTCATTACGCTCTGTGGGGGCCCTGGCCGGACGCGGCCATGGCCGCCTGGACGCTCGGCCTGATCGTTGACCTTTTCGGGGGGGGACGCATCGGCCTGAACGCTTTCTGTTTCGGGGGGGCGGCCTGGGCGATCATGCACCTTAGGCAGGTCATGTTCCGAGATCACCCTATGACCCAGATTCTGGTGACCCTTCTGTTCATGCTGGTCGTCCAGGGTATTACCGGTCTCTATTACTGCTGGGACGCGTCGGCAGAGGTGCCCTGGAAAAGTCTAGGATGGTCGGCTTTTTTCACTGCGGTATATACCGCGGCCTGGGCTCCTTACTTGCATTGGCCGTTGATTCGTATGGAGCGTTGGACGGGTTTGCGGGGGACGCTGGATACTATGTGGCGATGAGTCTGTCGTTGATTCTCGCCTGCCGGGATCGGGGTTTAGTCCTTCCTTCGATGAGCTGCCATGTTTGAACGTCGTTTACGAATTATGTTGCTGATTCTGGCCCTGCCAGTCGCGACGGTGGCCTATCGGATCGTGGACTTGCAGGTCCGACACGCCGATAAGTACCGCGAGGCGACGGAAAACATGCTTTACCTGGAACCGGTCTTTTTCCCTTGCCTGCGCGGGGATATCTCCGACCGGAACGGCGTCCGTCTGGCCTATGACGCACCGGCCTGGGATATCGGAATCCGCTACGAGGCCATTTCCGGGAATGATCGCTATCTGCGTCGCCTGGCCAGACTACTCGCGGTGCCGTCTGAAGTTGTCACGCCTGCAAGAATTGAGGAATCTTTTGAGATCCTCGCGGAGATCGCCGGGCGTCCGCCCTCCGAAATCCGCGACCAGGTTGCCGGCATTCGCCGCAACGTCGAAAGAATCAGAGAAAATGTCGCTATCCGGTACGGTTATGAGATGGAGGTCAGAGAGGAACGGTGGGTCCATACTCTGGTCAGCGGCTTGGACCGACAGCAGCAACTGACCGCCCGGGAAAAATTGGCTGCCTACCCTTGGCTTGAAGTCCTGGCCGGCAAAATTCGCCGGTATGAGGGCGGTCCGGCCTTCGGACATGTGCTGGGCCGGATGGCGCCGGTAAGCCTGGATGATCTTCGAAACGATCCCCATGCCGAGGATTCGCTTACCCGATATCGGTTGGATGATGTTCGGGGGGTACGCGGGGCCGAGGCTTTAGGAGAGGGTTATATCCCAACCGCAGGTCGGCGCTGGTTACGAGGCCGGCGCGGGCGTGTACACGAGGACCGTAAAAAACGCCCACTCAGTCCGCCCGTCGAGCCCATCGATGGTGAAAATCTGATAATGACCATCGACGCTGAATTGCAAAGAACTCTTTACGAGCAACTGCGCGAGGCTGTTCTGGGCAACCCGTTCAGCAGCGGTGGATCAGTCGTCCTCCTGCACACGCGAACCCGGGAAGTCCTGGCCTTGGTCGATTACCCTTCTTATGACGCCAACATTTCGTATGCGGAATTGCTCGACTTGGCGAAAAAGGACACCTGGGGTAAGCCCCATGTATGCCGTGCGATCGGTGGAGATTATCCGCCCGGCTCCACGGTCAAGCCGATGATCCTGGCGGCGGCCTTGTCGGCGGGAAAAGTGACTGCTTCCACCTCATATTATTGCGCGGGTCGATTGTTTCCGGATCTCCCTGGAAGATGGGGATGCACATCGCATCATGGCGACATGGGCCCCATACCGGCCCTTCAAAAAAGCTGCAACGTCTATTTTTATCACACGGGAGAGATAATGGGGACGGCCAACCTGGCTACGTGGTTGCCACGGTTCGGGTTCAGCCGACTTAACGGTACGGGTTTACCCGAGGAACGGTCACGCCCGTACCGTCCGCCGTCAACCGTCGGAGCGGCGCGGCACACGGCCATCGGCCAGTTTCCCTTTACCGCGACGCCGCTGCAGGTCGCCAACATGATGGCTACTATCGCCACTGGCGAATATCGGCCGGTGGTCCTCTGGTCCAACGATCCACGACCGCGACCTTCGGCCGAACGATTGCCCGTGTCCGAGGCCCACTGGGCTATCGTACGCGAGGGATTATTCGAGGCGGTCAATATGCCCGGGGGCACCGCCTATCGGAATGTCAATCTTAGCGATATGTCAGATTACGTGCTTCTGGGAAAGACCGGTAGCGCTGAGACGGGCCGGCCGTTACCGACCCATGCCTGGTTCGTCGGCTATCTGACGGATCGGGGGCGGTATCGGTCGTCGTCGGCTACCTGCGAAGCCAGCGTGGCTATCGCCCTGGTCATCGAGCTGGCCGGACACGGCGGCGACAGGGCCGTGCCGGTCGTAAGTGAAATGTTGCGTACCTATTTGAAGCGGTATTGGCCGGAATCGTTGTCGTCCTCGGCGAAATCGCGGGAGGATGCGTTTTGAACCTTCCTTTGCCAACACGTCACGGATGGCTGTTGTTATTTCCCGTTCTGATGCTTTGCACCGCGGGAGTGTTGACTCTGCAGGCCACGGAAATGCCGGTGGAAGCGGGTTTGCTCGCGGACCGGGCCATGCGGCAATTACTCTACATATTTGTCGGGTTGGCCGGAATGCTGGCGGTTATGATGGTGGGCTACCATCGGTTGGGGCGGTGGTCCTATCTACTGTTCGCCGTCTGCCTGGTTTTACTTGTGTATCTTCTTCTCGGTAGATGGGTAGCGCAACTTCCGCTGGTCAAGGCCATTCGTGGCACCCGCCGATGGCTGTTTGTCGGGCCGATCCCGCTTCAGCCCTCCGAACTGGCCAAGATCGCTTATGTTCTGGCCTTGGCCTGGTACCTGCGATATCGTCGAAACTATCGCACGTTCATGGGCTTATTCGTGCCGTTCGCGATTACCCTGGTGCCGATGGGCCTGATTCTGATCCAGCCCGATCTGGGCACGGTACTTCTGTTTCTGCCGGTGCTGTTTGCGATGTTGTTCGCCGCCGGGGCGAGAGTGCGACACCTGCTGTTGATTGTTTGTATGGGCATCTGTTGCCTGCCTTTGTTCTGGCTAAAAATCGCGGACTATCAGCGGCTCCGTATTACCGGAGTGCTGCTCCAGGATTCCAGGTTGCGCGACTATCTGGTCCAGGAGCCGCCGGCGTCCCCAGAGGATTCTTCGTATTGGGATCGTGTCAAAAGCCTGTTTACGGAACCGGTCCAGACGCAACCGGCCGAGGATATCCCGACGGCCCCGAGCGTCTTATCTCGAACCCGTCCCATGCGTTGGGACTGGCTCTGTCCGAAGGGGACGGCCCCGGGACTGTGGCGACAGGAGTTGGTGGAATGGGAGAACCGGTCTGGTTATCAGTTGGTCGCCAGCAAGAACGCGATCGGTAGCGGCGGCCTGACCGGTCAAGGCTGGGGTCGGGGTATTTTCTTCGAATACGACTTTCTTCCCGAAGCGCATAACGATTTTATTTTCGCCTTGATCGCCCATCAGTGGGGTGTGCTTGGCTCTTTGGTGGTATTGGCGGGGTTTGCCCTGATCTTTCTCGTGGGTTTGATCATCGCCTCGCTGACCGTCGATCCGTTCGGCAGGCTCGTGGCTGTCGGCCTGGCTACGATGATTCTTGTTCAAGCCTTGGTCAATTTGGCCATGACGATCGGGTTTGGTCCGATTACCGGTATGACGCTGCCCTTCGTCAGCGCTGGTGGTAGCAGCCTGATGGCCAGCTTTATCAGTATCGGACTGCTTGTCAGCGTTGCCCAGCGCCGCCCGCGAACCCTGGCTACCCGATCGTTCGAGTTCGACGATTTGGAATGATTCCGATTGTTGGAGGAGACGAGAGTGAGTGGTCTGGTCAGTCTTCATTTAATCGCGAGTCATTGATGGCTCGTGCAGTTGTTCGCATTGGTTATATTCGATCCCGTTTTGGATTATGATATGAGCATATAGCCGGACGGACCTGCCCAAGCCGTAGCCAGGGAATGCGCTTTAGCTTTCTGGTCTGAGGGTGGTGACGGTTAGTCTGGTGAGGGCAAGAGCTCGATAGGGTTGTAGACGGCTTTTCCCTGTTTATTTATGTGCAGGCATTACTCACTGATGCCCAGGCGAACAGAGGAGTGTGTTCATGCCCGGAAAAACTAATACGAGTGCGTTGCCCCTGGTTGTCGGCGTGGGGATTCTACTCTCGATCGTGGGCGCTTCGTTGTATTTCGCGTATCGGCCGGCGGCCCCGTCGCCGAACAACGGACAGTACCCTGGTTGGGCGGCCGGTGGCGAACCGGTTACAACGCCTTCCGGGCTGAAGTATTACGATATCGAGGTGGGCACGGGCAGGAGACCGGCCGGCCCGGCCAACCAAGTGCGTGTTCATTACACGGGTTATCTCGTCGATGGCACGAAGTTTGACGCTTCCGCCGATCATGGTGGCCCGCAGACCTTCGGGTTGAGCGGCGTTGTGCCTGGTTTCGCGGAAGGGATTCTGAGTATGAATGTGGGCGGTAAACGCAAAATCATTATTCCGCCAAGCCTCGGCTACGGCCCCCAGGCCCAAGGCCGGATTCCCCCTAACTCTACCCTGGTCTTCGATATCGAGTTACTGGCAGTGCTCGATTAGACCGTCAAGATTTCGCCCACTCCATAGCGGGAGGCGACATAAAGGGGCAGTTCGCGGCCCACGCTCCGGCGATTGGTTTCGAGAGCCAGGCGGGGATCGTTGTTGTCCTCGCTGAGATGGGCCAGGGCCGCCCATCGTAGACGCCGCCCACACCCACGCAGCAAGTTGGCGGCTTCCTGGTTAGACAGATGCCCATTCGGTCCGCTAATCCGCTGTTTCAAGGGCCATGGGTAGTCTCCCTTGTTCAGCATCTCCGGATCGTAATTACTTTCCAGGAATACGGCATCAAGCGTGCCTAACACATCGCTCAATCCTCGGAACGGGTGTCCCAGATCGGTAAAAATGCCCAGTCGTTTGTCGTTATGCTCGACGACGAAGGCGACTCCGTCCGCGGCGTCGTGCGCGGTTGGGATCGTATGTACGGCCACGTTGCCAAAGCGCATCACTCCGCCTGACTGAAAATAATGTACATCCTGGAGCGGTCCCAGAGAGCAGTACGTAGCCTCTTGCGTGCGGCGGGTCAGGTAGACCGGCATATTGTACTTACGCTGATAAATACCCGCGCAACGAATGTGGTCGGTGTGGTCGTGGGAGACGAGCAGGGCATCAATCTTCCGGATATCACGCTGATGAACTCGCAGGCGCCCCTCGGCCTGCGCGCCGGAAATACCCGCATCAAACAGCAGACGCACCCCGTCAGCCTCTACGTAAATTGCATTCCCATTGGAACCGCTTTGCAGAGAGATACAGATCATACCAACCGCTTACCTCCGCCGGATATCATATCTTCGCAAATCTCGATCGCCAACCGAAAAGGCCGATAAGCCGAGCGATTCCACAGGTATATAAGCCGTCAGCGATCTGGTGAGATACGGAGTGTGGCTGCGCTCTCACGGCTAGGCTGAATCATTACACAAACGAGCGTCATTACTGCGGAGGCATTATGGGGCCTTGATTGGTTTATCAGGGCCCTGCCTTCCTGTGTTCATATAAAACCTTGCCTGTCCGCGTTTTAAGGCAATTCGTGTCATGTGGACGATTTCCTCTCCCTGTCCGGGCAGCATGATTCAACTATTACATAACAAGAGATATTTTGCTCGCTATTTTTCGTCATGGAGAAATTGTGCATATGGGTGCATACAATTTATGGCACCGCAGGCTGAAGTGGTCTGCGTGGTTATCGTCAATCAGCAGGGGGGAATATATGAGCAGTCGTCTTGGAGTCAGCGGGGGAATAGTCTTTACGCTCACCTTGATAACAATTGGCGTGTTTTCCATGCCTTCCCAAGCGGAACCGATTCTGGGATCAACCAATATGGTCGTGAACGGAGGATTTGATTCCGAGTGGGATTCGTGGGAATACGGAAGCGGTCTGACTTTTGGTTATGATTATGGCGTTGATCCCGTGAACCGTTGTGTTATGTGCCTGGTACCCATGTCGGACCTTCTGCTCCGGCAGGTTGTTGATTTCCGCACTAACCCGCTCTGGAACGAAGACTATCATTCCATGGTTATCGATCTGACGGTGGATATCTGGGTTGAAAAGGCGGTAGCCGGTTACGGCATAACCTTCTGGATCGATTGGTGGAACGAGGATAAGAACTCGATTGATGATCCCAGCCTGTTGGGTGCTCCGGATGGCATATCCGTCGGCGTGACCTACATGTTCACCGAGATTCCGGGGTATGTGTCAAAAACCTGGAGCACGGTAAACCCGTTCAACCAAGACATTGATTTGTTTGCCGATTTTCAGCCGCGCTGGGTGTCCGTCGAGGCGGAATTGATTCAGCCCGGGGGCTATGGCGTCGGTGTGGATAATTTCATCCTGACCGGTCAGTGCATTCCTGAGCCCGCTACGTTGTCATGGCTGCTCCTGGGCAGCTTGGCGTTACTGCGACGCAGGGGATAACAGGGTGGAGTAGCTGTTTACCGCAAGCAGCGTAAACCGCCTCTGATTAAAAGCCTCCGTATCGCCGGCGGACAAGCGCCACAACACGGAGCAGGCAGTTATTCGCTGGCTTTTCGGGGATATCGACGACGGTAAACAGCTACGCAAACCGGCTGGCTGGTTCGGATGTACCCCGGCGTCCGGTCAGCCTCTTTCCCGAATCAACATAATATTATGTCGATGTTCTCCTGCGGAACAAGACATGATTTCCCGCGGATCAAGCGAGTACCGGCTCCGCGTATTCCCGCGAGTGTCGGACGGTGCCGAATTTTTCGACGAAGTCGTCCAGGGCCGTCTGGAAACATGTATCAGCCCACGATGCGTCGATATCCGTAAGGGCGCTTCTCAGGTTGTCTCCACCGATATGGCCCTGGCCCGGCAGGCAGCATTCATAGGCGCAATCCATTTGGTCGATGCCCGTCAGGCGGAAACCGATCAATACATAGCCGTCCTCGGTTAAGGCGAACTTGTACGAATGCAGACCGGGGTGCGATTGCGGCACGCTGGCCACGAAATGCCATTGGGTTAAGAACTCGGTCAGCCGTTCGAAGGCCGGCACGACTACCTCTTCCATTTTCTCCTGATAACGCCGGACGGATTGCTCGCGTAAGGTTTCCATTTTCCGCGAGAATCTCTGTTGCCAATCGTTCATGCCTTATCCCTCTTATGTAGGGTGTACGGTGGGACACCCGATAAACCAATCTACCGAATACCTTTTCGGCCGACCTTTCTCTATTACGATACAACCCGGCCCGGGTGCAAATGAGCGACAGCCCGAGCTAGGTATTCGCGAACCATGGTCCGGATTCAATAGCCGTGATGCTGAATTTCCGCTCCTGTTCCCCGCCGTTTTACCATGGCTCCGTCATCCTTGGCGTTCCTTGCCCGCCCGCCACTTCGGGCAAACTGCCACGGACTGGTATGCGCGGAAACGGACGTGCAGCTATCGGACGCAGAAAAAAAGGGTTTTTCTCGACGCCTCGAAAAAAGAAATTGTATATTCTCAGGGTTGACCTTGTGGTTAAGCCCAATGTTGAAGCATGCGGATATGAGCCGTTGATTCACCCGACGCCGTGTAGTTGAACAGGGACCGATGGATTCTCAAGCCTTGGACATTACTCAGGTTCACGTACCGCAAGACGATGGCTCGCTGAGTCGCGCTATCGCGGAGCTGGAAGCCATGTTGTCGGCTTACTCCGCTTCCCTGCGTACCGTTCATAAGCGGGTGCGGGAAACGGGTGTAGTCGAAGCAGCGGCCGTAGAGCCGGCGGCCGTAACGATTCCCGCGCCGATGCCATCGGCCGAGCCGCAGGAGACTGCCTCGGCCCCATCCGTGCCGGAAGTCGAACCCATCAAACCGGTAATTGAGGAAGCTTCAACATTATGCGTAGAGGTCGTCCCGCCGTCCCCGGAAACCTCCCCGGTATCGGCCGAGGAAAATGAAGAAGCTCTGTTGGCTTCATTGGATGCGGTGACGGCCGAGCGTGTTCGGGTTTTACGTCGCCTGTGCGACCGGAAAAAGAGCGTGCGCGAGTTATTAAGCGAGTTGGAGACGACCAAACCTTCACCGCCGCCCGCGCAGGCTAAAAAGAGATCGTGGTTCTTGAAGGGG
Source organism: Phycisphaerales bacterium (assembly GCA_012729595.1). Lineage (GTDB taxonomy): Bacteria > Planctomycetota > Phycisphaerae > UBA1845 > PWPN01 > JAAYCU01. Next base: position 23,246 of record JAAYCU010000008.1, read on the forward strand.
TAGGATCGCCATGAGCCAGACACGAAGCGAGGAAAAAACAGCGGTGATGGATGCCGTTTCGCCGGCGGAAGTCGAACATCTGGAAACTTTGGGTCAACAGGTGGTCTCGGCTATGCAGGCCGTACGCGAATTGCTTGAGGCCCGAGCCGGCGCCTTGGAATCTTGCCGGACCGCTCTCGAGGAACATCACCAGAAACTCATCGAGCAACGCGAGGCCCTGGCGGGCCAGGAACTCGAGCTATGCACGCAATACGAGGCCCGCGAAGCCGCTCTGTCCGAGCGCGAAAAAGAATGCGCCCGTATACAGGACGAGCTGGATCAGTTGGAGTTACAACGTCGCCAGCTCCAGGAGCAGGAGGCCGAACTGGTCGACCGCCAGAAAGCTCTCGAACAGCAGGCGGAGCAGATACAGCAACAGAGCGATGATCTGGAATTGCACAAGCTCGCCTTGGAGGAGCAACGCGCTGAAATCGAGGCTGCCCGGGATTCGGTAAGCCGGGCCTCGACGGATTTCGAACTGGAACGGAAGCAGTGGCTCACCGATCGGGAATCCTACGACGATGCCGAAAAAGAATTGAATCGGCAGAGGGCGGACTTGGCCGCTGAACGCGAGGAGTTGGAGAAAATGCGTTTGGAGTGGGAGACGCGGATGCGCGAGGTGACCGCCGCCCGCGACAGCTTGGCCGCCCTCCAGAAACAGTTGGACGCCGAATTGAACGCGGTGATCGAACAGAAGAATGATTTATTGCCCAAATATGGGCTGGAAGAAAATATTGCCGGAGCGAAGGCCGATCGAGGCGTCCCCAGTGTCGCCGATCAGGAGGCCCGCGGTTCATTGGAACGGTTCCAGAAACTATGTCGAGACGCCAAGCGAAAGGCATTGGGGAATGTGTAGGAACTCTTGAGAGGCCGCTCATAATGGCGGCGGCCTAAGTCAGGGCTGGGTCAGGGCCCTCCGGGTTCTTCGGGACTTGCGAGGGAAGATGAATCGAGGGGAAGTATGGTACTGAATCTGTTATCGCGTAAGAAGAATCGGCATACGAGTGCCACGGATAGTGCCCCATCTGTTAAACCTATCATTCGGAAGTGTCCGGATTATCAGCCTGCCGCGCCCGTCAAACTGTCCGATGATTCCTTGCTACGCTGTCTGCAACTGGGGCGTTGGGGGTTTATGATCGGCCATCATCAGCGTTGGCGACAACACCCCGAGGCGGAAAAGGCGTATCAGGCTGCCGGCGCCGCGATCGACGAGAATTACGCTCTCGTGCCGGAGGGCTTTGCTTCATTGCCGATGACCGTTATCGATACGCCCGGCGCAGCCGAGATCGACTTCGATACCGAACCCTTCCTGCTAGGCCGCTGCGTGGTAACCAATGTCCAGTATCAAGGGTTTGTCGATGCCGGTGGGTATGAGGATCTTGACGTCTGGCCGCAGGATATATGGCCGCACCTGATCGATTTCACGGATTTGACCGGTACCCCCGGTCCGCGTTTCTGGCGGGACGGCCGACATGACCGTCGCCTGGCCGATCACCCCGTGGTGGGTATATGTTTCTACGAGGCGGTTGCCTATGCCGCCTGGGCCGGTTTTCGCCTGCCGACCGAAGCCGAGTGGCAGATGGCCGCCAGTTGGCGGATTCGCAGTTCCGCCCATGTCTTACGACGCTATCCGTGGGGCGACGCCTTGGACAAGGATCGTTGCAACATATGGGCTTCGGGGATCGGACATACCGAGCCGGTCGAGGCCTATCCCGGAGGGGCCGCCCCGAACGGGATACGGCAACTGATTGGAAACGTGTGGGAATGGACTGACTCCGATTACGAGGTTACCGACAGCGAAGGCCGTCCGGTCGTAGGCGTGATGCAGATGAAAAGCATTCGCGGCGGGGCCTTCGATACTTATTTCGCATCCCAGGCTACCAGTTGTTTTCGCACCGGCTTGGTCAGCCTGAGCCGGACAAATAACGTCGGCTTCCGCTGCGCCCTGGATTTGCCCTCATTATCGAACGGAGAAAGCGGGTCATGACTAAAACCATTCCGATCAACACCGACGCCGCGCCCTGTCTGATCTGCGGTAAAACCAATATGGCCAGCGCGGCGGTCTGCGTGGATTGTGGGGCGCCGATGGCTATTGCGCACGATATCATTGCCCAGAAGCGTGAGCCGCAGATTGTCAGCATTATCGGCGAGAGCAACGTGGGTAAAACCGTGTATCTTGGTTTTCTGCTGGATATGCTGACCCAGCGGGCCGGGGACTTCGAGGCCATCCCCCGCGGGGCGTATTCCGTCGATTTGCAGCAGACGGTGATCAGCCACATGGCCCAGCGTTCATTCCCACCAAAAACACCCATGGAAATGAACCAGTGGTATTGGGCCTATTACCAGGTATTTCAGAAATACCCACGGCCCAAGTGGGTGGATTTGCTGATGCCGGACATGGCCGGTGAATCGTTGGCCGCCGAGGTGGCCGCCCCCAGCACGTTCCGGCCGATCCGCGATCTGTTGACCCGCTCGGCCGGCCTGATGCTGCTGGTCGACGCCGCCCTGGCCGCCAATGGATCGGCCCGTCCGGATTTCTTCGCGGTTAAGATGCTCAGTTATCTTTATTCAATGTGTGGGGTGCGCGGTGATGAACGGATCGATACCCCGGTCGCCATTGTTCTGTGCAAGGCGGACTATTGTCCTGAATGTTTCGATCATCCGCGAAGGTTTGTCCAGGCCAACCTGACTCGTTTATGGAACCTTTGCGAGAACCGGCTCACCAACGTCGAGTTTTTCGCTTGCAGCGTAGTCGGCTCGCTGGCCTACGCCACTGCGCCGGGCGACGATTACGTGGTGCCTATTCCGATGCATACTGCCCTGCAGGGAGTACTGGAACCGTTCGAATGGATCGTGGAGACACTTTAGTTGAGATCGGCGCGCCTGGGGTCGGCGCCGTGGAAGCGCTGCTGGCGTGCGATCAGGCGGTTTTCACCTCGATCCGGACACCAACCGGCGAGGGGTATCGCGTGATCGCCGCCAGCGTGGCCGTGGGTGGCGATGAACGGGCGGAAATCACCCGGCGTGCTCCCGCGCACGGCAGTCTGTGCGATGTGGAGACCGCCGCTGTCGGGCTGGACAGCTATCGGCTGGAACGCGGACGTAGATGCGTGGCGTACACCACCTATGCCGGGACGGAGCATACCGCCCGTGGTGGTGGACGGGTATATACCCACTTTGCTTTGCTGCAAGAGGCGGATTTCCGCAAGCTGGATGCGGACCCGTTGCGTGCGCATTGGGTTCTGGGGGAAATCTTCCACACGCACGGACCGATCCTCAAGCCTCCACCACAACTTGATCCGTTACATATCCCCATCGCTGATTCCGTACCCCTGCTCCCTGAGCCCATCGAGCATTCGCCCCTCGCTGCTCCGGTGTCGGACTGGCTCTGGCCGGCGGTGGCCGAACTGCTCAAGGGTGGGCGGGTTGTGCTGGTCGGCTCGAATCTGTCTTTGGAACTGGCTCGTTTGATCCTGCTCTGCTTGCCGCTGGCAATGCGCGAAACTCTTGACGTTACCTTTGGTCTTAAACCATCCGCCACACGCGCCGCGCATCTGTTCATTGCCCAAACTTTGGATCTGCGCTCGCGGCAATTTCTTCAGGGGCAGGGACTTTCGATATGGGACACCGCCCATGCCCCACCGCTCGACGATGAGCCTTTACCGCCGTGGTTAGACCTCTTACGCACATGGTGGGATGCAGGTTCTTGGGCCGAGATTACCGATTTTTTTGCGAACGCCCGCGATCAGGCCAGCCCATAGTGCGGCACCGACCACCACCGCACGTCAAAGGACTCATGCCCAACAGGACAACCTGTTCGTCTCAGGGGTATAGGTGCCTCGCCTGTTCATACTTCCAGAATATCATATCTTTTCTGTACATAGGTGCAGCCGACGTTAAGGCAGATCAAGTGCTCCTTGCGTACGCCCATTGCCCGGTGGCTATGCCCGCACAGAACATACCCGACTTTCGGCTCGGCCAACAACGCCCGGCCGAAAAGTTCGCTCCCCATGAAGGCGGAGGCGAAGGCGAAGGTCGGATCCTGGCTGGTCGGGACCAATTCCATGAATGGTAAGTGGTGCATGGCCACCACGATTTTTCGGCTGCGGGCGGCTTCGCTTGCCAGATGACCCCGGAACCTTTCGAGCAGGTAGTCGCAAAACGAAGTGTCGCTCATGCCGAGAATGGCATACGCTCCGTCCATCCAGCGGGCCCCGTAGGAGTAGGCATCCTCGGGGATGTCGGCGGTTTGCTTGAGGAGGTGGCCGAACCCCTTGATGCGGGCAGCGGCTCCCGGGGCGATTTTATGTTCGTAGAAACGTAAGGGCAGGCCCAGCCATTCAGACCGAAAACTGTAATCGTACCAGCCGACCGTTCCGACTAGACCGACACCGTCCATGTTGGCGGATTCGATATCCAACGGCCAGAAATCCGCTTCCCGACAGACCGCGGGTACCAACTCCTCCAGCCGGTAGAGCGAGCTTTCGCCAGGGCAGGCCCACAATTCATGATTGCCGGACACGAAGAATTTACGCCCGGCGAAACGGTCGAAAAGATGCAGACAATCGCGTAAAATGCCCACGTCTCGGCCGGCGGCGTCGCCCAACAGCAGCAAGGCATCGGCGGACAAGGCGCAGATTTCGTCGGCCAACTCTCGAGTTGGCTCAACGCTGCGGGCGATGTCGTAATGCAGGTCGGACGTTACCACGATTTTCATGGACGGTTTCCTTGCGTGGCTGCGGCTCTTATACTGAACCTCGCGTACCGCCTGCGAGGATAGTATTCCATGACCTTGTGCCTCGACGGCAAGCCGGCACCGCCTTAGTGTAAAACAACGAACGGGCGGTCACAACGTGGGCGTTATCCGCGACCGGCCGCTAAAGGCTTGGCGACACGGAGAAGATATTTATCAGAATTCGGTGCGCAAGCGACGGGCCGAATGCAACCGAAGCTACGAAAGCGGACACAGAACCCGGGTTTAGCAGTAGCATGCTCCGACATAGGGGAGGCGATGAATACCATCCTTCAGGTTAATCAGGTGTCCAAAACCTACCGCAGCGGTGGGACCAGGGTCCGGGCGGTCCACGAGGTGTCCTTGTCGGTCGAGCCCGGGCGCATGGTAGCCATCATGGGAGCCAGCGGATCGGGTAAGAGTACTCTGCTGCACCTTATCGGCGGGCTGGATGTGCCTGATGCCGGTCAGGTAATGGTCGACGGCCAGGATATTACCCGTATGTCCGATCGCCGGCGAACCCTTTTCCGCCGCAGGAACATGGGCATAATCTTTCAGACTTTTAACCTGCTCCCAACCTTGACGGCCAGTGAAAATATCGCCGTCCCCTTGCTGGTGGACGGTATGAAGAGCGCGGCGATTGGTTCCCGGGTAGAGGAGATGACTCGCCTTGTCCATCTGGAGCAGCGGGCTAACCATCGGCCGCAGGCTATGTCCGGCGGAGAACAGCAGCGGGTAGCCATCGCTCGGGCCTTGCTCAACGATCCGATTTTGGTATTGGCCGATGAGCCCACGGGTAATCTTGACTCCATTAGCGCATCTGAAATCTGGGGCCTATTGGCCCGGTTGGCCCGTGAATTCGGCAAAACCGTGCTTATGGTCACTCACGAGCCGGCCGCCGCCGCCCGGGCGGATCGGATTTATGTACTCAAGGACGGTTCCATTGTCGGAACAATCGACGAGGTGAACGGCGATGCGGCATTGGTCGCTGCTAGGTATACGCAACTGGCGGGTTAAGCCCGGTCGCGCCGCTGGAGCCGTCGGGGCGATCGCCCTCGGCGTTGGCGTGGTTGTCTGGGTCACCTGCGCTTACGAATCGGTGCGCATGGCCCTGCGCGACCAGATGTGGTTATGGGTTGGGCGCAGCCACCTGTCCGTCGAGTCGAAATTCGGGGCCAACGGGACGGTCTTTCATTCGATAGCCGAGGAAGTCCAGGCCCTGGATAATGTGTTGTACGTAACCGCCCAGCTCAAATATCCCATGCAGTTGCGCCGCATCCAGGCGCCCGCGACAACCCCAGCCGATCTGCCGCTGACCGCCGAGGTCCAGGCCGTAGGGATCGAACCGCTTAGTGAGTACCACTTTCGCGATTACGACACGCGCCGATTCAGCGCGGGCAGCCGGTCGCTGGAGCCGGATGATCGCGATGTAGCCATGATGGAAGCGTTGTTGGCCGACCAGATCGGGCTGAAAATCGGCGACCGGTTTGAGTTGCGCACCGTGCAAACTGACCTTTTGGGTAACGAACGCATCAAGCAGGCCGAGTTCACTCTGGTTGGCATCTTCGAGCACCGTCGGGTGGCCAGGCAACAACCTCCCGTCGTGGTGATTCCGATGGACAACGCGAAAAGACTCGCCCAGTTCGAGGACAAGCTTGATCGGGTAACCAAGATCGACGTTATTCTCCAGGATTCCTCCAGTTCCGCACTGCGTAAAACCGAGCGAGAGCTTCGCCAACTGGTCAATCGGCACCGGCAGAATTTCATGGTTACCTCCGCGGAGGGCAAGCTCCGCCAGGCGGAAGCCGCCGAGCGACACTCCAATCTGGTCATGTTGATGCTTTCAAGCGTAGCTCTGTTCACCGCGTTCTTCATCATTCTGTCCACGCTGAGCATGGGCATGGTCGAGCGGATCGAGCAGTTGGGCACCCTGCGCTGCCTGGGGGTCACCCGGTGGCAAATGGCGTTTCTGATGCTCAGCGAAGCCGTCCCCCTGGGGATGACGGGGATGATTTTGGGTATCCCCGTAGGTTTGCTGCTGGCGCGCCTGAGCGTCTGGATGGCCCCGCAGTATATCGGCCAATTAGTCGTCAGTTATACCGGTATCCTGCTGGCCTTGAGCGGTGGGGCGGTGACCACGCTGGCCGGCGCGGGTTTGCCGGCCTTGCAGGCCATGCGCGTTTCTCCGCTCAGCGCTTCCCGCCCGCAATCTAAGCCGGCGCCCGCGGCTTTGGCCTGGCTGGCCGCTATGCTTGGCGCGGGCATGATCGTCGGGCACGTGCTGCTGATCGAACGCCTCCCGGTCAACCTTTGGGTGGCCCAGGCCCAATACGCCATACTCGGCGTGACGTTGCTATACTGCGGATATGCCCTGCTGACTCCCTTGCTGATCCGGGTGGCCGGTTGGGCGGCGGTATATGTGACGGCCGCCGCCCTGCGTTTGCGCTATCCATTGTTAAGCGATCAGGTCGGACGGGCCCCGTGGCGGTCCGCGGCGATTTGTAGTGGGCTGATGGTGGGCCTGTCCCTGATTGTTTCCCTGCTGGTTTACAGCAAGTCTCTGGCTAGTGCGTGGGATTTTCCCCGCGATTTCGCCGAGGCATTCGTCTTCGTCGATCCGCCCATTTCGCCCGCCCGAGCCCGCGAGGTCCGCACGATTCCGGGCGTATCCGAACGCGGCAGTCTGGTCAACGAGGGGATCAATTGCACGGTCTACGGCCGAGTATTGTGGTGGCCTTTCTGCCGTTTCATCGTCGGCGACCCGGACGAGTTTTTCGAGCTGTTCAAGGTGGAGTTTGTCGAGGGCGAGAAAGACCAGGCCATCGCCCGGCTGCGGGAAGGTGGCGCGATCCTGGTTACGCCTGAGTTTACCCGGGCGACCGGTTGGGGCTTTGGCGAGCAAGTACCTATCAGGGTTACGCAAGGCCGCGGCGGCCAACATCGCTTCGAGATTGCCGGCGTGGTCACCTCGCCTTCCCTGCAGATGGCGGCCAACTACTTCAATATCGGTGGCGAGTTGACCCAGGCCTCGATTTTCGGTGTGCTGGGTACTTTTGCGGATGCGAAACAGCTTTTTGGTATACCCGAGCGGGTGAGCCTCTACCTGATCAACTTCGATTTAGAGTATACCGAGCCGCCGTCCGAATTCTACGAGGATCGCCCCCCTCTGACGGGCGATCCGGTGGCCTTGGTCGAAATGCTGCGCAGGTGGCAAGGTGCCTTGCCGGAACGGGCCGTCGAGTTGCACAGGATCATCGAACAATACGATTTGCTGATTGCCCGGAACGTCGCACCGCAGTGGGATAACCTGCCACTGCTTAGACATTTTGCCGAGGCCATGACCGCCGGTGGCCTGCGTGATGTCTGGCGATCCCTGAACGCCGAACAACGTTGGGAAATCTTTCGCGAAAACCTGGTGATGATCCTGGTGGCTTCCTATAGCGGGGCGGTAGATACGCAATATGCTTCCGTGCGGGGCTTGAAGATGCAGATCGACCGTGATCTGCGCCGGGCGACGCTGCTGCTGAGTACGGTGCCGCTGGTGGCCTTGCTGGTGGCGGCGTTGGGGGTGGGCAACCTGATGATGACCAACGTCACCGCTCGCCGCCGGCAGATCGCCACCTTGCGGGCGCTGGGGGCGACCCGTTGGCAAGTCGTTCGCCTGGTAGTGGGCGAGGCCTTGGTGTTGGGGGTGATTGGCAGCCTGATGGGCGTCCTGCTCGGCGGGCACGCCGCCCATAGTATGGGCGCGATCACCGGCATGATCTGGGGCTTCCAACTGAGCTTTACCGATATCCCCTGGAGCTGGGTGGCCCTGAGTATTGCTTTCACTCTGGCGGTCTGTCTGATTGCCGGCCTGATGCCCGCCCGCAATGCCGCCCAAAGCAATGTAATCAACGCCCTGCAGACTACTTGAGCAGGTTTGTCACCGCTGAGCATGACGTTGCTCGCCTGATGCTCATTTATTCGTAGATCGCGCTGCGGCCATGATCCGCACGATCAACCACAGATAGACGCCGAAACAAACCAAATTCACTCCTAGCCAGCCGAGTAATAGAAGATACTCATAATTCGCGTGTGTAGCCACGCTGTGCATGGTAGTGGAGAAATATGATCCCAAGGATAACATCCACCATAATGTCATGGCCGCGCTCGCGGCCACGGCATTGATGATCGACCAGAACACGATATAACCGCTCAGATAACAGGCCGCCTGGATGGTCCCGCTTAATAAATTACGTGTTTCAGAGATTCGGTAATAGATGCCGACCAGGCCCGCGGCCAGAAGCAGAATGGCCACAACGCAGACCCCATTGATATATCCGAACGCGGGACCGGCGAACAGAAGTAACTCTGCACTGTGAATTTCTTCGTTGTCACCGGTCGCCCAATTGTGGCCCTGGACCATGCCGAGCAACATGGCGTAGCCGATAAGGAAGAAAATGGGCAGATACGACGCAAAAAACCAACGATGCGCGGTGCCGGGAGTAATGAGTCTGATCTGTCGGCCGATAGTTTGCGGCCGAAAGACGGCATCGACACTGCATCGCCACCATGCTTTCAAGAATCCGACCTCCCGCCGATGCTCCCAGGGCGTTCCCGGCCGTACGTCGGGAGCCAGCGAATTCAGTACCGGCTCGCCGCACTCGGGGCAACGGCTATCCATCGGCGTGACCAGAAGATTGTACCCACAGAATTCACACGTCGGCGGGTGTGGAATGGGGGCAATGCTACGCTTGGCCCCCGCCGCTCGCAGCAGAATCCACAATAACCAGGCAAACGTTAGACAAATGGTATAACCGATAATCGTGCCGCCATGCCGAACATGCCACGGCCGGCGACGGTACGCCTCATCCCACATCTCATTCCACATCCTTGAGTGCTGATCGTTCCATTCCGCCATGGCCTTATTAAAATCTTCAAGCTCTTGCGTGGTCGGATTGGTGGTCGTCAATTCCGGCTGGGCCGGCATTTGTGCTTCTATTTGCTCATACCAATTCGAGTTGTTTCGATAAAAGGACTCGTGTGCCCGACCTAAGGGAATGATCACGGCGCTGACCAGCAGAATAATCGGCAACGCATCAGCGGTATACAACCAGCATTGACGCAGCGCCGCGGCGTAACTGGAACGCATTTTCTCATCGGCGGCTCCCCACGGCATCAATAGGAAGGCCAATACAAGGAACCCGGCCTCGATCGACAGGGCAACCAATCCGGTCACTACCGCTGACTCAAGGGGCTGATCGACGAACTCGCTGACCATGTCCATGGCGAAGTCGTCGAGCCAGATCGCCAACACGTATCTTTCATCACTGAAGCTCTGCGACAGAGAAGCCAGAAAGCTGACCAACAGGACGGCCAGGACGGCCGCGACCAAGTGTATGAGCCACGCTTTCCGCAACGTAACGTGTTGGGTCCGCCGGGCCGTGACGGCCGGCCGCCACACGCCGGTAAAAAACACCATCCACGCCGACCAGCGTTTCTCCGTATCCGCCACCGGCGCTTCCCCCGCCGGAATGCTTGGGGAACCCGACTCACCGGCCCCGGGTAAACCTCTCGATGTTGGATCAGTAACTTCCATCAAAACCTTTTTACCTCCAGTGCGTGCTTGCGAACCCGGCATAATACCGAATAACAACGCGCAAACAAGCTTCGGCAGGGTGGCATGGGTAGGCCCTGGTCACGCCTCGGCGGGACCATGGTTTGCCCGTGCTTTTTCGGTAGAACCAATACGTAGTAAGATCTTCAGGCAAGTCGGAAAGTGCCGGTGCCATCATTTATCGGATGCGCCCCTCTCGCCAAACCGCCAGGCTACCCCCCCCTTGCCCGACTGTATTTTTCTGTCGGTCTAGGCCATAATACGCCCCAGGGGAGAAGTTTGCTTGCCCATTTGTGCAGCGGTGTCGATGAATAGGCACGGCGAGCCGGTGTGGCTGATCACCGGGACCATCATTAATCCTCAAGGGAGTAATAAAAGCATGGCCCAGGCATATCAAACTTTGAGCGATTGGGAAGTGATCCATCCGGCCGACGATTTCGATGCCCAAATCCAACGGGAATGGCTGCTGACTAATGGTCTGGGTGGTTATGCGTCGGGTACGGTGTTGGGAATTCCTGCTCGAAGATATCACGGTCTGCTGGTCGCCGCCGCCCGTCCGCCATTGGAACGCTGGTTGCTCCTGTCGGCCGTCCTCGAACGTATCGGCTCGGACGGTAGAGTATATGAACTACCAGGCTTTGAATTCGGCGGGAAGATTCACCCGGTTGGCTACCAGTATTTGACCGGCTTCGCGGTCCAGAATGACCCGCGGCATCCCGCGGTATGGTTCGAATACCAGATCGATGATTTGCGTCTGCTCAAGCAGGTGGTTTTACCTTATGGTCAGGACGAGGTTTCTATTAGATACCGGCTGACCGGGCCGGCCGGGCAACCGTTATCGCTGGATCTGGCCCCGTTCCTGGCTATGCGCGATTTTCATGCTCTCACCCATGCGTTTGCCCCCGGATACGCCGTCGAGCAGACCGCCGATTGGGTGGCCGTCGATGCTTTTGCCGATGGTCCGAGGATTTGGATGCAGGCTCGCTGGAGCAGCGAAGGTTCGCCGGTGGCTTTTGAGGGCCGACCGGATTGGTGGTATCGCATTACCTATCGCGAGGAAGCGGCTCGGGGCCAGGACCATCAGGAAGACCTCTATACTCCCGGCTGGTTCCAGGCTCAAGGTTCCGGATCAATAGAGGTCGAACTGCGGGCCGTGGCGGATTTTTCCGGCCGGGCCCATCCGCTTCCGGCTTCGACCGCCCCGGCCGCCGCCGCTGAACCGGAAATCGGCCCGTGCATCGCGGAGCAACAGTTACGCACGGCCGCCTCCGCCTTCGTAGTCCGCCGCCGCCGACCGGATAACGCCGATCTGACCACCATCCTGGCCGGCTACCCCTGGTTCGGCGACTGGGGGCGGGATACGTTTATCGCCTTACCCGGCCTGCTCTTGGAGACGGAGCGGTTCGCCGAGGCCCTTCAGGTATTAGAGGTATTCGCATCCGCCCAGCAGGACGGACTAATCCCCAACCGTTTCAGCGATTACGGTGATGGCCGGGATTACAACAGCGTGGACGCCAGCCTGTGGTTCATGCATGCGGCCGATGCCTATGTCCAGGCCAGCGGTGACGAGTACGCCTGGAAGGAAATTCTCGCTCCGGCCTGCGCCCGGGTGGTGGACGCTTTCGTGGCCGGAACCCGGTTCAATATCCGCGTTGAGGACGACGGGCTGCTGACCTGCGGCGACGCGACTACCCAACTTACCTGGATGGACGCCAAGTGCGGAGATATCGTGTTCACTCCTCGGCACGGCAAACCGGTCGAGGTAAATGCTCTCTGGTATCATGATCTGATGACTCTGGCCGAACGGGCGCGGCGTAATGGCTCGTCCCAGGCGATAGATTATCTCAAGCTGGCCGAAAACTGTCGCCAATCTTTCGTCGAAACCTTCTGGAACGATGATTATCAATGCCTCTACGATGTGGTACGCAGCGATTGGAAGGACATGGCCATTCGCCCTAACCAGATTTTCGCGGTCAGCCTGGCCCATTCCCCGCTCAGCCAGGCTCGCCAACAGGCCGTCTTGCGTTGCGTGGAGCGTGAATTGTTGACTCCATACGGTCTGCGCTCGTTATCGCCCCACCATCCATCCTATCGCGGCCGCTACGAGGGTGGCCCCTTCGATCGCGACAGCGTTTATCATCAGGGCACGGTCTGGGGTTGGCTGATCGGCCCGTTCGTTGAAGCTTATCTGCGTGTACACAAGTTTTCGAACCACGCAAAGAAACAAATGCGCAAGCAACTGGGGCCGCTGTTGGAGCATCTGCAAACCGCTGGCATCGGTTCGATCAGTGAGATATTCGATGGTGATTCGCCGCATACCCCGCGTGGCTGTATTGCCCAGGCGTGGAGCGTGTCCGAACTGCTCCGTGCCTGGCACCTGACCGAACTGGAATAAACGCTCCGGCTGTCCTTGTCCCTATGCTTCCTCGTATTCCGTAAAGGAAACATGCGAGCCAGAGTGCCCGTGCGCCCAGGCAAGGTTTCGCGGCCGGGCGGGGTGTTCTGTCAGGGATCAACGAGGAGTAGCGTGCCGATCAGTTTTCCGGTGTAAATCG